>DDFE01000151.1:108321-108470 GCA_002336985.1 Sphingomonadales bacterium UBA1936
CCGGACTGGTGCCGCGACTGAGCGGTCGCTGCCACTCGCAACCCTTTTGATTACGACAAGGAAAGCCGAGCGCCGCCGCCCGTTGGCGGCGGCGCTCGGCAATTTTATTGGGACCGAGAATCCGGCGTTTCGGGGCGGGCGGCAAAGCC
>DDFE01000151.1:108486-108686 GCA_002336985.1 Sphingomonadales bacterium UBA1936
CGCCGATCAGGCGGCAAGCCGGTCGGCTCCTCCGCCCGCGTCGTCCGCTGCGACGCTGTCGGGGTCCGGCAGCACGTCGGCTACGACCTCCACCGGCGCGTCCGAACCGGCATCGCGTGCTCGATCATCGGTCTCCGTACCTGCCGCGCTCGCCCGCAGACGTCGGACGGTTTCAGCAGCCGTGACGGTCCCGACCCCGC
>DDFE01000179.1 GCA_002336985.1 Sphingomonadales bacterium UBA1936
TCACCTAAGCGGCACCAGTGCTTCCACAAGCTCGACGCGACTTGGCCCCCCAACGGGCGGCAAGTCCATTGACGCGCCCAAATGCTTGTCAGCATAGCGGTTTCGCCGGACGCCCCGGCGTGACGCGGACCTGCAGCAGCGAGGCATATCGATGACAATGCGTGGACTCATCCTGGCGACGGCCCTGTGCGCGACAGCGGCCAACGCCGCGCCGCCGATTTCGCCAGAGCGCCTGTCCGCCGATGTGAAGGTGCTGGCGTCCGACGCGTTCGAAGGGCGCGGGCCGGGCACGGCGGGCGAGAAGAAGACGCTCGACTGGCTGATCGCGAAGCTGAAGTCGCTGGGCCTGCAACCGGGGGCCGCGAACGGCAGCTGGACGCAGGCCGTGCCGCTGACCCACACGCAAATCACCGGCGGCACGATGCAGGCCGGCACGACGCCGCTGACCCAGAAGCGCGAGATCTTCGTCAGCACCGTCCGCCCCGTCGACCGGGTGAAGATCGACGCCGCGCCGATGGTGTTCGTGGGGTACGGCGTCAGCGCGCCAGAGCGGAAGTGGGACGATTTCAAGGGCGTCGACCTGAAAGGAAAGGTCGCGGTCTTCCTGGTCAACGACCCCGATTTCGAGGCGGCGGACGGTGAGCCGGTCGCGGGCGTCTTCGGCAAGCGGCGCATGACCTATTACGGGCGCTGGACCTACAAGTTCGAGGAGGCGGCCCGGCGCGGCGCCCTTGCCGCGCTGATCGTCCACGGCACGCCGGGGGCGGGTTACGGCTGGAACACGGTCATCGCTCCGGGCGGCGAGAATTACGACATCGTGCGCAAACCCGGCGACGAGCGCGTCCTGTTGCAGGGCTGGCTCGAGGGAGAGGCGGCGACGGGGCTGTTCAGGCAGGCGGGCCTCGACCTCGCCGCGCTGCGGGTGAAGGCGCGCCGTGCGGACTTCGCGCCGGTGCCCATGACCGGCGTCGGCTTTTCGGCGGACCTGACCGTTAAGCAGAACCGCGTCGAAAGCGCGAACGTGCTGGGCAAGCTGCCGGGCACGAAGCGCCCCGACGAAGTGATGATGTACGGCGTTCACTGGGACGCATTCGGTATCGGCGTGCCCGACGCCAGTGGCGCGACCGTGCGGGCGGGGGCCAACGACGACGCGCTGGGCATGGCCGGGCTGTTCGAGATCGCCCGCGCGCTGAAGGCGAAACCGACGGCGCGCACCAGCGTCTTCGCCTTCTGGACGGCGGAGGAGCGCGGGCTGCTCGGTTCCGAAGCCTATGCCGTGAACCCGGTCTATCCGGCCAGCAAGACGGTCGCGAACATCACGCTCGACATCCTGCAGACCGGCGGGCCGTCGCGCGACGTGATGCTGGTCGGCGACGGGCAGAACGACCTGCAGGGCGACCTGGTCAAGGCGGCCGCGGCACAGGGGCGCACCGTGACGCCGGAGGCGCTGCCCGAACGCGGCCTGTTCTATCGCGCGGACCATTTCCCGCTCGCGCGGCGCGGTGTGCCGACGCTGCTGTTCATGGCGATCAGCGGCGCACCGGACCTGGTCAACGGCGGGCGCACGGCGGGCGAGGCATGGCTGAAATCCTACATGGCCTGTTATCACCAGCCCTGCGACCGGTGGAGCCCGACGATGGACTTCAAGAGCGCGGCCGACGATGTGGCGCTGGCACTGACCATCGGGCGCGACATCGCGGATTCGGACCGCTGGCCGATGTGGAACCCGGATTCGGAATTCTATGCGGTGCGAAAGGCGAGCCGTCCGTAACGGGCGGAAATCCGCGAAAGGTTAGTAAAGGTGAGCCTTGTGCGCATGCCGTACGCGGTCGGATCATCACCATTGTGACGCATGTCGAACCATCGCGCGCACGATGTTTCGCGGGCGCGGTTCGGGCGGTCGGACGAGATCAAAGAGCGGTAAGCAACCGCTATGGGCCGCAAGCGCCGCTGTAGGACAGCGGTAATTTCGCGGGCGGCGGCAGTGCGCCTGGCGAGAGGCTCTCCGCGCAACTTTATTGCGGACTGAACGTGAAACTGACAGCCCGCTGATAATTACAAAATTGTATAGAAAGATCAACTTTACACCCGCAATCCGCATACTTACGCCGGAAACGTCAACAATCGATGCAACGCAATTCTCTCGACGATCGATACTGGTCGCCGACCGATGATATTCGCTCACATTACTTTGATCGTTCAGGAGTAATCATGCAGATCAATCACATTCCAAAGGTGAATGCACGGTATTGGACCGCCATTACCATGGCCAGCATTTTCGGCACCAACATGGGTGACCTTTACGCGGACGATGCGAAACTCGGCATCTGGCTCGGCACGTCGATCCTGGCCGCAATCGCCGCGGTCGTGTTCATGGTGGAGCGGCAGGACAAGTCACCCCGCGAACTCTATTACTGGCTGGCGATCATCATCATCCGCACGGGTGCGACGAACATCGCCGATTTCGTGAAGCACCAGATCCCCTGGCTCGCGTTCGGCATCATCCTGGCCGTGCTGATGGCCGGATTCGCCTGGTTGTCGGCGCGCGGTGACGCGCAGCAGGAACGCGCATCGGAGGCGCGCGGCATGCCGTCGACCGGTGTCGCCTATTGGGCCGCGATGCTGACCGCGGGCGTGCTCGGCACCTTCTACGGCGACGTCGCGTCGAAGCTGATCGGACAGGGCCCGGCCTCGCTCACGCTGGGTGCGGCACTGCTCGGCGCGTTGTTCGTGTGGAAGACCGACAGCGGCAACCGCTTCTGGCTCTATTGGGGCGCCCTCGCGATCGCACGGTCGTTCGGCACCGCGGCGGGCGACTGGTTCGCCGAAAGCCCGATCGTCAACATCGGCCTGCCACTGTCCACGATGATCACCGGCACGGTGTTCGTCCTGATCCTGGTCCTGTGGCCGCGCCAGGGCGGAGCGGCTGTGCCGATCCGGGCGACGGGGAATTGATGATTTGAGGTTGCGTGAGGCGGCGTGGGAGGAATCCCGCGCCGCCTTTTGTTATTCGTAATCAGCCAACTTACCGAACTATTGCTCGGCATCTCCGGTCAAACCAACAGCATCGCTGCCTTCAAGCGCCAACTTCGGTACTGCCGACTTCAGACGCTTATGGACCGACTTGATGTGTTCGGCCGCCGGAATGTCTTCCGGCATCGCCCCGCCGATGCGCTTGATGGCGTCGCGCACTTCCCGCCCGACCGTCTTGTGCGCATCGATGGCACGCGATTCCGAACTGATGCCTTCACGCGCCAGCTTGTCGCGCGTCTGCGTCATGCGGAACTGATTGGCGGCAAGCTCAGTCGCGTTCATCCGGTCCATCAGATTGTCGCGCGCCGGAATGTCCTTCACCGCCTTGATCGCGTCCTGCCCACGCCCTGCATACATGCCCTTGTACCCGGCATCGTGGAACACGCCGAACATGCGGTTCTGAACCCCCGCCTGACGCGCCGCACCCGACAATGCCTGAACTCCTCGCTCGCCTGCCGACGAAGTTCGATGCGCTCCACGTCGGCGGCGTGCTGGTCCGACAGTTCCTGCCGCCGTGTCTGCACCGCGAAATATTGCTGGGCCTGCGCGACCGCCGGTTTACGCGGATCGCCATTTTGCGCGATCAGGTAACAGGCGAAGCGCGAGAGGTGGTAGTCGTCGACCTCGCGCTCGCTGCGAGATCCAATGGCGACCATTTTGCCGGCGCCGGCAAAATGGTTTTGCACATCGTTTCCCGACTCCGCGCAAGACGCCATTGCCCGCCGGATGGCATCCTCGAACCGTCGCCATTGGCTGTAACCAAGCAACGGCGCGAGGTCGCGCGCGCTCCAGTAGCCTGCGCCATGTTCGTTAGTGCGCTTGAGTGTTTCGAATCTGGTTCGGTCGACAGCTAGATCGGTCACGAGCGGTTCCCATTTAGAGAGAACATATTGGCAACATCATTTGATTCGCGCAAGGCGACACGGTACAGAACCCGTACGCTCTCGCTCTTTTATTGCAGTTTTCCATCGCAATTTTTTGGTTCAGATGAGCATTCGGGGTAGCACGCTCTACGATCGCTCATTTAGTTATCTTGAAGATTACAGCATCTTCTCTTTCCACCGATAATAGCCCATTTATCAAATGTCAGGGGACATTCGATGACGGAAGAAGAAGAGAAACGTTTTGCTGGCGACCTCATGGGATTTGGCAATTTAACAGCTGTTATCCCCGGCAGGATTCCGACCGGTGAGGAACGAGCTCTTTGGGCACGAGTGCGCGATGGCATGACCTCCGACCCCGAAATGAGCGCCAAGTTCGGATTTCCGTATCCAAGTACGTTTGATGCGCATCTAGCCGCATATCCAAACGGCATGCGCGGCGCCGAAGGAATGAGAGATGGGCAATGGAATCAACGTGCAGCTCAATTTCTTTGGTTCCGCGTATATGGACCAAAGAGATTTTCTTCATCGGAGTGGACGGGCATTACTAGCAAAGCAGAGCGCGCTAAAGCGGCTCGCGCCCTACTACCCGCAGCTCAAAACGCCATCGAACTACTCATAGTCGGATTGGAAGCAGGGGGGCACAATGGCGGTCCCCCCTTAGATGAACAGCTTGAAGCTGTGAACGCACTTCGAAATTTACACTCGGCACTCGGATCTCTTTTAGATATTGTCGAAAAAGAAGACGCCTTAGAAGTGCTTTCGGGGGATTTGGCAGCAAAATCCATTAATTTTCTAAGAGAATTCATCGGAAAGGTGAAGAATGAACCCATACCGCTTGCTTCAGGACTTCTTTTGGGTGGAATTTTACAATCTCTCGGACTTCCCGGAGCAATTGAGGCAATCAAATGGGGGTACGATAAAACTTCAAAACCTAAGTAATTAGCTTTAAAATACACACTCTAATATTGAATTACTATTCATTCCGCCGCAATCCCCGCTTTCGCGAACATATCCGCCTCCGGCGCGTCTTCGTTCGCCGGGGCGATCATCTTCGCGGCCTTGCGGGCGTCGAAGCTGCCCCACACATCGCCCCATTCGCCGCGGGTCGCCGCCTTCGAATATTCCGTCGCGCGGGTTTCGAAGAAGTTGGCGTGCTCCACGCCGTTCAGCAGCGGCGCGAGCCAGGGCAGCGGGTGTTCCTTGATGCGGAAGACCGGCGACAGGCCCAGTTGCCCCAGTCGCCAGTCGGCGATGAAGCGGACGTAGTTCTTGATGTCGTCGGCGGCCATGCCCTCGACCGGTCCGTGTTCGAACGCCAGGTCGACGAAATTATCCTCCAGCATCACCGTCTTGAAACAGATGTCGCGGATGTCGTCCTTCACCGCCTTGGTATAGCAGTCGCGTTCCTGGACGAAGGCGTGGAACAGGCGGATGATCCCCTCGCAATGCAGGCTTTCGTCGCGGACCGACCATGACACGATCTGGCCCATGCCCTTCATCTTGTTGAACCGCGGGAAGTTCATCAGCATCGCGAACGACGCGAACAGCTGAAGCCCCTCGGTAAAGCCGCCGAACATGGCGAGCGTGCGGGCGATGTCCTGGTCATTGTCGACGCTGAAGGTCGACAGGTAATCGTGCTTGTCCTTCATCTCCTTGTATTGAAGGAACATTCCATATTCGCTCTCGGGCATGCCGATGGTGTCGAGCAGGTGCGAGTAGGCCGCGATGTGCACCGTTTCCATGTTGGAGAAGGCGGCGAGCATCATCTTGATCTCGGTCGGCTTGAACACGCGGCCGTATTTCTCGTGGTAGCANNTTGCGCTCGTGATCGGTCAGCTTTTGCGCCCAGTCGCGGCAATCCTCGCCCAGCGGCACTTCCTCCGGCATCCAGTGGATCTGCTGCTGGCGCTTCCAGAAATCATAGGCCCAGGGATATTCGAAGGGCTTGTACTGGGTGCGGGCTTCGAGAAGGGACATGGGAGGTGCTCCGGTAAAATCTGGGTGGCTTTTTAAAGGCCGAACAACGGGGTGCGCATGGCGCCGATGATGATGCAGGCGGCAACGATCAGCGCGGTGCCGGTCAGCCGTTTCGTCGTCGGCCGCACGCGGCGCAGGGTCGCGGGATCGACGTGCATCATCAGCGGTTCGCGGCCGCCACGATCGTCGCCCCGCCGCCGCTCACGCTGGAACAGCATCTGGACGCCGATCGCGAGGATCACGAGCAGCGCGAACCAGGTGCCGAGGGCGTCTACTGACACGCCAGGCATTCGTCGTAGTCCTTCGACACGACTTCGATCTGGCGCAGGTCGGGGGTGTTGTCGGCCTCGACACCGCCGGCGAAGCCCGCGCGCTGCACGCTCTTCGACCGCAGGTAATAGAGCGACTTGATGCCCAACTCCCACGCGCGGAAGTGGAGCATCAGCAGGTCCCACTTTTCGACGTCGGCCGGGATGAACAGGTTCAGCGACTGCGCCTGGTCGATGAAGGGCGTGCGGTCGGCGGCGAGTTCGAGCAGCCAGCGCTGGTCGATCTCGAAGCTGGTCTTGTACGTCGCCTTTTCGTCGAGGCTCAGGAAGTCGAGGTGCTGGACCGAGCCGCCCATCTCGAGGATCGAGTTCCACACCGCGTCCGAGTTCTTCGACTTCTCGCTCAGCAGCTTTTCCAGGTACGGATTGCGGATCGAGAAGCTGCCCGACAGCGTCTTGTGAGTATAGACGTTGGCGGGGATCGGCTCGATGCAGGCGCTGGTGCCGCCGCAGATGATGGAGATCGACGCGGTCGGCGCGATCGCCATCTTGCAGCTGAAGCGTTCCATGACGCCGCGTTCCTCGGCATCGGGGCACGGCCCGCGTTCGGCGGCGAGCATCATCGACGCTTCTTCGGCCTTTGCGCTGATGTGCTTGAAAATCTTCAGATTCCAGGACTTCGCCATCGCCCCTTCGAAGGGAAGGCCGCGGGCCTGCAGGAACGAGTGGAAGCCCATGACGCCGAGGCCGACCGAACGTTCGCGGCTGGCACTGTACTTGGCGCGCGCCATTTCGGGCTCGGCGCGGTCGATATAGTCGGTCAGGACGTTGTCGAGGAAGCGCATGATGTCCTCCACGAACATCTTGTCGCCGTTCCATTCGTCCCAGGTTTCGAGGTTGACCGACGACAGGCAGCAGACCGCGGTACGATCATTGCCCAGGTGGTCGCGGCCCGTCGGCAGCGTGATTTCGCTGCACAGGTTGGACGTCGAAACCTTCAGCCCCAGCTCGCGGTGGTGGCGCGGCATGGTGCGGTTCACCGTGTCGGCGAAGACGATGTACGGCTCGCCGGTGGCTAGGCGGGTTTCGACCAGCTTCTGGAACAGGCTGCGTGCATCGACGGTCGCGCGGACGCTGTTGTCCTTGGGCGAACGCAAATGCCATTCGGTGCCGTCGCGAACCGCCTCCATGAAGGCGTCGGTCAGCAGCACGCCGTGGTGCAGGTTCAGCGCCTTGCGGTTGAAGTCGCCGCTGGGCTTACGGATTTCGAGGAACTCCTCGATCTCCGGATGCGAGATGTCGAGGTAGCAGGCGGCCGAGCCACGGCGCAGCGAGCCCTGGCTGATCGC
>DDFE01000160.1 GCA_002336985.1 Sphingomonadales bacterium UBA1936
GCATTGCCTTCGAGCGCGACCAGCACGCCGATCTTGCCCATGCCGGGTGCCGCGGCATTATGGACGTAGCTGACGACGGCGCCTTCGTTGACGCTGAGCGTGGTCACGCGGCGCAGCGACTGGTTCTCGCCGATCGTTGCGATGTTGGCGGTCAGCTTGTCCTGCACGGTCCCACCGTCCATCGGGGCAGCACCGAGCGCCTCGATGTCATTCGCGTCGGTTGACAGCGCGAGCGCGGTGACGTCGCGGACGAACGCCTGGAACTGCTCGTTCTTGGCGACGAAGTCGGTTTCGGAATTGACCTCGACAGCCGATCCCTTGGTGCCCGACGTCGCAACGCCGACGAGACCCTCGGCTGCCGTACGACCGGCCTTCTTGGCGGCGGTCGCGAGGCCTTTGGCGCGCAGCCAGTCGACCGCGGCATCCATGTCGCCACCCGTTTCGGCAAGCGCCTTCTTGCAATCCATCATGCCAGCGCCGCTCGTGTCGCGGAGCTGCTTCACCATTGCTGCTGTGACTTCAGCCATGTTCGTGTCCTATTCGTCATTCCCGCGAAGGCAGGAATCCAACTCCCGCACTTCGCGCTCGTGGTCAGGTCCGGAGTTGGATCCCCGCTTTCGCGGGGATGACGGACAATTGTTACGCTGTGGCTTCTTCGCCAGCGGGTTCCGCTGCAGGCGCAGCTTCAGCCAGCGCCGGCTCGACCGGAGGCTCGGCCATCGCACCGAAATCGACACCGCGGTTGCGGGCTTCACGCTCGCCGCTGCGGGTCGCGGCCTGGCCGAATGCCTCACAATAGAGGCGGATGGCGCGGCTGGCGTCGTCGTTCGCGGGGATCGGGAAGGCGATGCCATCGGGCGAGACGTTCGAATCGAGGATCGCAACGACCGGAATACCCAGGACGTTCGCCTCCTTGATCGCCAGCTCTTCCTTGTTGGCGTCGATGACGATCATGACATCGGGAATGCCACCCATGTCGCGAATACCGCCCAGCGACAGTTCGAACTTGTCGCGCTCGCGGGTCAGCTGAAGGACTTCCTTCTTGGTCAGGCCGGTCGTGTCGCCCGACAGCTGCTCTTCCATCGCCTTGAAGCGCTTGATCGAGTTCGAGATCGTCTTCCAGTTGGTGAGCATGCCGCCCAGCCAGCGGTGGTTGACGAAGTGCTGGTTCGCGCTGCGTGCTGCGTCTGCGATCGGATCCTGTGCCTGGCGCTTGGTGCCGACGAACAGCACCTTGCCGCCGCTGGCCGCGGTCTGCGCGACGAAGTCGAGCGCGCGCGCCATCAGCGGCACGGTCTGCGACAGATCGAGAATGTGGACCCCGTTACGGTCGCCGAAGATGTACGGCTTCATCTTGGGGTTCCAGCGGTGGGTCTGGTGGCCGAAATGGGCCCCTGCTTCCAACAGCTGATGCATCGTGACGACTGGTGCCGCCATAGTCTTTCTCCTTACCCGGTTGAACCTCTGGGAAGCGGAAGCGCGGGCGAACCCTTGCCACCGGTATGTTGCTTCCCATGCGGAATGGTCGCGGCCCCTACCCCCGCATTTCCCGTTTGACAAGGTCGAATCATCGGAACATATAGAGAACATGGAACGGAACGGCCCAAAATGGGTTCGGTTCGGCAACGGAGATACGAAGATGGTTTACCTGGTCGCCTCGCTCGCTTCGATCATCATGCTGGCTGCTGGACTGAGCGTGATTTATCTGACCATCAGCGCCAGCCACGGCCGGGTCGTTGGCGCCCTGCTGGGTCGACCCATGGATTATCGGACGGTCGTTCTGCGCGACGCGCGGCCGCGGCGGCGTGTTAAGACTGCGACCCGCCGCCCTGCGATACAGTTGCGCGCTGCCGCTTGACGCGGCGATAGCTGCGGATGCTGAACGGAATAAGCGCCAGATAGACGGCGCAGATCACGGTGAGCGTCGCCCAGGGGGCCGACAGCAGCGCACCGAACATAATGGCGACACCCGCCAAAGCTTCGAATCGTATGTTTCGGCGCAGGCGCAGCGACCCCCAGCTGTAGGTCGCGATGTTCGAAATCATCAGGAACGCAATGAAGCCGAGCCAGGGCGCGACCAGGAACGGCGACCGGAAGAACTCGATCTCGGTAATCAGCGATAGATACATGGGCAGCAGCGCGAGCCCCGCGGCAGCGGGCGCAGGGATACCGGTGAGGAACCCGGCCGATTTATGCGGCTGGTCGGTCGCATCGATCGCGGCGTTGAAGCGCGCAAGGCGGAGTGCGGCGCATACCGTATAGGCGAGTGCGAAGACCCATCCGTAACGAGGAACATCGACGAGGCTCCACAGGAACAGCACCAGCGCGGGCGCCACGCCGAATGCGATCACGTCCGACAGCGAATCGAGTTCCGCCCCGAAACGGCTTTCACCCTTCAACAGGCGCGCGATGCGGCCGTCGAGGCCATCGAGCACACCCGCCACGATGATCGCGGCGAGCGCCAGTTGCCAGTCTCCACCGATAGCGAAACGCACGGCAGTAAGGCCGGAACAGAGCGCCAGTGCCGTGACGGCATTCGGCGCGACCGTCCGCAGCGGAATCCCCCGCCGCGGGGTCGGGCGAATGCCGCTTTCGCTCACTGGATCACGCCGCGCGCAGCCTGCCCATTGCCGATAACAGCCAAGATGGTTTCGCCCGC
>DDFE01000007.1:0-18775 GCA_002336985.1 Sphingomonadales bacterium UBA1936
CCTGGCTTTACACTCGTTCTCGCAGGCGAAGCCTGGATCAGGCCGGCGGGCAGTGAACCGCTCAAGCTAAGCGAAGGCGATTTTCTCCTCCTGCCGACAACGCCCGCTTTCTCGCTGTCGAGCGAGCCAGACAGCGTTTGTATTCCGGCCTATCCGAGCGGCGACGCCGTGAGACACGGCGAACAAGCTGGCGAACCTGACTTCGTATCGCTCGGTGGCAGCTTCGCGTTCGAGCGCGTGAACGCCCCGCTGCTGGTGTCATTGATGCCCGAGGCGATCTACATCCCGGCCACCGAGGGAAAGACGACACGCTTTGGGCGGCTCATCGAGTTGCTTGCCGACGAATGTCGAACAGACGCGTCAGGCAGGGAACTGGTCATTCAGCGAATGCTCGAAATCCTGCTGGTCGAGGCTCTGCGTTGGCGCGGCGAGACCAGCCAGATGATGCGCGGGAGCCTGGGTGATGGGTTACGCGACGCCGCACTTGCTCGGGCTTTACGGGCTATCCATGCCAACGTGCGAAGTAACTGGACGGTGGCTGGCCTTGCTGAAATCGCCGGCATGTCGCGTTCGGCATTTGCTGCCCGGTTTGGCGAGGCGCTCGGATGCGGCCCTATCGAATATCTGTCCCGGTGGCGCATGGCGCTTGCCAAGGACCATTTGATATCCGGTACCAAATCGCTCGACCGGATCGCCGACGAGATTGGATACGAGTCCGCGAGCGCGTTTAGCACTGCATTTCGCAAGCGCCTTGGCTGTCCTCCCCGAAGTTTTTCCCGGATTCATCGGGCAACAATGGAGCAAACGGCAGGAGTTTGATTATCGATGGCGGCAAAGCGCTACGCACCCCTCCTTGCGAGCCGCTTCGACCATGCGCGCGTTCGGCGCTGCCAGCAGGGGCATCGCACTTGCAAACAACGCCAGCATTACAGAACACTTGACCGCATTTCTGCGAGGATTCATCGCGCAAGGACCCGGTCAACGAAAGAATTTGAATAGGTTTTGTTCAGAACGACGGCTTTATATTTCGGCGAGAGCGCCGTCATGACGTCGAGCTGCTGCCGCGCGGCATTGATCGGCAACCGACCATCGGTCGCGAACGCCTGTTTATCGTCCGCCAGCATTTTGATGAATGCGGCGCGATTAGCGCCCACCACCTTAGGCGGTAGAATTGCTGCTATTTGCTCCGCGCTGTGCGTGTTGATGTAGGCAAGCGCGCGAATGCACGCCTCCACCAGTTTTTGAACTTCGCCGGGATGCGAAGCGACATATGTTTCGGGAAGATAGAGTGCAGTTGACGGGTAAATATCGCCAAGCGCCTTGCGTGTTCCTTCGACCGAATTGAGGTCGGCGAGCGTGAAGGCCGCACCGGACGACAGGTATAGGTCGATGTCGGGTTCGTGCGCGATGACCGCGTCCGCGCGGCCGTCGCGCAATGCATTGAGCATGTCTTTCGGCGTGGTTGGTGTCAGCGCAGTGTAATCGCTGTTATGCAATCCGGCGCGCATGCCGAGCCAGTTCATCGTCGTCGTTTTGCCCGAATTGGTGCCACCGACGAAGATCTTGCGTCCCTTCAGATCGGCCACATCCTTTACGTTGCCGCGAAGTCGCTCTGCGACAACCAGCTTCAGTTGGGGGGAAGCTCCCATGATGACCACGGCTTGGGTAACGAGCTTTAATTCGGTCTGCGTCATGAATGTATGATGATAGAAAGCGACAGCGCCATCGGCCCTGCCGTCTGCCACCAACGCCTCGACGCTTGGTTCAGCGGGAGCTTCGACAAGTGTGACGGTCAAGCCGGCGTCGGTAAAATAGTTCAGCCTTTCGGCCACCAGGACGGGCAGATTTCGGGTCTGGCCGATCCCATCTACGGCGAGCACGACGCGTGGGCGCGTTGTCTGGGCAGCTGCCGGGCCCGCCGAGGCGGCAAAAGTCACAGCGAATGCGATTGCCGCAGCGAAGAAGCGGTTGTTCACGGAAAACTCCCCTGACGCCTAAAGTGAAACGGTGCCGTACAGTGCGATCAAGCGTCGATGCTGTCGGCTTCCATAATTTCGTTTAAGGTTGTTGTCAGACTGGCACATGCCGCAGCGGGTAACCGCGCATTCATGCGTCGTATCTCCCTATTGTACATCCCGGCCGCCATCGCGATGAGCACCGCCGTTCCCGTCATCGCGCAAGAAGAGGTCAACGACACTCCGCCGGTTGCCACGTTTTCGGCGCTTTACACGGCCGATCTTTGGACAAACGCCGCGGGAGGCGTTCAGCGCGGCCACACATATCTCGATAATCTGGATCTTGTTGCGACGTACGACGCCGATCGGGGGATCGGGCTGCGAGGAACGACGGCGCTCGTGTCGTTGCTCTATAACAACCGCTCGACATTCTCGGATCGCTTTGCAGGCGATCTCCAGACGATCAGCAATATCGATACGGATGGTGCACTGCGTCTCTACGAAGCATGGATCGATCATGATTTCGGAGCTGGAAGACTGAAGCTGGGATTGATCGACTTCAACAGTGAGTTCGACATCAACGAAACCGGCTCTCTGTTCGTCAACAGCTCGCACGGGATTGGCCCCGAGCTCAGCCAGGTCGGCGCGAATGGACCAGGGATTTTTCCCGTTCCGGCATTGGGCGCGCGTGTCCTGCTGGGGTCCGAGAAGATCGCGGTGAAGTTGGGCGTGTTCGAAGGTATCCCGGGCGATCCGGAACATCCGCATCAGACAGTTATCCGCCTCCAAAATGGTGAGGGCGTTCTTTCGACGCTCGAACTCAACTGGCGCCCTGTGAAAACGGTTCGACTGGCCGGCGGCGTCTGGCAACATTCCGGCTCACCGATCGCCGGCCTCGGCGCGGCATATGGCGGACACGCGATTGCCGAGGCACGCGTGTCTGGCGATGCGACGCGGTCGCTTTCCGCCTTCGCCCGTGTTGGAATGGCGCGCGGAGATGTTTATGAACTTGGCGATTATGTCGGCGCAGGCGTCGCGTTCTATGCCCCACTCTTCATGGGCGAAGATGAACAACTCGGGCTGGCGGTCGGTTCGGCTGGAAACGCAGGTTTCTATCGTCGCGAGCGTCAGGCCGCCCAACAGCCCGTCGAGGCGCGTGAAACGGTGCTTGAGTTAACTTATCGCACCAGATTGACGCCATGGCTCGCTGTGCAACCCGATCTGCAGTACATATTCAATCCGGGTACCGATCCAAATCTCGACGACGCGATCGCGATTGGATTGCGCCTCGAAATCGGATGGTCGACCGCGAAATGAAGAACCGGCAAAGCCAATGAAAATCCTGGTCGTCGAGGATCACGCTCAGCTTGCCAGTTTCATTCGGCGCGCACTCGTCGAGCAAAGCTATTCGGTCTCGATCGCCGGAAGTTGTGCGGAGGCCGCCGATCTTCTCGCCGGAGAGAAGTTCGACATGGTCATCCTCGATATCGGCTTGCCCGATGGCAGCGGCCTCGGCCTCCTCCGGGCGTGGAGGGAAGTGGGGTTTAACGAACCGGTCCTTATCCTGAGCGCCCGTGATGCGGTGGACGACCGCGTTACCGGCCTCGATGTCGGCGCGGACGTTTATCTCGCGAAACCATTTCAGGTAAATGAGTTGCTCGCCAATGTCCGCGCGCTCCTGCGACGTCAGTCCATCGCTCGCAAGACTATCCTAAAGCACCGCGGCCTCACGCTCGACCTGGTAGCTCACAGTGCCACACTGAATGATGTTGCGCTCGAGCTCACCGCGCGCGAATTCGCATTGCTAGAAATATTCCTTCACCATGCGGGGCGCATCCTGACCCGGACCTTCATCAGTGAGAAAATCTGGCAGTCCCACCAGGACGTCGATACCAATTTGCTCGACGTTTACATGAGCAGGCTTCGCGCGCGGATCGAAACGCGCGAGGATAAGTATTTCCGCACGGTCCGTGGCGTCGGCTACCAACTGATATGACGTCGCTCTCCGCGCGTTTGACGGTTTTGTACGCCGTCAGTTTTTTGTTTTTGAGCGCTGCAATGCTCGCCATCGGTTACCGTCAGATCGACCAGAAGATGGTGCACGGGCTCGACACGCTGCTCAACACCGAGCGACAGCGCGTTTTCAATCATCTAGCGTTAGGTGACCCTACGAGTGATCCCGCTGCGCTGAAAGCGAAGCTCCAGCGCTCATCGGATAATTCTGCGGCATTGTTCAGCGTGGAAATCCGAAACCGCAACAGTGCCACGCTTTTTCTCTCGTCCAATCTGTCGGGACGGCTTCCCGTACCAAGCGCCGGTTGGGATTTCAGAACGATTTATTATCCAAACGGCAATGGCGCCCGTGTCGGGCGATTTGACTATGGCGATCTCACGGCATTCATCGCGACGCCGACGAGCAATGTCGAAGATGCCATGCGTGGTTACATCGAGACCTCCGTGGGCCTCCTTTTTGTGATGGCTATGATCAGCATGACCATTGGTTATGCGCTAAGCCAGATCGCGCTTCGGCCTTTACGTGAGATCGCCGCAACGGCAGCACGCATCCGGCCGGACAATCTCAACGAGCGAATTGCCGTGGAGAAAATGGGCAAGGAACTTCGAAATCTTGCGGGTCTTCTCAACGCGATGCTCGATCGAATTGAAGCATCATTCAATCAAATACGCCAGTTTACCGCTGATGCATCGCACGAACTCAAGACACCGTTGTCGCTCGTCCGGCTGCAGGCGGAGACGCTGCTTGTCGATACAAAACTGAGCGACGTGCAGGAAAACGCACTGGTCGCGCAACTCGACCACATCGATCGCATATCGACCATGGTGGATGATTTGTTGCTGCTTGCGCGTGCCGACTCGAATAGCATGTTGCTCGAATGCGCTTCTCACGATCCAAAGGTGTTTTTGACGACACTGATGAGCGACGCGATGGTTCTTGCAGAAGCATCAGAGTGCGTTGCTTGGCTCGATCATAGCGGGGTCGGTACTGCTCAATTCGACGCTCGCTGGGTTCGGCAGATAATATTCAATCTGCTGACAAACGCACTCCGCGCGAGCCCACCAAAAAGTGTCGTCGCAATCCATTCCACTCTCGAAACAGATATCTGGAACATATCGGTTATCGACCAGGGGGGCGGCATTACACCTGACAAGCGTGCTCGCATGTTCGATCGTTTCGTGACGGGCGTGGAAGGTGGAACCGGCCTAGGGCTCGCTATTTGTCGCAGCATCGTCGAGCTGCACGGAGGAATTATCGGCGCAAAATCGGGTCCTGCAGGCAAGGGACTGGCCGTTTATTTTTCGCTACCCCGTAGCGCCCGGCAAATCTGAAATCCCATTCAGACGAGTTTTAGTTCGGCGACAAAAAGGGAATCTAAAAGCTCCGATAGGCGGCGCCTCTGGGCCGCATATCGGAGCGGATGCCCATGCGCAGTTTGAAGCGAAGCGCCACCAAGATCCATCTCTGGTT
This sequence comes from Sphingomonadales bacterium UBA1936, assembly GCA_002336985.1. Lineage (GTDB taxonomy): Bacteria > Pseudomonadota > Alphaproteobacteria > Sphingomonadales > Sphingomonadaceae > Sphingomonas_O. The sequence continues at coordinate 5,440 of DDFE01000007.1, forward strand.
CGGCCTGACTATTGGCCTGATCGGCGTTTACATGGCAGCGACCGGGGCGTGGATTTTGTTCCGCCCGCAGGCCGACGCGCTCGTTAATCCGTCGTATCTGACGATATCCTCCTCCTGTAATACGCCGATGTCGCTCGACACTATTCTGACCTCCGCCGAACGGTCGTATTCGAAGGCACCCGTCGATTCGATCTGGTGGCAGCGTGATCCGAACGCGACAGTGATGGTGCGTTACGTCGACGAGCAACAGTCGTATTTCAATCCGTGCGATGGCAAGCTGCTTGGATTTCATTCACGCTGGACCGGGACGTTCGGTTTTATCGAGATGCTGCACAGGTTCCGGTTCCTGCCCGCCTGGTTTGCAGAGCCGATGGCCGGCGTATTTGCGACTGTCATGGCGCTGGTCATGGGCGGTCTCGGGCTATTCATCTGGTGGCCACGCCGGCGGTCTGCCTGGAAACCGTCGCTTACGATCGACAACAGGCTGACCGGCCGGGCAAGGACGCGCAACCGCCACTCCGTTGTCGGCGCAATCGCGTCCGTCGGCCTTCTGCTCATCGCAGGCAGCGGCGTCGCACTCGCCTTCGACGCGGTCGAGACCTTCCTCTACACCGCAACGCTGTCCGAAAAAATCCACAAACCCGAGACGACGAAGCTTGCTGCCGGTCACACCGTGGCACTTGAGGCAGCCTGGCAGAATGCCCTCACGATGATGCCAGCCATGCCGCGCTCTGCTTCGCTTCGCCTGCCAACGCCGAAGCGCGCATCGATCGAGATGTACGTCTACGATGAGGGAAATTCCAATCCCGAGGGCCGCTCTTATGTCTATGCAGATGCTCAAACCGGCAAGGTCGCCGAATACCTGCCCTATGCCCAAACGCCGCGAGGCCAGCGCCTGTATTCCTGGTTTGTGGCAATACATGAAGGCAAAGTCGGCGGATTACCGGGCCAACTCCTGACCTTCGGGACGATGCTCGCTATTCTTTATCTCGGGTATTCCGGCGTCCGGAGCTATCTCCAAAAGCGCGTCGCGGCCGCCGCCCCGATGCGCATGCGCGTAGCCGCAATCCGAAATGTTGCCTGCGGTGTCAAAGCATTCGACCTTGAACCGATTGGCCGTACGCGGGTGAAGGCGTTCACAGCTGGCGCCCATGTAGAGGTACATGTCCCCGGCGGGCCGAAGCGACAATATTCGTTGTGCAATGGGCCGGCGCAGCGCGAAAGCTACACCATCGCTGTTCAGCTGGATCGATCCTCGCGCGGCGGATCGAAAGGAATGCATGCTTTGCAGGTGGGGCAGGAACTGCTCACAAGCAGGCCCAAAAATCATTTCCCCATCGATCCGAAAACCCGCCATGCAACGCTGGTCGGGGCAGGTATAGGCATAACGCCGATGCTAAGCATGGCGAGGCATCTTTTGGCGCGAGGCATTCCGTTCGAGCTACACTATTTCGGTCGAAATGCTGCTGGAATGGCGTTTCTCGACCACCTTCGACTGCCGGAATTTGACGAACATTGTCACCTGCACATCGGTATCGGACGGCAATCCATCCCCGGGGTGCTCGATCGCGTTCTCGCTCAGCGGCCGATCGCAGGTCACATCTACACCTGCGGCCCGGACGCTTTCATGTCGGTCGTCGAGGGGGCTGCAACTGGTGCAGGCTGGCCGCGGGACGCCGTGCACCGTGAGAATTTCAGCCCTTCAGCCGAACTGTTGTCTGGCCAGCGCGAAGAAATCGAAGTGACATTGGCCAAGTCGGGTCGCACTATCGTGGTCGCGGCCGACCAGACCGTTCTCGCAGCGTTGAATGCCGCTGACATCGGCCTATCGAGTTCGTGCGAGCAGGGTACCTGCGGAGACTGCGCCCTACGCGTTCTTAGCGGTGATATCGATCATCGTGACAGCTTTCTGTCCGATGCCGAACGCGCGCAGGGCGATGTAATGCTATGTTGCGTCTCTCGCGCCAAAGGTCGTACGCTCGTCCTCGAGGTTTAGAGGCGTCTCCTCGTCGTATATTCGCAAAAATCAAGCGATCCTGAACGAAGCTTACTGCGTTGATTGCGGCAGGTTACGGCCCAATGCCGGCGAGTTGAGCAAGAGGCTTGCTTCCACTCTGCGCCGCCAAAGCGATCATTCGTACTATCGTTTCGCAGCCTGAAAGCTGACAAAAACTTCAGGCAGACGGGACTTCTAGTGCTTAATCGGGACGACGCCTGGGCTGTCGCCGCGCTTTATCTTATGTGCGGCAGCCAACAGAGCCAGACCCAACCCGGCGGCCAGCCAAAGGCTTGCTGTCGGCGCTTTGGCAAAGATAATCGCGCCTGCGACTCCGCCGATGACGAGCGCAAGCCACAATAGAAGGTGCGGTGCCCAAGCCGTGCGATCTTGACCGCGAATAGCATCAGCCAATTTATAGCCCAACTTGACGAGCGTCCCTGTCATGTAAGTAACGCCGATGCTGACCTCGCCGTCACGTTGAAAGACCGCGTTGGAAGCGCCCATCGCAGAACACAGCAGCGCGACCGTCAAGATATTCCAACCCGCAGTTTGGGCAACCGCGGCACTAATCAGCAGTGCTGCGACGCTTGCTGCCGCCGCTACTTTGCGATGCACCCTAGTGCTCCGAGCGCTCATTAGCACATTTGCTGTCACGCCCAGCACGAACATGAAAATGAGCCCGCCAGCCAATATTGCGGAATTTTTCGTCTCAGCGATGCCGATTGCCAACCGTGTCGAATTACCGCTCATGAACGAAACAAAGAGTCCGCCCGACTTGAGGAAGCCAATGGCATCGACAAAGCCAGCGAGTGCCGCAAAACCCGCGGCGAGAAAGCGCAGGCTTCTGTCGTAGTAAATCATGATCTACCCCCGATGCAGCGGCAGGGTAGCCGAAGAACGATCCAGGTGGCTACGGTGCGCCCACTACCTTGCCGAGAATATCGTTTCCGGCTGCCCAATCGTAGAAGGGGCCGTCGCTAAACCCACTCGGTAAACGGTGCCACCAGTGAAGATCTTAAGTCACGCACTATCAACTGCCAGTCCGCAATCGGCCCAATTCAACAATTCGGATGCCGAAGGCCATGGAAACAGAGTGGTGTCATCGATCGCCGAGCGTCCATTGGGGGCTAATATGGGTACGATGGATGATTTTTAAAAACTGTAATAATATCAATAGACAATGGCGGACAGGGTGGGATTCGAACCCACGGTGAGCTTGCACCCACGACGGTTTTCAAGACCGTAGCCTTAAACCACTCGGCCACCTGTCCCGCTGAACCGCGCGGGTAGGACGCCGCGCCCCGACGTGCAAGCCATGCGATAAAACGGGTTCACCTTAACGGCCTGTAATGCGATGATCGCACCATGAGTATGTTTCGGCGTTCGATCTTCACCGGCCTTGCCGTTGTTCTCGCGGTACTTCCCTTGTCGGGTTTGGGCGGCGGCCTTGCGCAGGCGCAGGATGAGGCATCCGGGTTCAGTAGCTACCTGCAGAGCGTGGCAATGCGGGCGCGGGCGCAGGGCGTCAGCCAGGCGACGCTGGACGCGGTACTCCCGACATTGACCTTCAATCCCCGCGTCGTCGAACTCGACCGCGGACAACCGGGCGGATCGCCGACCAGCACGGCCGCGTCGATACCTAATTTCGCGCCGTATCGCGCACAGCATGTCGACGCGCCGCGCATCGCGCGGGGCCGGGCAAAGTACCAGGCGCTGCGCCCGCTGCTCCAGCGTGTCGAACGCGAAACCGGCGTTCCCGAATCGATCATGGTGTCGATCTGGGGGAACGAGACCAATTACGGTGCCTTCACCGGCAGTTTCGATCTGCCGCGCTCGCTTGCGAGCCTCGCTTATGAGGGGCGGCGCCGCGACCTGTTCGAGCAGGAATTCATCGATACCCTCAAACTGATCGACCGCGGCACTCCGCGCGAGGTGCTGAAAGGCAGCTGGGCCGGGGCGACCGGCTATCCGCAGTTCCTGCCGTCCGCCGTGATCAGGCTCGCCCGCGATGGCGATGGCGACGGGCGCATCGATATCTGGCGCAGCGAGGCGGACGCACTCGCCTCGATCGCCAATTATTTCGTGCAGGCCGGCTGGCGTCCGAACCAGCCTTGGGGCGTGGCAGCGACAGTGCCGTCCTCGCTCAACCGGGCAGCGCTCGCCAACAAGACCGTCAGCCCGCGCTGCGCGCGTGTCCATGACCGCCACAGCCGGTGGATGACGGTGGCCGAATGGCGCGCGCTGGGTGTGATGCCGGTATCGCAACGGCTGCGCGACGGCGATCTCGCCTCGTTGATCGAACCCGACGGACCGGGAGCGACTGCGTATCTTTTGACCGGAAACTACCGCGTCATCCTCGACTATAATTGTTCGAACTTCTACGGCCTGTCGGTCGGTTTGCTGGCGGATGCCGTCGCCAGCTGATGCCAAGGAAAATGCCCACGTGAAGCCTATCTTGTTTCTCTCCGCCGCTGCCATCCTCGTCGCTGCTCCCGTGACGGCCGCGGCACCGCCATTCGAAACACCCGCACCGGTCGCCTATCTGGTCGACCTGTCGTCGGGTGCAGTGCTGTACGCCAAGGATCCCGACCGCCGCATGCCGCCCGCGTCGATGGCGAAGATGATGACGGTCCTCGTCGCCTTCGACATGATCAAGAAAGGCGAACTCAAACTCGACAAGCAGTTTCAGGTACGGCCGGAAACCTGGCAGAAATGGCATGGTCCTGCAGCAGGTTCGACTATGTTCCTGTCAGTGAATGAGAACGTGAGTGTCGACAATTTACTGAAGGGGATCGTGACCCTTTCGGGCAACGACGCCTGCGTCGTGCTGGCCGAGGGAATCGCCGGGACCGAGGAAGCGTTCGTCGCGCGCATGAACGCGATGGCGGCGAAGCTGGGCCTCAAGAACAGCCATTTCGGTAATTCGAACGGCTGGCCCGATGAAGGCGTGACCTATGTCAGTGCCCGCGACCTCGCGACGCTCGCAAAGGCGACGATCGAGGAGCACCCGGACCTTTACAAGAAGTACTATTCGCTGCCGTCGTTCACCTGGGGCAAAACCCTGGGATCCGGCACGGACATCACTCAGGCGAACCGCGACCCGCTGCTGGGCCGCGTGCAGGGCGCCGATGGCCTCAAGACCGGGCATACCGATGAGGCGGGCTATGGCTTTACGGGTTCGGCGATCCAGAATGGCCGTCGCCTGGTCATGGTTGTCTCCGGCCTGAGCAGTTTCAACCAGCGCATCAGCGAATCCGTGCGTTTCATCGAATGGGGTTTCCGCGCCTGGACGACTAAGCCGCTGCTGAAGGCCGGTCAGAAGATCGAAACCGCTGAGGTCCAGCTGGGCGATGCGTCGACCGTGGGCCTTGTCGCGCCGCGCGACCTCGCCGTGACGTTCCCCGGCGGCGGCGCCGAGGGCATGAAGGTCAAGGTGGTTTACAACGGCCCGATCAAGGCGCCGATCGCCAAGGGACAGGAGATCGCGAGCCTCGTGGTCGAAACGCCATCGACCCCGCCGCAGGTGATGCCACTCGTCGCCGAGAATGCCGTCGGTGAGGCCGGTTTCTTCCGCCGCGCCTGGGCAGGCTTGCTGTCGCTCGTGGGCCTCGCCTGACACAGGGTCGGAACCCGGGACGCTTCATCACGCTGGAGGGCGGCGAGGGCGTCGGCAAGTCGACGCAGGCAGCGCGCCTTGCGGAGCGACTGCGCGCGCTCGGGAAAACCGTGATCATCACCCGTGAGCCTGGCGGGACGCCGGGTGCGGAGGCGATCCGCGACCTGTTGATGACAGGGGGCGTCGACCGCTGGAGCGCGCGTGTCGAGGCGCTGCTCTTCGCCGCCGCACGCGCCGACCATGTAGAGCGCGTCATCCGTCCGGCAGTCGAGCGCGGCGACTGGGTAATCTGCGACCGCTTCATCGATTCGACACGCGCCTATCAGGGCGGGGCGGGGGGGCTGTCCGACGCCGAGATCATGGCGCTCCATGGCGTCGGCAGCGGCGGTCTGCTTCCGGACCGCACGCTGTTGCTCGCTTTGGCACAGGACGAAGCTTCGGAACGTGCCCGCGTGCGCGACGGCGGCGATAACGACCGGTTCGCCGGTAAGAGTGCCGATTACCACCGTCGTCTCGGCGCGGCTTTCGAGCGGCTGGCAACCGCCGAGCCGGAGCGCTTTCGGCGCATCGATGCCGACGGCAGCATCGATGCGGTGTCCGATCGCCTGTCTGCCGCGCTGGACGATCTGCTGTGACCCTGCGTGGCCATGACGCCCAGTTCGCGGCGATGCGTGCAGCGATCGACAGCGGCCGGATGCACCATGCCTGGCTGCTTCACGGGCCGCATGGCGTGGGGAAGGGGAGTTTCGCCCACATCGTCGCCGCGCGCCTGCTCGCAGAGGCTTCCGCCACGCCGCCTTTGCAGCCGGATTTCGAACTTCGCGAAGATCACCCGACCGCGCACTTGATCGCGGCGGGTTCGCACCCCGACCTGGTGACGCTCGAAAGGCTGGAAAACGAAAAGACCGGCAATCTCGCGCGCAACATTACCGTCGATCAGGTCCGTACGCTGAAATCGGTGTTCAGCGGCACGCCGTCGCAGGGCGATCGCCGTGTCGTCATCGTCGATTCGATCGACGACATGGAACGTGGTGCCGCCAACGCGCTGTTGAAAAGCCTCGAGGAACCGCCCGCCAGCACGATCTTCCTGCTGGTCAGCCATTCACCCGGCCGGTTGCTGCCGACGATCCGCTCTCGCTGCCGCAGCCTGGCGTTCGCGCGGCTTGGCGATGACGTCATGGCGTCGGTCCTGACCGCGGAAGCACCGCATCTCGACGAAATGACGCGCGCGGTGGTGATCGCAGTCGCCAACGGATCGCCGGGAGCTGCGCTGTCGGTGATCGAAGCGGACATCCCCGGCATCGATGCCGCGCTGCGCGAGATCGCGACGACCGGCGATCCTCATAACGTCGTCCGCCTCGACCTGGCCGGCAAGCTCGCGCTGAAGGCCGCATTGCCGCGCTACGAAGCGTTCCTGCGCCGCGCGCCCGCGTTCATCGCGACACAGGCGAAAACGCGCTCTGGGGACGCGCTGGCGACCGCCGTGGCCGCCTGGGAAAGCGCACGCCACCTCGCCGATGTCGCCATCCCGCAATCGCTGCCAGCCGAAAGTGTAGTGTTCGAGATCGCCGGGCGCGTCGCGGCGCTTGCTCCGAAGGATGCTCACGCTAAAGCCTGACGCCATGTCCGGCGAACCCTTCTACATCACCACGGCGATCAGCTACCCCAATGGCCGCCCGCATATCGGCCACGCCTATGAAGCGATTGCCGCCGATACGATCGCGCGGTTCCAGCGTATGCAGGGCCGTGAGGTTTGCTTGCTGACCGGCACTGACGAACACGGACTCAAAATGGTTCAGACCGCACGCGGCCAGAACCGAGAAACGCGCGACCTCGCCGACGAAATGTCGGGATATTTTCGTGAGATGTGCGCGAAACTGAATATCTCGATCGATCATTTCGTGCGCACGACGGCGCCCGATCACCATCGCGCCAGCCAAGTGCTGTGGGAACGGTTGAAAGCGAACGGCGACCTGTATCTCGATCGCTACGAGGGCTGGTATTCGGTCCGCGACGAGGCGTTTTATGACGCGAGTGAAATCTGCGAGGACGAGGGCGGTGCGAAGCTCTCGCCGCAGGGCACGCCGGTCGAATGGACCGTCGAGGAGACCTGGTTCTTCCGCCTATCGAAATATCAGGACGCGCTGTTGAAGCTTTATGCCGACCAGCCCGACTTCATCCGTCCCGAAAGCCGCCGTAATGAAGTCGTGCGCTTCGTCGAAGGAGGCCTGCGCGATCTGTCGGTCTCGCGCACCAGCTTCGACTGGGGTGTGAAGGTGCCGGGCAGCGACGGCCACGTGATGTACGTCTGGCTCGATGCGCTGACCGCTTACATTTCCGGCATAGGTTTTCCCGACGACACTGAAGAATGGCGGAAATTCTGGCCGGCGAGCCTGCATCTGATCGGCAAGGATATCGTCCGCTTCCACGCGGTCTATTGGCCCGCGTTTCTGATGTCGGCTGGTATCCCGCTGCCCAAGGCGATCTTCGGGCACGGCTTCCTGCTTGCACGCGACGGCGCGAAAATGTCGAAGTCGGCTGGCAATGTCGTCGATCCGATGGCGCTGGCCGAACGCTATGGCGTCGATGCTTTCCGTTATTTCCTGATGCGTGAAGTCAGCTTCGGGCAGGATGGAAGTTGGTCAGAGGAAGCGATTGTAACGCGTTGTAATGCTGAACTTTCGAACAGCTTTGGTAATCTCGCGCAGCGCGTGTTGAGTTTCATTGCGAAGAATCTACCCGAAGGTTTGCCGTGGGGCGGATCAGAGCAAGAGGTTGACGCCGAACTGCAGGCGACGGTCGCGATTGCCTGCCGGCACGAGTTGCCGCGAGAGTTCGAAAACCTCACTTTCTCTCAAGGCATCGAAGCCTGGATGCGCGCGGTGTTCGCCTGCAATCAATATGTCGATGCCCAAGCGCCATGGGCGCTTCGCAAAACCGATCCCGAACGGATGAAGTCCGTTCTTGCTACGCTTGTCGTTTGCATACGCGATTTGGCTATCGCGATTCGTCCGGTGGTGCCGACAAGCGCGGATGCGATCCTTGACCAGATTGGCGTTCCGGCTGCCGAGCGGGACTATACAGTTCTAGCAGACCCCCTGTGGTATCAGCGTCTGGTCGAAGCGGCGGCACCGAGCCCGGCGTTCCGCCGCCTCGAACTGGCGGCAGACGAACCGGTTTGATGTTCGTCGATTCCCACTGCCACCTGAACTACAAGGGCTTGGTCGAGGATCAGGACGCCGTCCTTGCCCGCGCGCGGGATGCCGGCGTGCAGACGATGCTGAACATCTCGACGCACGAGCGCGAATGGGACGAGATCGTCGGCACGGCCGAGCGCGAACCGGACGTCTGGGCTTCGATCGGCATTCATCCGCATGAGGCCGACGCCCATCCCGACATCGACACGGCAAAGCTCGTCTCGCGCGCCGCGCACCCGCGCGTGATCGCTATCGGCGAGACTGGCCTCGACTATTACTACGATCACAGCGACCGCGACCGGCAGCGTGCGAGTTTCCGCAGCCACATCGCCGCCGCGCGGGCGACGCAGCTGCCGTTGATCGTTCACACGCGCGATGCCGAGGACGATACCGCCGAAATCCTGCGCGACGAAATGGGGAAGGGGGCCTTCCCCGGCGTCATCCACTGTTTCACGGCAAGTGCGGATTTCGCGCGGATCGCGCTCGATCTCGGGCTTTTCATCTCGATTTCGGGCATCGTGACGTTCAAGAATGCCAAAGACTTGCAGGATACGGCTTCGACAATTCCTGAAGACCGGCTGCTGATCGAAACCGATGCGCCGTTCCTGGCGCCGGTGCCGCATCGCGGCAAGACCGGCGAGCCCGCATTCGTTGCCGACACGGCGCGGTTCCTCGCCAGCCTGCGCGGCACGAGCGTGGAAGCACTGGGCGCGACCACGACAGCGAACTTTCACCGCTTGTTTGCCAAGGCGGCCGCGTGAAAGTCACCATGCTCGGCAGCGGAACGTCCTCGGGCGTGCCGCGCGTCGATGGCGACTGGGGAGACTGCGATCCGGCAAATCCGCGCAACCGCCGGCGGCGCGTGTCGATCATGGTCGAGCATGAAGGCACGCGCATCCTGGTCGACACGTCGCCGGACCTGCGCGAACAGCTGCTGGCGGAGGGCGGCGGGCGGCCGACGGCGGTCATCTGGACGCACGAACATGCTGATCACTGCCACGGCATCGATGACCTGCGGCCATTCTATTACCACGGACAGGAACCGATCCCGGGATTTGCGCGGCCGCGGGCGCGCGACGAGCTCATGCTGCGCTTCGCCTTCGCCTTTTCGGGGCATCAGGGATATCCGCCCTATATGCGCTGCGATCCGCTGCCCGACGCGGTCAACATTGGCGGCATCGATGTCCGCGTCATCGACCTGCCGCATGGGCAAATCAGCAGCGCGGGCCTGCGCTTCGACGCAGGCGAGAAATCGATAGTTTATTTTACGGATTTTAATACCTTACCTGATAATGCTCAGGAAGTGATCGAAGATTGCGATATCTGGATCGTCGATTCCGTTCGCCGCCGGCCGCACCCGACGCATCCGCATCTGGCGCAGGCGCTTGAATGGATCGAACATCACCAGCCACGCCGCGCGGTGCTGACCCATATGGACCAGTCGATGGACTATGCGACGCTCGTTGCAGAGCTGCCGGAACATATCGTGCCTGGCTATGACGGACTGGTGCTGACACCGTGAACGGCGACACCGTCACCGGCGTCGTCGCGAGCGTCATGATGCTCATGCTGGTCGGCAGCAGCCTTGCCGCACGGCGTCTGAATTTCGGCCAGACGTTGCGCATGGCCCTTGCGTGGCTCGCGATCTTCTCAGTCGTATTTGTTTTGTTCCTGTTCCGTGACGAAGGAAAGGCGATCTGGAACCGCGCCACCGCCGACATCGCTGGCTCGCGCGGAACCGTCAGCGGCACGACATTACGCGTGCCGATGCGCGAAGACGGCCATTTCTGGGTCCGCAGCAAGGTGAACGGCCGCGAGACCGATTTCCTGGTCGACAGCGGCGCCACGACAACGGCGCTGTCGCTGGAATTCGCACAAGCTGCTGGCGTCGAAATCGACACGATGTTTCCGATGACGATCAATACCGCCAACGGACAGGTCCAGGCACAAACTGCAAGGATTGCGTCGCTGAACGTCGGGCCGATCACCCAAAGCGACGCGCGTGCAGTCGTCAGCGCATCGTTCGGCGACACCAATGTGCTGGGAATGAGCTTCCTGTCGTCGCTGAAAAGCTGGAAAGTCGAGGGACGCACCCTCCTCCTCGAACCATGAATTCATTTAACATAATGTATATTATCGGACTTATAGATGGCTGAATCCGAAGCCCCCCTCGCGCGGATCATGGCTATCGTAGAACGGTTGCGCGATCCCGTGCACGGATGCGACTGGGATCGCGTCCAGACGTTCGCGACGATTGCGCCTTATACCGTCGAGGAAGCCTATGAAGTCGCCGACGCAATCGCGCGTGACGACATCATGGCGCTCAAGGACGAACTCGGCGACCTGTTGTTCCAGGTCGTGCTTCACAGCCGCATCGCCGCGCAGCAGGATTTGTTCGACCTCGGCGATGTTGCCACCGCAATCGCGGACAAGATGGAGCGCCGGCATCCGCATCTGTTCGGTGACGCCGATGCGCGGCCCGATTGGGAAGCGCTCAAAGCCGCCGAGCGCAAAGATGCGACCAGCGCCCTCGACGGCGTTGCGATCGCGTTGCCGGCGCTGATGCGCGCCGAGAAACTGCAGAAGCGTGCCGCGCGTACGGGGTTCGATTGGCCGGATGCGGATGGACCGCGGGCCAAGATCGACGAGGAACTGACGGAAGTTTCGGAAGCGGCCGACGCAGATGCGCGCGCCGAGGAAATCGGCGACCTACTGTTCGCCGTCGTCAATTACGCACGCCATCTCGGCGTCGATCCGGAAACCGCCTTGCGCGGCGCCAATGCCAAGTTCGAACGGCGATTCAGGGCTATCGAAACTGCACCGGGTTTCGCCGGACTTTCGCTCGATGCCAAGGAAGAGCTCTGGCAGGCAGCGAAAGCCGCTCAGCGCGACTGAAAGCGCGCCAGATCGTCGTCGGTCAGGCGAACGGCGATTTCAACACTGTTACCCTTGGTCTCTTCCGCCTCGACATTGCCATGGGCATGAAGCCAGGCGAGCGTCGCACCGTCGTTGATGTCCACCGACAGCGTGTGAAGACGCCGCGATGCTGTGAGGACGGCACTGGCACTGGCCGACACGGCATCGACGCCCTCGCCGCTCAACGCGGACACCAGCATGACATCGTCGCGCCGGGCCGCCTCGTTGGTCATGATCTCGCGCGCCTCGCCGCTCAGCAAGTCGATCTTGTTCCACGCTTCGAGCATCGGGATGGCATCCGCCTCACCGATCACGCCTAAGTCGCGTAGCACGCCTTCGACATCTGCGGCCTGCGCTTCCGTGTCGGGATGCGCGATGTCGCGGACGTGGATGATGAGGTCGGCCGACGTCACTTCCTCCAGCGTCGCGCGGAATGCCGCAACGAGTTGCGTCGGCAAGTCGGACACGAAACCAACCGTATCGCTCAGGATCGCCTTGCTTATACCCGGCAAGCTGACTTCGCGCATTGTCGGGTCGAGCGTCGCGAACAGCAGGTCTTCGGCCATCACCTTCGCGCCGGTCATCCGGTTGAACAGTGTCGATTTGCCGGCATTGGTATAGCCGACGAGCGCCACGACCGGCCACGGCGCACGCCGCCGCCGCTCGCGATGAAGACCGCGCGTACGAACGACCTGGTCGAGTTCGCGGCGCAGTTTCGCCATGCGGTCGCGGATCTGGCGCCTGTCCGCCTCGATCTGCGTTTCGCCAGGACCACCGAGGAAGCCGAAACCGCCGCGCTGNNTGCGCGAGTTCGACCTGCAACCGCCCTTCCGCACTCGCGGCGCGCTCGCCGAAAATCTCCAGGATCAGGCCAGTCCGGTCGATGACCTTGGTCTTGGTTTCGGTTTCAAGGTTCTTCTGCTGGACGGGCGACAGCGACGCGTCGACGATGGTCAGGTCGGCCTCGACCGCCCTTCCCCGCGCTGCCATGTCCTCGACCTGGCCGCTGCCGAACAAGGTTGCCGGTTTCGGATCGCGGATACGGAATGCGACGCGATCGACGACATCGATGCCGATCGCCGCGGCAAGGCCAGCCGCCTCTTCGAGGCGCGCGTCCGCATCGCGCGAATTCGCACCCGCACGCTCGGGAAGCACGACGAGTGCGCGAGCGCCCCGCGTGATCCCCTCCTCACGCCTGAAATCCACACCGGTACTCATGGAATGGTCAATCGTCGGCGTCGCCGGTCTGTTCCTCGGCGAGGTTCAGCGGATGCGCGGGCTGTACGGTCGATACGGCATGTTTGTAGACCAGTTGCACCATGCCGTCGCGCTGCAGCAGCATGCAGAACAGGTCATAAGCCGCGATTTCGCCCTGAAGCATGACGCCGTTCACCAGGAACATCGTCACCGGATTGTTCTGGCGACGCACCGCGGTCAGGAAAATATCCTGCAATTGCTTGGGCTTGGCGTTGTCTTCTGCGAAAGCCGCAGCAACAGGCGCCAAGTCGAGCGGGTTCGACGGCATCACCGTGGAGATCGCGTGCTTGTAGATCAGCTGCGACTGGCCGTCGCGGCGTAGCAGGACCGAAAAATTGTCGAACCAGGTGA
>DDFE01000007.1:18875-19046 GCA_002336985.1 Sphingomonadales bacterium UBA1936
GGTCCTCCGCAATCCCCAGAATCTTGAGCTTTCGGTGCAGCGCCGACCGCTCCATTCCGATGAACGAAGCGGTGCGTGAGATATTGCCGGAAAACCGCCTGATCTGGACGCGAAGGTATTCGCGTTCGAACGCTTCACGCGCCTGCCGCAAGGGGGCGCCCATGGCGATCG
>DDFE01000140.1:0-18014 GCA_002336985.1 Sphingomonadales bacterium UBA1936
CACATCAATAAACACAAAAATATTACCCGTTTATCCCCTTGACCCACCCTTATACTTCGGCTAATCACAATGCATGAGCAAGTCGCCATCCGCATCGCCTGAGTTTTCGGTCCGCGAGTTCTTCGCGCGCTTCCCGGATGAACAAGCTTGTCTCGATCACATCATGTCGGTTCGCTTCGGCGGCACGTCGATGGATTGCCCTTCGTGCGGCTCGGTCGGCGTCACATTTCACAAGCTGCGCGAGCGCCGCGTCTATGCTTGCCCTGAGTGCCGTTTCCAGATCGCGCCGACTGCCAACACGATCCTGCACGACACGCGGACGCCGCTCGTTTCGTGGTTCTACGCCATGTATCTGTTTTGCACGACGCGCCACGGCGTGAGCGGCAAGGAACTCCAGCGCCAGCTTGGCGTGACCTACAAGACCGCATATCGCATTGGGCAGCAAATCCGCGACCTGACCGCCAAGGCACAGTCTTTCGACGCGCTTCTGTCGGGTCATGTCGAACTGGACGAAGCGTATGTCGGCGGTCGTCGCTCGGGCGGCAAGCGTGGCCGTGGCGCTCCCGGCAAGACCATCGTGATGGGCCTTATCAGCCGCGACGGCCCCATGAAGGCGGTCGTCATCCCGAACGTTAAGAAGGACACGCTGCGCGACGTGGTTCTGGACAACGTAGAGGGCGGTTCGACCGTCTCGACCGATGAACTCTACAGCTACAACTTACTCACTGGTGACGGCTTTAAGCACATGGCTGTGAAGCACGGTGCGAAAGAGTATGCCCACTACGACTATCGCTCGGGCGAGACGTTCCACGTCAACACCGTGGAGGGGTTCTGGCGGCTGTTCAAAGCGTCGATCCGGTCAACGCATGTCCAGATCAGCAGCAAGCATATGCAGCGCTACCTGTCGGAGTTTACTTTCCGCGCTTCGAACCGCGAGCGGGTGAACGGGATGTTTGATCTTCTTGTAGGGGCGCTGTGACAGCCCCAACTAAGCGGTCGAACTTTCCCTTATCGGCGGGGCCTTCTCCGTCAGCCTCGGCCTGTCTTATGAACGATTCCAGATCGTTGGATGCGAGCGCGGTCGCTAAGGTAATCCTTGGCATGGTGGGTCGCTATAGACGAAATTGAAGGATTCCGCTATATACGCGCACGACGGCGCGTCGGGTGTGGACCCACAATCGCGCCGTCGCTCTTTCCCCGTTTGGACCGGGGCAGGGCGTTGGAAGCGAGGGCTAAGCCCCCGCCTCCGGTAACAACCGGGTCATGCACCACATGACACGGTGTCCTAACTTCCGGGGTCTGAACCGCCCCGGATCGGCTGGCCTAGGAGCCAAGGTTCAACCGTCCTGGTCAAAAAGACCGGTTCGGTTCTCGATTGGAGAGGGTGCAACCTCTCCGGCGGAAGGGGCGCTGGTGGCTTGGCCGTTCAGCGCCCCGTCTCGTAGCGAGGGAAGGCGATAAACATCACCATCCTTCGCAAGCTGTTCTCGCGCCACCTGCTTGGTGAGCCAGCGATAAACCTTGTTTCCCTGACGATCTATTTGAGGGCCAACGGAGGCATCACCCCTTGCCGCCAGTAGTACATCGCGGGCGACGCCGACTCCGCCCATCTCTTCAAACACGCGGGCCATTTCACTCGTAAAGGGTTTAGCCTTTGCGTTCCCAACCCGTTCCTCCTCAAGCGTACCATCTTCAATACGCCTAAGGACGTCCGGGTGATAAAAGAAATCTCCGCGCTTTATCACTAGATTCCGTTCAACAAGGCGTTTGAGCGACTCGCTGACAGAATGAGGCGAGCGTCTAACCTTGCCCATCTGGTCGGGCATCTCGAGAAGCTTTTCACGCATCCAAACTGCGGTCCGCCCGCCGTTTTCTTGAGCAAGCACCGTTACACAAACCTCCGTTACGGCGGAGCTGCCATCGTGCGCCTTGCGAAACATCCTAGCTGTGGTTGAGGTAACGTCTTTTTGCTCGCGCACGCTGTTGAGGCTCGCGCTTCGGCCCACAATCCTCGCGAATGTCTCAGGAGGCAGAACTTGAGCAAGCCCTTCCAAGCGTCTGTCAGCCTCCCCCAGCTTGGCGTTTAGGAACTCGATACGCGCGGCCAAGTCCGCACGTTCTTCCAGCCATTGCTTCACCTGCTCAACGGTAAGCAGGGGCGTCGAGGTGGGATCATCACTCACAACACCGTTGTACTCCCCCTCTCTCAAAATCACAAGCGGACTCTGTTGAAATTTTAGCCCCCACAGCTCATACACGTGTGGACGGTGCGTTGGCTCGAGCGGTTTAAGGCAGCCGGTTGTCAACCGGCCAAGGAGTGATGTCCTTCGGGGGTTCGAATCCCTCACGCACCGCCACTTGAAGACTTGCCCCTGAGCGCGCGTACATCACCGAGACGCGCTCGGGGCATTTCGTTCTTGAAAAAGTAACTTATCAAGCTTAGGTTTGATGAGCAATTCGGCAACATCACCGGCTTTTGCCGTGCCAGAGTTGCAGTCTTGGCTCTAGGGCCAGGTGGCGGTGCGAAACACCAAATTAAGGGCCGTTCCGAGAGGGGCGGCCCTTTTGCTTTGATGTTGCCAGCCATGAACAAACGCGTCAGCCTCACCTTCTCTAGGAGGCGCAAATGATCGCATTATTGATGATGGCGGCGGCAGGACCACCGGCGCAATGAGGATCATCGAACTGAACGCATCAGGGTGGACCACGCGCCAGCACTTCTACGATGCGCTGCTCCCGAGCATCGGCGCGCCCGATTGGCACGGCAACAATGTCAACGCCCTGATAGACTCGATGATACACGGCGACATTAATTCAGTTGAAGCGCCCTACCGCGTGGAAGTCTCAGGTCTGAACAAGGCCGATGAGGACGTGTTCGACGAACTGATATTCGCCTTCTCCCGCTTGTCTCGACACGGGGCCATAGCTCATTTCACGTCAGACAAGGCTTCGGTCGAGATAGTCTAAGGTGCGTGAAGGGGATAAACGGGAAATATTATTTACTTGCCATAGATATTATCCAATATATCTTCAGCAGCTCGATTATATTGACTAGAATGATAGTCATCAAATTCAAATGAATTGAGTTTCGCGAGTCTCTTTCGGTAGTGGTCGAATTGGCTCAAACCGCCACGGTGCACAACCTTACGGAAAAGAATTATAAGACTATTTACTGACGTAACAGAGAGGACTCCTGTTCCATCACGAGAAGTCATCTTCCATTTTTCAGCGCCCAAAATCGCTTTCGCTGCGCTAAGAAACATCGACAATTCAGTCGCGCAGAAATCTACATACCGCACCAAGGCATCATCGTTTGCATTATCAAGCACCGACTGCCGTTCTGCATCCTGCCATTGATTAATCAGCGACTCGTCACCGTCGACCCTCACAAGACGTGCCAGTGCGTATGAAACCATTGAAGACGTTTTCAACACGCCTTTATCAAAGAAATGGCGCTCCAATAATCCTTCTAATGGACCCCGTTGACTCAATCTCGTAACAACGCGCTTACCGATGGAATCGGCAGAATAGGGATCAATGATGACGGCTATTGCTTGCTTAAGGTCGGATTTTGCCGAATTCTGCGTAGAGTTAATCTCAAGAAAAAGGCCTGCTTCGAACCTTCCGCGATCTGCCTCCGGTAGCCCTGGTGAATAAATAATACCCGTCGCCAGCAAGTTCACTCGATCCCGATAAGCGGAGATCTTCGGATCATCTCGAATGTCTTCGTAGTAGGAGAAGATACGATGCTGACCATCAACGATGCCAACCGAGTTGGCGCGTTGAGGAATTTTCACACGGACCGGTTTGGCCGTGTCGATTTTGCTGGGATCGACTTCAGTTCCCTCAGCATCATCCAATCGAGTGCCGTCAGGTAGAGTAACAATCACGTTATTGACGAAAACACGTTCATTTTTACGAAGGTGCTGCCGGATCGATTCGATTTTCTTTCGCTCGATCATACGCTGATAAAGGCCATCTCCGTCCTTCCAACCGTCTTTGCGGAGAACATAAGCCCGTTCAAGTAGCACAGCTGGCGTGACGTAGAATGACACCACCTTGTAATTCGGAGGAAAATTTGAATGCGCCTCTGGCAGCAGCGTGCCGGGAAACCACCCCTCACCTCGATCGTCAGGTAGCTTTCCGTTCTCTCCGATCTCTTTGTAATCAAGATTAAGAAATTGAAATAATTCGTGTCTGGCGGACAGACGAACCGTCTCGGACAAAGCTTTGAAATATTGTATCGTCCCTCGCCACATGAAGCGAGTATCTTTCGTCAAATCCGAATGCTCTGATCGCACTTCCGTTGGAGAGCAGTAAACGATGCGAATCTTCAGCTGCTGATCATGATATCTATTATTTACAGCAGCACGAATCGTAGGGAATTTTTCGAATAAGTAAGCGATGAAATCTTTTGAATTGGCATGAATGAGATTAAAGAGAAGCGTTTTTCCTTTTATATGCTCTCCCAAATTTCCGCCCTCGGAAAGTGTGTATTCAACGCACACAATGAGATTTTCTCGAACATATACGTCGTCAAAATCGCCAGTGCGCCCCTTAAATGTCAGTTCTTTGTCGCTCACATCGGCGATACGAGAGAAGCCCGTTCTCTGAAAAATCGTTCTAACCTGTGTGCGAAAGACCCTCTGTCTCGCGCGAAACTTTCGCTCCTCTGGAGACAGTTTCTGTCTCTGCTTCTTCCGTTTTTTAGCCGGCTTCGCCATCAGTTACTCGGCAGCCTCTAGCAGCCATTCATCCGGTATTTGCGCAACCTTGTTAGAAAGATTCGGCCTAACCGGCATTGCTCCGGATTGCCGGAGCGGCAGTTCGCCGCGCTTGAACAACTCTAATCGGTTGTTCGCCATATCCGCTCGATCCACATCAAGTTCGAAGCCAATTCCCACGCGATCACGTCCGTGAGCGCAAATCGCACTTGTTCCGGTTCCAACGAAGGGATCTAGAACAATATCACCCGGCTTCGTCATCGCAAGAATGCAGCGATCCGCCAATTCGCTGGGAAATTGGCAAGGTTGCGCTGTTTTCTCGGGATGGTTCGCCTTTACATTAGGGATATTCCACACAGCATCTCCGAAGAACGCCGTCTCCGGATCAAATTCCCAATAGTCAGACGGATTCTTGCCCAAAGGATTTCCGCTTGGCCGTCCAGCTCGATCGCCCTTCGATGCAGAGTGCCTTTTTCCGGGGTAAAGCTGTGGCACTCTGACTGGATCGAGATTGAAATCGTACGCGTCGGATCGCGAGAACCAAAGCAACGTCTCGTAGCGACCTGAGAATCTGCGTTGAGCGTGAAGGCCAAAATTGAACCGCCAAATGATCCGGTTCCGCAGCTGGCACCCATGTTTGGCGAACATCGGATAGAAAAGGTAATCTAGTGGCGTGAGCGATCCGTCCGCTACATGGTTTCCGACCTGCCAGCAAATATGGCCATCGGGTTTGACCTTCTTCACGAGCTTGCGGATCAGTCGAACCATCCACTTTTCGTAATCAGCTAGAGACGTGAACATATCACGTTCGTAAGATTTGCCGATGTTATAGGGTGGAGAGGTCAACGCGAGACTGACGGACTCATCAGGCAAGCGATCAAGTAATTCGAGCGCGTCGCCTTGAACAATTTGCGTAGTTGCCAGATCAATCGAGCGCTTTTTCCCCATGTTCGTAAGCCTAACGACCGAAGAATCGAGACGCAAGCGCGCTCGTCGACAAGTTGAATTCTTCCGGCGGACGACAAATCGCCCGTCCCACGACAATTTGAGGCTGTCCTACAGGCGGAATGTGCGCCTAATCCCATGCCCCACACGACTCACGAAGGGGCACATCATGTCGGCAAAAACATCCCCCGCGCGCCGCGCGGCGTTCCTGAAGGCGCTGGCCGAGACGGGCAATCACACCATCGCCGCCGCGCACGCGCGGGTGTCGCGGAGTTGGGTGACGCTGCACAAGACGAACGATCCGGATTTTCGCGCCGCGTGCGACGCGGCGGTGGCGCAGGCGGTGGAGGCCGCGCGGGCGGGCGGGACATCCACACCGTCGGTCAAATGGAAATTCGTGGATGGCGAAGAGATGGTGGTGCGCGCCGGCAACGGGCGGCGGGCCGTCCTGTCGCAGGCGCGGCTGAACCAGTGGACGCCCCGCACGGAGGAAACATTCCTGCAAGCGCTGGCCATGACGTGCAACGTGAAAATGGCTTGCGCGGCGACGGGGCTGAGCGTCCCGTCAGCCTATGTCCGGCGGTCGAAATGGCCAGACTTCGCGGCCAAGTGGCAAGCGTCGCTGGAGGCGGGGTACGAGCGGCTGGAGGAGGCGATGCTGAGCAATGCGGTCAACACGCTGTCGGGAATGCCCGACCTGTCGCCCGAGGCACCCTTGGCGCCGATGGGCATCAACGACGCGATCCAGTTGTTGCGGCTGCACAAATTCAGCGTGCGCGGCGAGGGCAACCGGCCGGGCCTTCGCCGGAAGTGGAAATCGCTGGACGACGTACGCGCCAGCATCGTGCGCAAGCTGGAGCTGATCGAACGCGCGGCGGCGCGGGAGGCGCGGCGCACGGCGGCCGCGGCCGAAGCAAAGCGCGCCGGGGACGATCATCCGGAATCGCGACCGGCTTGACCCGGACCCGGCAGGGGAGAACACTCGACCTGCAAAAGCCGGGAGCGTGGAGATGGACCGACGTGAGTTTCTGGCGAGCGCCGCCGCGATGGGAATCGGGGGCGTCTGGGCGGCGCGATCGGCCGCGAAACCGTCGCGGATCGCATGGCGGGAGGATCGCGCGCATTATCCGCAGGGCGTCGCCTCGGGCGACCCTGACGCGCACAGCGTTGTGCTGTGGACCCGGCGGCCGTTCGACGGGGGTGAGCGCCACGCGCTGACGGTGGAGATCGCGCTGGATGCGGGGTTTCGCAGCGTCGTCGCCACGGCGCGCGCACCGATCCTGGCGGCGGCCGACTGGACATGCCGCGTGCTGGTCGGCGGCCTCCTGCCCGCGACGACCTATTGGTACCGGTTCACCGACGACGGCGGCACCGGCAGCCGCGTCGGGCGCACGATTACCGCGCCGCTCGACAGCGATCCGCGCCCTGTCCGCTTCGCCTTCGTCTCGTGCAACAGCGTGAACGAGGGCGCGCAGAACGCGTACCGCCGCATGATCTGGGAGGACGAGCGTGCGCCCGCCGACCGCAAGCTGGGCTTCGTGCTGCACCTCGGCGACTTCATTTACGAGGTCGTCGAATATCCCGACGAAGTGCCGCATCGCTATGCGCGCACCGTTTATGACCTCGGCCGCATCCCCGACGGGCGAAAAGTCGGGAATTTCCATGTGCCGACCAACCTGGCCGGTTATCGCCATGTCTATCGCGCGCATATCGACGACCCCGACATACAAGATGCGCGGGCGCATTTCCCGTTCGTGTGCATCGGCGACAATCACGAATTCTCGTGGCAGGGCTGGCAAAGCTTCATCCGCTATCCGGGCAGCGCGGTCGAACCCGCCCAGCCGCTGCGCGTCGCCGCCAACCAGGCATGGTGGGAATATATCCCCTCGCGCGTTCGCAAGGCGTCGGGCGCCGGACTGGAACAGTTCGCGCCGCCCGCAGTCAGCAAGGCGCCGATCGAGACGTTCGACGATCACGGGTTCGGGACCGAACCCAACAACCGCACAGCAGTGGGCAGCATGACCGCCTATCGCGCGATGCGGTACGGCCGGCACGTCGACCTGATCCTGACCGACCATCACAGTTACAAGATGGCGGACCCGACGGACGGGCCAGAGGCAGCCGCGCTCGATTCAGGGGACTATCCCGTCCTTCCGCAGGAATGGATGGAGATCGTCGACGGCGGGCGTGACTATGCGGGTGGCAAGCCGCCCGCGACCATCGCGATCGGCGACAAGACCATTCCCAATTTCCGCAAGGATGCGCCGGCCTTCACCGTGCTCGGCCGCGAACAGAAGGCGTGGCTGAAGGACAGGCTGACGCGATCGACGGCGACCTGGAAGATCTGGGCGCCGACCAATGGCCCGCTCGACATGCGGACCGACCCGCAGAACCTGCCCGCTGGGGTGGTGAAGGCGCACTGGCCGGGCAAGGGATATGGGACGTTCGGCGGCGGCGATTTCAGCGGTGCGTTCGCCGAGCGTGCGGAAATCTACGGTCTGGTCCGCGATAGAAAGGTCGCGGGCTTCGTCACCATATCCGGCGACCGGCACAGCTTCTGGGCGGGCTATGCCGCGCCCACCTTGCCTCCCGCCGGGTTCGCGCCGGTCGGGATCAGCTTCATCACTGGATCGATCTCTGCGCCCGGCATGGGTGAGGCCGTGGAGTTCCGGAAGGATTCGCCTGCGCTGCCGCTGTTCGTGCGCAAGGTGGCGGGCGCCGCGCCCGAACATACGATCAACCTGACACTCAAGCGCGGCGTACGCGCGGCACTCGAGTATGCGGCGAGCGGCGACATCGCCAGGGCGCGGTCGCTGACCAATCCCGATGTCGCGCCGCACTTGGAATTCGTCGACATGGCAGGACACGGCTATGCCGTGGTCAGCGCCGGGCCGGATGCGATCGACACCGAATTCGTCTGTATCGTCCGCCCGATCGCACGGGCCACCACGCCCGACGGTGGCCCGCTCCGCTACCGCGTATCGCACCGTGCCGCCATGTGGCGGCCGGGCACTGCGCCGAAGCTGGAGCAACGGGTGCTGGAGGGGGATCCGAAGCTTTCGATCTGAAAGCCGAGCGCGACTTTCGCGGTTGACGAAAGATGACGAAAAGCTATGCTGCGTTGCAACATAACTGTCATCTGCGACGGTTACGTGTCCAAATCACAACGGTTTCGTCCGCCGGACGCCGCGACCAGTAATCTTCAGGGAATCCCCGTCACATGAAATCCATGCGCTCGAAGCTGCTTCAGCACGCCGCCCTCTTTGCCGTCTCGATGCTCCCGGCCACTGCCTGGGCCCAGACCCCAGCCGACGACGCGGGCGACGACATAATCGTGACCGCACAGCGCCGTTCGGAAAACGCGATGACGGTGCCGGTCGCGGTGTCGGTGCTGAAGACCGACCAGCTGCGCGATTACCAGGCCGCCGGTTCGGACACATTGCTGTCGCTGTCGGGCAAGGTCCCCAGCCTGTACGTCGAATCGACGACGGGCCGCATCTTCCCGCGCTTCTACATCCGCGGCCTCGGCAACATCGACTTCTACCTCGGCGCATCGCAGCCCGTGTCGATCATCCAGGACGATGTCGTCATGGAGCATGTCGTGCTGAAGTCGAACCCCGCGTTCGACGTCGCGCAGGTCGAAGTACTGAAGGGTCCGCAAGGATCGCTGTTCGGCCGCAACACGACCGCGGGCATCATCAAGTTCGACAGCGCACAGCCGACGACCGATGGTTTCGCGGGGCAGTTCTCGGCAAGCTACGGCCGCTTCAACAGTGTCAACGTCGATGCGGGCGTCGGCGGTCCGCTGAACAGCGACGGCACCATCGCGTTCCGGATTTCGGGCCTCTACCAGCACCGCGACAATTTCATCGCCAATACCTACACGGGCGCGTCGGCAGACGGCACCGTGGGCGGCAACGACGTGCTGGGCGGTTACGACGAGCGTGACGTGCGCGCGCAGCTGCTGTTCAAGCCGACCGATGCGCTGAGCGTGCGCCTGTCGGGCCATTATCGCGATTACCAGGGCACCGCGACGCCGTTCTACCGCGGGTCGATCCTGCCCGGCGTGCGCCAGTCGTCGCCGACACTCAACCTGTTCGCCGTCGCCAATGACGAGGGCAAGAACAACCCACAGGCGTACAAGACGCACGGTGCATCGCTGAAGCTCGACTACGACCTTGGCGGCGTGACGCTGACGTCGATTTCGGCGTGGGAACATGCATCGGGCTACAGCCGCGGCGACACCGACGGCGGTGCGGCGGCGAATTTCGGCGGCGTCGGCTTCGGCCAGTCGCAGGGCAAGCTGCGCGGCCTCGACCAGCTGAGCCAGGAAATCCGGATTGCCAGCCCCGACACCGGCCCGTTCAAATGGCAGGTCGGCGGTATCTATTTCGACTCGCGTGACGACACCGAGTTCGACCAGCGCACGTTCTTCCTGACCACCGGGGGCAATCCGAACAACTTCGTGGTGCTGCACAACGTCAACACGTCATGGGCGGTGTTCGGCCAGGCGAGCTATGCGCTGACCGAACAGCTGACGTTCAGCGGCGGCGTGCGCGTCACCAACGACACCAAGAACACCGACCTCGTCCAGCACCCGAACAGTGCGACGCTCAGCATTCCCGCCACGGCGCCGGCCTCTTCGTTCGGATGCGGCACCGCGTTCGTCTGCCGCCTGTCCGATACGCAGGCGAGCTGGGATGCGAGCCTGCTTTATCGCGCATCGGATGACGTGAGCGTCTTCGCCCGCGTCGCACGCGGCTTCCGTGGCCCGACCATCCAGGGCCGCTCGGCGGTCTTCGGTTCGGCGTACACCACCGCCAACTCGGAAACCAACACCAGCTATGAAGCGGGCCTGAAGACCGCGATGGCGAACAACACGGTCCACTTCAACCTGACCGGATTCTACTACAACGTCGACAACATCCAGCTGAACGGCAACGACAGCAACGGCAATGGGGTGCTGCTCAACGCGAAACAGGCAGTTGGCTATGGCCTCGAAGCCGAATTCGACGCACGGCCGACGCCGAACCTGCGCTTCAATGCGGGCTTCAGCTGGCTGAACACCGAGATCAAGGATCCCAATGTGTTCGCACAGGTGGGTTCGGCCGTCATCGGTGGCGTCCCCACGCCGTCGCAGACGGTTCTCAACCCGCTTACCCCAGTCGGCACCAACTTTGTCGCGGCGATCAACGGCAATTCGCTGCCTAACGCACCCGAGTTCAACCTGAACATCGGTGCGCGCTACGACCAGCCGATCGGATCGGGCGATGGCAAGCTGTTCATCGCGAGCGATTTCAACATGCAGGGCCGCACGCATTACGTGCTGTACAAGTCGGTCGAATATAACTCGGTCGGCAATTTCGAACTGGGCCTGAAGGCGGGCTACAGCTTCGGACGGTATGAAGTCGCCGCGTTCGTCCGCAACCTGACCAACGAAACCAACCTGATCGGCGTCATCGACACGTCGAACTATCGCGCCGGTATCTACAATGAACCGCGCGTGTTCGGCCTGACGATCAGCGGTTCGTTCCGCTAAAAGCGGTGACCGTTCGAAAAGGGGGTCGCGGAAACGCGGCCCCCTTTTTCGTGCCTAGGCCATCCGCGCCCGCGCGACCTTTTCCAGCACGGTCAGCGGCATCGCGCCCAGCGTCAGGATGCGATGGAATTCCTTCGGATCCCATTTCGCGCCGGCCTTGCCCTTCGCTTCGTCGCGCAGTTTCGCCCAGACGGTATGGCCGATCTTGTAGCTGCACGCCTGCCCCGGCCAGACGGTGTAACGGTCGATCTCGCCCTGGCTGCGGCCACGCGCGATACCCGTAGTCGCGATGAGGTAGTCGGTTGCCTTTTCACGGCTCCAGCGCTTCACATGCATTCCTGAATCGACGACGAGGCGCGTCGCGCGGAACAGCAGCGATTGCAGGTAGCCGACCTGGCCCAGCGGATCGCCGTCGTACATGCCCATCTCGTCGGCCAGCTGTTCCGAATAGAGCGCCCACCCTTCCGAATAGCCCGAATAGAAACCGCGGCGGCGGAGCAGCGGAATGTCCTTGCTTTCGAGCGCCGACATGACCTGCAGGTGGTGGCCGGGAACGCCCTCATGATAGCTGAGCGTTGCAAGGCCGAACTTCGGGCGATCGAACGTATCGCGCAGGTTGATGAAATAGATGGCAGGCCGCGTGCCGTCGAGCGAGGCCGACTGGTAATAGCCGCCGGGCGACCCGGCCTGGATCGCGGCGGGCACGCGGCGGACCTCGACCGGCGCCTTGGGCAACACGGCGAATTGTTCGGGCAGACGCTTGGTCATCGCCGCGACCTGCGCGCGAAGCTGTTCGAGCAACGCCTCTCGGCCGGGGTCCGTGTTGGGGTAGAGCTGGTCGGGGCGCTTGTTGAGTTCGACCATGCGCTCGCCGACGGTGCCCTGGGTCATGCCCTGCCCCTTGAGGATGCCGTCGATCCGTGCACCGATCTCCGCCACCTGGGCGAGGCCGAGCGCGTGGATCTCGTCGCCGGTCATCTCGGTCGTGGTCGCGGCACTGGCTGCGTCGGCGTAATAGGCGGCGCCATCGGGCAGACGCCAGACGCCGGCGTCATGAACCGCTTTCGCGCGAAGTTCGGTGACCAGCGCACGCTGCCGGTCGAGCGCGGGGAAGACCTTTTCCGCCATCAGCTGCGCCACCTTCTGCGCGCGCTCGGGCGGCAGGTTCGCGGCCTTCAGCTTCGCCGCGAGATCTGTCACCGGGCCGCTCGCTTCAGGCGCCTGGTCGCGCACCGCCGCAAGCTGTTTGAGCGTGGTGTCGAGGATATAGTCGGGCGCGAACACGCCCATCGCGGCATCCGCCCGCTGGCGTTGCGTCTCCGCTTCGATCGCCATCGGAAACGCCTCGACGCGGGCAATATAGGCGTCGGCATCGGTCGCACTTTTCACGCTATGCGTACCGGACAGGAAATCGGGCACGTCGCGATAGGCGCCCGACAACTGCGACAGCACATAGGGCGCATAGCGCCCGGCGCTTGCCCCGTATTTATAGCGTTCGCCCGCAATGACGCGGCTCAGGCTGTATTCGACGACGTCGTAATCGAGCTTGCCGGCATCGCTCAGGCTGTCGCGCGGGATCGCCTTCAGCGCTTTCAGTTCCTGCTTCGCTCGCGCGAATTCCTTCATCTCGCCGGCGCGGGACGCATCGCCCAGCTTCGATTTCAGCGCTGCTCGCGTGCCGGTATCCAGGCCCAGCGATGTCGCCTGTTCGGGGCTGTCATCCAGCCGCGCGTAAAAGAACTGGTCGAGCAGGGTACGAAGCCCCGCATCGCCACCCGCAGGCGCCGCGCGCACGACCGATGGCAGCGCGGATGCGAAGGAGGCAAGGCTGGCGGAGGCGAGGAATTGGCGACGACGCATAGGTACTCCCGGGGATCGAAGATGTTCGGATATACGCAAACTGAACGCGAACGACGGCCTTGTCGAGGGCGGCCAAAGCAAAACTACATGCGCCGCAAGAGGACATGCGGTTGAATTCCGATCATATCAGTGGAGATTAATGTCCGGACCTAGGGGGCGGGCGCAAAGGGGCGTCCGGCAATGGCCCGCAAGATTACGGAGTTCATGATGAAGAAGCTCGTTACCCTGTCGCTCGTTTCCGCGCTGGCCCTGGGCGCTGCCGCCTGTTCGAAGCCCGCTACGAACGAAACCGTTGCCGAAAACGCGAACGAAGTCGTGGCGACCGAGGGCAATCTGACCGAGAACGCGACCGCCGCCGACAATGTCGCGATCGACAACGCTGTCGATGCCGCGAACAATGCCAGCGCCGAACTGAACAACGCGGCCACGGCGAACAGCAGCAATTCGCACTGATTTCGCAACGGCCGAATGCCGCGGCCACCGAAACCGAAATCGCCAAGGAAGGCTCCCTAGGCGTAACCTTCAGGCCCGGCGTATCGTCGGGCCTGTTTTTAAGTTCGATCGTTGTGGAAAAACCGATGCCCCGCGAAAAAGTCATTGTCGCCGAACCGGATGCGCCGAACCATATCGACATCACGTCGGTGATCGCGGGCCTTCGCGATGCACGCGAACAATGGCGGACGGCCCATTCGCGCCATGCCGAATTCGGGACGCACGGTTTTCCGTCGCGGCGAGCGCTCGACCGGATCGTCGCCTCGATCGGCGCCGCCCTGTTCCCGCTGCGGCTGGGGCCGCCCGAACTCAATCCCGGCAACGAGGACGCATTTGTCGCGGCGACGCTGGAACAGGCCCTTTCGCAGCTGGGTGCACAGGTCAGGCTCAACCTGATCTATGCAGACAGCGACGCGACGGCAGAGGCGATCGAGGCGGACGTGAATCGCATCGTCGCCGAGTTCGCCGCCGCACTGCCCGCATTACGCGCCGTGCTCGATAGCGACGTCCAGGCCGCCTACCTGGGCGATCCCGCCGCGCGTAGCGTGGACGAGGTTCTGCTCTGCTACCCCTGTATCATCGCGGTGGTGCATTACCGCATCGCGCACGAACTCTACCGGCTGGGCGTGCCGCTGGTCGCGCGGATCATCACCGAAATCGCCAATTCGCGCACCGGCATCGACATCCATCCCGGCGCGACCATCGGGAAAAGCTTTTTCATCGACCATGGCACCGGCGTCGTGATCGGCGAGACCGCGATCATCGGCGACCGGGTGCGGCTGTACCAGGCGGTGACACTGGGTGCGAAGAGCTTTCCCAGCGAAGCGGACGGCCGCCTGACCAAGGGCAACGCCCGTCACCCGATCGTCGAGGACGATGTCGTCATCTATTCCGGCGCGACGATCTTGGGCAGGGTCACCATCGGCCGCGGGTCGGTGATCGGCGGCAATGTGTGGATCACCAACGATGTCGCACCCTATACGACGGTCAGCCTGAGCATCGCAGACCTGAGCCAGAGCGATAACGCCGCCTGCCCCGACGGCCCGCCGGACGGGCGCATGCATGTAATCGGCGAAGCGGAGTAACGCTGCGGGAGAGGGAATTCAGCGGCGCGACTTCATCAGCGGCTGGATGCGGGTTCCGAACGCTTCCACCCCTTCGACGAAATCGTCGAACGTCAGCAGGACGCCGCCGGTGTTGGGCACTTCCGCCATCTCGTCGAGCATGCGCGCGATGCTTTCGTAGCTGCCGACCAGCGTTCCCATGTTGATGTTGACCGCGCCTTCGGGTGCGGCAAGCTGGCGGACGTTGGTGGTGGCGTTGTGCTTGTCGGCCGCGCCCTGGTCCGCAAGCCATGAGATCGCATCGACGTCGACGCCGTCGTTGTAGCTCTTCCACTTGGCGAAGGCTTCTTCGTCGGTTTCCGCCGCGATGATCATGACGAGGACGAAGACGGACACGTCGCGCCCGGTTTTGGCAGTCGCGGCCGCCAGCCGTTCGTTGTTGAATGCGAAGGCGGTCGGCGTGTTGACCCCCTTGCCCAGGCAGAAGGCGTAGTCCGCCCATTGCGCGGAAAAGGCGAGTCCTTCGTCCGATGACCCGGCGCAGATGATCTTCATGTCGCCGGTCGGTGTCGGGCGGACCAGGCAGTCGTCCATCTGGTAATATTCGCCCTTGAAGTCGCTGCGCCCCGTTTCCCACAGCTCGCGCAGGATGCGGGCATATTCGTCGAGCATCTTGTACCGGTTGCGGAAATGCTCGTCGCCCGGCCACAGGCCCATTTGCGAATATTCGGGGCGTTGCCAGCCGGTGATGAGGTTGAGGCCGAACCGACCGTGGCTGATGCTGTCGATGGTGTTGCACATGCGCGCGGCGAAGGCGGGCGGGATGACCAAAGTCGGGCAGGTCGCGTAGATCTTGATCTTCTCAGTTACCGCCGCCAGCCCGGCCATCAGGGTAAAGCTTTCCAAGCCGTATTCCCAGAACTCGGTCTTCCCCCCGAACCCGCGCAGCTTGATCATCGACAGCAGGAAATCGAGCCCGTGCTTTTCCGCCGATTGGGCGATCGTCTTGTTCAGGTCGAACGACGGCATGTACTGCGGCGCGTTCTCGCTGATCAGCCAGCCGTTGTTGTTGATGGGCACGAAAACGCCGACCTGCATGGCTTAGCTCCTGAGAAATTCGAGGACGAGGAAGTTGAAGGTTTCCGGATCGGTGACGTTGCAGGCGTGGCCGCCCATCATCTCCGCCGTCTGGATGCCGGGCACGCTGTCGAACCCTTGAAGGGCAGTGACCGGCACGAGCATGTCGTCCGGTGCTGCTAATGCAAGGATGCCGGGCGGCAGGCGCTCGAGCGATCGCGAAATGTCGAAGGCGGCGAGCGCGGCGATGCGTTTTTCCATCGTCTCGCGTCCGGGAAAGTCGGCGAGCTGATGCGGCAATTCCGCGTCGAGTTCGGCGGTGTGCGCGCTGATCCATGGTGCGGGATAGAGGAAGATCGGTTGCGCGCGCAGGAACGCCTCGACCCCCGCGTGCCGCAGCAGGTTCAGCCGCACCTCGAAGCAGCGCAGGAAATGCGGATCGGCCTTCGCCCAGCCATTGACCACGACCAGCTTGTCGAGCCGTTCGGGCGCCTTGAGCGCGAGCGCCAGTCCGGCCACACCGCCCGCCGCATGGCCGATGACGGACGCCCTCTGGAGGCCCAGCACGTCCATCAACGACAGCATGTCGTCCGCGAAGTCATCGACGGTGACCGTGTCGGGCAGCGCCCGGTCGCTGCGCCCCGTGCCGCGATGGTCGTAAGCGATGACGCGAAAATACGCGGCCAGCGCCGGGATGTTCGGCTTCCAGTAATTCGCCGATCCGCCCAGCCCGCTCGACAGGATCAGCGGCGGCGCATCGGGGCTTCCGTGCGTTTCGTAATAGAGCCCGGCCGCTTCAGCCAATGTGCGCGACGCTCGCGATTTCGACGAGGCAGTCGGGCTTCACCAGGTCGCACTTGATGCAATAGCGCGCGGGCTTGGCGCCCGGGAAATACTCAGCGTAGACCGCATTGAACGCGGCATAGTCGGCCAGATCCTTCAGGAAGATGTGGTTCATCGCGACGTCGGCCATGGTCGCGCCCGCGGCCTCCAGCGTAATCTTGATCACGTCGAGCACGTGCCGCGTCTGTGCCGCCGCATCGCCGACGTGCAGCACCACCCCGCCCTCGCCCAGCGCCAGCACGCCCGAGACATAGACGGTGTTCCCCACCTTCGCGCCCGCTGAATAAGGCGCGATCGGCGTCGGGAATTGCGGCGGGTTGATAGGTTCGAAGGGCATGAACTACTCCTGTGGGCGCTGGCCGAACGAGCCGCAGAAATCGGCAACCGTGCTCACCCAGCCGAAGAATTTCTCGACATTGTAAACGGTCGCGTCGCGGACGTAATCGGGGCCGAGGTGATGGGTCGCATCCTCCAGCATCACCCCGAAATATTCGAGGTGGAATCCGTCGCGCAGCGTCGATTCCACGCAGACGTTGCTGGCGATGCCGACAAAGACGATGTTCCGGATGCCGCGTGCACGCAGCACGCTGTCGAGCTGCGAATTGAAGAACGCCGAATAGCGCGTCTTGTGCAACGTGATATCGCCCGGCTGCGGCTTCAGCGCATCGACCAGTTCGTAATCCCACCCGCCCCGCGCCAGCAGCTGGCCGTGCAGTTCGGGCCGGGCGCGCATCGTCTTCAGCGCGTTCGACTTGTGCCAGTTGGGCGACCCCGGTCCGCCCGCCTCGACATAGGCTGCGTCCCAACCGTTCTGCAGGTAGATCACCTGAATACCGGCGCCACGCGCCGTTTCCAGCACCGTCGCGATCCGCCCGATCACCGACGCCGCACCCGCGATGTCGAACCCGGCGAGATCGACGTAGCCGCCGGGCGACGCGTAAGCGTTCTGCATGTCGATAACGACGACGGCGGTTTCCGCCGCGTTCAGCCGCAGCGCCTCTGGCCGCGCGGGGAGCGTCAGGTCGCCCGTCTTGGTGTCCGCTGTCATTGACGGAACCTGTCAAAGCATGGGCGCACGCGCAAGGGCGCAGTCCATATCGCGCGCGTAACGGAACCGGTTGGCGAGAGTCGTGTTGAGTCCGCTTGAACCAGCAAGGAGGATGTCCGTGCCCGCGCGACCCTATTGGCAAGGCCAGATCAGGCTCGCCCTCGTCTCGATCCCCGTACAGGTCTTCACCGCGACCAAAAGCGGGGCGCGCGTGCAGTTCCGCCAGATCCACGAGCCGTCGGGCAAGCCCGTCAAGTACGAAAAGGTCGTGCCCGGCATCGGGCCGGTCGACACCGACGATATCCTGAAGGGGTATGAGTATGAAAAGGGCAGTTACGTCCTGCTGAAGGATGCCGATCTCGACGCAGTGAAGCTGGAGACGAAAAAGACGCTGTCGCTGTCGCAGTTCGTCGATGCGGGAG
>DDFE01000140.1:18020-18452 GCA_002336985.1 Sphingomonadales bacterium UBA1936
TTCATCGTCCTGCGCGAGGCATTGCGGCGCGCGAAGAAGGTCGGGCTGGGGCAGATCACGATCCGGGGGCGCGAATATGTCGTGGCGCTGAAACCCTGCGGGCGCGGCATATTGATGGAAACGCTGCGTTATGCGGACGAGGTCAACAAGGCCGCACCCTATTTCCGCGAAATTCCGAACGACAAACCCGACAGCGAACTTCTCGACCTCGCGTCCGCACTGATCGACAAGAAGACCGCGCCCTTTTCCGCCAGCGCCTTCACCGACCATTATGGCGCGGCGTTGAAAGAACTGGTCGCGCGCAAGATGAAGGCCAAGGGCGGCAAGGTGACGCCCGAGGACGACGACGAACCCAGGCGCGGCGGGTCGAACGTCATCGACCTGATGGCGGCGCTGAAGAAATCGATCGAGCGCCCGGGCGCAAGCGACGCG
>DDFE01000140.1:18475-21194 GCA_002336985.1 Sphingomonadales bacterium UBA1936
ACTTTGCGAAGACCGCCGAGCCGGCGGGCAAGCACGGTAAATCCGGCGGCAACACCTTCATGGTGCAGAAACATGATGCCACCCGACTTCATTGGGACCTAAGGTTGGAGGTCGACGGCGTCCTGAAAAGCTGGGCGGTGACGCGTGGGCCGAGCGCAAATCCCGACGATAAACGGCTCGCGGTACGGACCGAGGATCATCCCCTGAGTTACGCAACCTTCGAGGGCACCATCCCCAAGGGCGAATATGGCGGCGGCACGGTGATGCTGTGGGACCGCGGCACATGGGAACCGATCAAGGGCAAGAGCGCCAAGGACCTCGAAGAAGGGCACCTGCACTTCGTCCTGCACGGCGAACGCATGAAAGGCGAATGGATGCTCATCCGCCTGAAACCGCGTGGGCGTGAGAAGAACGAGAACTGGTTGTTGCGCAAGGTCGGCGACGACTTCGCGGGCGGCAGCGACGACCTGGTCGAACGCTGTGTGACCAGTGTCGCGACCGGGCGAACGATGGAGGCGATTGCCGCGGGCACCAGAGCACCCAAGACGACGACAGCCGGCGGGAAGCCGCCAGCATTCCACGCTCCGCAACTTGCGACCCTGGTCGACACCGTGCCCACCGGAAACGACTGGCTGCACGAAATGAAATATGACGGCTATCGCGCGATCGTCGCCATCGGCGGCGGCACTGCGAAAGTGTTCACGCGTACCGGCCTCGACTGGAGCGGCAAGTTTCCGGAGATCGCCGAGGCCGCCGCAGCACTCGATGTCGACAACGCGCTGATCGATGGCGAGATCGTCGCTCTCGACAAGGAGGGGCGGCCCAGCTTCTCCGCACTGCAGGCGGCGATCAAGGACGATGGGGGACGCGGACTGACGATGTTCGCGTTCGACGCGCTGAAGATCGGGCGTGAGGCCCTGACCGGATTGCCCAATATCACGCGCAAGGCGCGGCTGCGCGCGATCGTGCCCGATGCGGGCATCATCCGCTATGCCGACCACGTCGTGGGTCAGGGTGAAAAGCTGTTCGAGGCGATGTGCGCAGCGGGTGTCGAGGGCATCGTGTCGAAACGCGCCGACGCGCCCTATGCCGGCAAGCGCACGACCAACTGGCTGAAGGTCAAATGCACGCGGCGGCAGGAATTCGTCGTCATCGGCTGGTCGGCGAGCAGCGCGAAGGGACGCGGGTTCCGGTCGTTGCTGCTCGGCCTGAACGAGAACGGCAAACTGCGCTACGCGGGCAAGGTCGGCACCGGCTTCGACGCGGGAACGAGCGCGGCCATTCGCGACAAGCTGGATGCGCTGGCGGTCGACAAGGCGCCCGTCGAAGTGCCGCGCGAAGCCGCACGCGGAGCGCGTTGGGTGAAGCCGAAGCTGGTTGCCGAAGTCGCCTTTGCCGAGTTCACGGCCGAAAACGTCGTGCGGCATGCGAGTTTCATCGGGCTGCGCGAAGACAAGGGCGCGAAAAAGATTACCGCCGAAAAGCCGAAGGCCACGCCGCAAACGTCGAACGTGAAAATCAGCAGCGCCGACCGCGTGATCGACACCGACAGCGGTGCGACGAAGGGAGATCTTGCTGCCTATTACGAAGCGGTCGGCGCGATCATGTTGCCGGTGCTGGCAAGGCGGCCTGTCAGCCTCGTCCGCTGTCCGCAGGGCCGCGCCAGGCAGTGCTTTTTCCAGAAACACGATGCCGGCAGCTTCGGCGACGCGGTCCACAAGGTGCCGATCCGCGAGAAGGACGGATCGAAAGAGGATTATCTGTGGGTCGATAGCATCGACGGCATCCTGTCGTGCGTTCAGATGGGCACGATCGAGTTCCACGGCTGGGGCGCGTTGAACGACACGGTGGAAAAACCCGACCGGCTGATCTTCGATCTCGACCCCGATACCGGCCTTAATTTCGAGGATGTGAAATCCGCCGCGTTCGACATCAAGCGGCACTTGGCCGACATCGGCCTGACCAGTTTTGCGATGCTGTCGGGCGGAAAGGGCGTGCACGTCATCGCGCCGCTGACGCCGGACGCGAAATGGCCCGCGGTGAAGGATTTCGCCAGCCGGTTCGCACAGGCGCTCGCCACGGCCGAGCCCGAGCGATTTGTCGCCACGATGGCCAAGGCAAAGCGCAAGGGACGCATCTTCATCGACTGGTTGCGCAACCAGCGCGGATCGACCGCCATCGTACCCTATTCCGCCCGCGCGCGCGCCAACATGCCGGTCGCGGCGCCCGTGACGTGGGAGGAACTGCGCGATATCGACAGCCCCGCGCACTTCACCATCCGCGATGCGGCCGAACTGAACGACCGCGCCGTGTCGTCCGGGCTCGCAGGGTGGGGCATGGCCGAACAGGTCCTTCCCGACGCATAGAAAAAGGGCCGCTCCGGACGGAGCGGCCCTTCCACAATTCCTAGGGACAGAATTGTTCTTACTTGGCCATCGCGTTGAGCGTGGCGTTCGATGCGCCATGTGAAGCGGCGTTTTCGATCGCATCGGCCTTGTTGTCGCCGGCGTCGCGAACCGCGTCGGCCTGGTTCTCGAGGTTGTCGGCAGCCATGCCGTTCGAGGTGTTGTCGGCCATCGCGTCGAGGTTGTCCGCGGCGTTGTCCGCCACGGCTTCGACATTGTTCGCCTGTTCCGTCTTGTTGCACGCACCGAGCGTGATCAGACCGGCAATCGCGACCGAGGTAAGGATCTTGGACTTCATAGCATAAACTCCCTGT
>DDFE01000033.1:0-3506 GCA_002336985.1 Sphingomonadales bacterium UBA1936
CGCTCCTGCTTTTGCTCGCGCTTGCCTTCGGCGTGCTGCTGTGGGTGGCGGATACCAGTGTCGGACACCGCTTCATCGTCGACCGGGTAGAGGCGATGCGCCCTGCCAATGGCCTGCGAATCAAGATCGGGCGGATCGAAGGGTCGATCTACGGCAACACGCGGCTTCGCAACCTGTTGCTCTACGATTCGCGCGGACTGTTCTTCGAAACCGGCCTGGTTTCCGTCGACTGGTCGCCCATGGCATGGCTGTCCAACCGTCTCGATATCGAAACGCTGAATGCGCCTGCCGCCACGCTGCATCGCATGCCCGCGCTCAAACCCAGCGCAACGCCCCAGCCGATACTGCCGGATTTCGACATTCGCATCGGCAAGCTGGCGATCGACCGCATGACGTTCGGCGAAGCGATCGTGAGGCCGTCGCGGACTGCGCGGATCGTGGGTCATGCCGATATCCACGACGGCCGCGCGATGATCGATCTCGACGGGCGCGTCGCGGGCAGCGACCGGCTGGTCCTTCGCCTCGACAGCGCGCCCGACAAGAACATCTTCGACGTGGCGGCAACGCTCGACGCACCGTCGGGCGGCGTGATCGGCGGCATGCTCGGGGTAAAGCAGCCGCTTGCGCTGCGGCTGGGCGGTGACGGCACCTGGATCAGCTGGAAAGGTGCGCTCACTGCGCAATACGGCACCGGCGAACTCGCCAAGCTCGACCTGACGGCGCGGTCGGGACGGTACGACCTCGACGGCGTGATCCGTCCGTCGCTGATGGTGACGGGGCGCCTGCCAGTACTCATCGGCCCAGCGATGAACGTGAAGGGCAATGCGATGCTCGCCAACCGGCGGCTCGACACGCATATCGCCATCGCTTCGCCTGCGCTGGCGCTGGCCGCCAACGGCAATGTCGATCTCGCCAGCAGCAGTTTCGACCATATGCGGGTCGAGGCGCGGTTGCTGCAGCCGCAGGCCGCCATTCCCAATATGCGCGGGCAGGGATTGCGCGCGGACATATTGTTCGACGGCCCGTTCTCGTCAGCGTCGTTCGATTACCGTGTGGTCGCGCCGCGCGTTTCGTTCGACGCGACCGGATTCGACGATGTGAAGATCACGGGACGGGGCAGGATTTCGCCGGAACCGGTGCTGCTTCCGATCACGCTGACCGCGCGGCGTGCAACCGGCTTGGGCGATGTCGCGGGCGGCCTGTTGTCGAACCTGCGTGTCGAGGGGCTGCTCCGCGTCACCTCGAAACTGGTGACGGGGGACGCGTTGAAGCTGCGCTCGGACAAGCTCAACGGTACGCTCACATTGCTATTCGAATTCGCGACCGGACGGTACGACATCGGTCTTGCCGGACAGCTCAACCGTTACCTGATCCCCGGCCTCGGCATCGTCGACCTGAAGACCGTGCTGAAGGTCGTGCCCGGCCCGAACGGCCGGGGCATCCGCGTCGTCGGGAAGGGGCAGGTGTGGGTCCGCCGCCTCGACAATGCTTTCCTTGCGAGCCTGTCGGGCGGGTTGCCGTATATCGAGACCGATCTCGAACGGACCGCCGACGGCATCTTCCGTTTCACCAATGCGCGGTTGCGCGCGCCCGCGCTGACGCTCGCCGGAAACGGGTATCGCCGCCTCGACGGCAGCTTCTTCTTCGAAGGAAGCGGGCGACAGCGGCAATATGGGCCGGTCAAGCTGCGCCTCGACGGTCCGATCAACCGGCCGAAAATCGACCTCGTCCTCGCCAGCCCCCTGCCATCGGCGAAGCTCAGCAACGTCCGCGCACAACTGGTGCCAACGGCGCAGGGGTTCAGCTGGACCGCGAGCGGCGGGTCGTTGCTGGGGCCGTTCGAGGGCAATGGCGCGATCCTGCTGCCGCGGGGCGGGCAGACGGTCATCCAGATCGCGTCGCTGACGGCGTCGGGGGTAAAGGCGTCCGGTAACCTGACCGTGGTGACCGGGGGCGTCGCGGGACAGCTGGCAGTCGCCGGCGGTGGCCTGACCGGCGATGTCGTGCTCGGCATCGAACGGGGCATCCAGCGCGTCGAGGCGCATTTGACCGCGCGAGACGTGAAGCTCGTCGGGCCACCGCTCATCGTCGTCCAGCGCGGCAAGCTGGACCTCGTCGCGCTGCTCGACCCCAAGGGGACCAGTGTCGATGCGACCTTTGCAGGGCAGGGACTGCGGTATGGCGATGTCTCGCTCGCACGGCTGAATGGCAGCGCCAAGCTCGTCGGCGGCACGGGTGAGGTGCGCGCGAACTTCGCCGGATCGCGCGGGCGCGGTTTCGAACTGCAGACGGTGGCGAAGGTCTCCCCCGACCGCATCACCGTCGACGCACAGGGCACGGTCGACCGCAAGCCGATCAAGCTGACCTCTGCCGCGGTCGTGACGCGTGAAGGTGACAGCTGGCGATTGAGCCCCGCAGCCTTGAGCTTTGCAGGCGGCACGGCGACCGTCAGCGGACGGTTCGGCGGTACGGGCACCGAATTCGACGCGACGATCGAGCAATTGCCGCTGACCGTGCTCGACCTGCTTGCCCCCGACCTCGGCCTTGGCGGAGTGGCGAGCGGGCGTGTCGCCTATCGCGATCCTGCCGGGGATGCGACGCCGACGGGCAGCGCCAGCCTGCGTGTTCGCGGCCTCACGCGCGCGGGCGTGCTGATGATGTCGAATCCCGTCGATGCCGGCATCAACCTGGTTCTCGACGGCAACGGCCTTGCCGTCAGGGCCATCGCGGCGAGCGGCGGCAAGACGGTCGGGCAGGCACAGGCACGCATCTCTCCACTGGGGCGGACGGGTGACCTCACCAGCCGCCTGACCAATGCACCGCTGTTCGCCCAGGTCAGATATAACGGACCCGCCGACACGATCTGGCGGTTGACCGGCATCGAGAGCTTCGACGTGTCGGGTCCGATCGCGCTGGGCGCCGACGTGAGCGGCACGTTGGCCAATCCGCAATTGCGCGGATCGCTGCGCACCGAGGCACTCCGGCTCGAAAGTCCGGTCAGCGGCACGGTCCTGACCAACATCAAGGCGTTCGGCCGGTTCGACCAGTCGAAGCTGGTCATCGACAACCTGACCGCCAATGCGGGGCGCGGCACGATCGCCGGGCGCGCGACGCTCGACCTGTCGTCCGACAGTGGCTTCGGTCTCGATATCGCGGTCGATGCGAAACAGGCCGCGCTGATCGATCGCGACGATTTCGCCGCCACCGTCACGGGTCCGCTGCGGATCGTGTCGAGCGGCAACGAGGGGAAGATCACCGGCAATGTGGTGATCGACCGCGGCGCCTATCGCCTGGGCCAGGCGACGGCGGCCGCGCAGGTCCCGACCCTGAAAGTGCGCGAGATCAACCGGCCCTTCGGCTCGCCGCGCGTTCGCGCCGCACCCACCCTCTGGGCGCTCGACCTGAAAGCCCGCGCGGACAACCAGCTGGCGGTGACAGGGCTCGGCCTCGACAGCGAATGGAGCGCAGACCTGGCGATCAGCGGCACGCTCGACGAACCGCGCATC
>DDFE01000033.1:3613-7540 GCA_002336985.1 Sphingomonadales bacterium UBA1936
TGTTCGGCACCTCGATCACCAACCTCTCGGCGCCAGAGGCACTGCAGCTTGCCTCTGCGGTCGCATCGCTGCGCGGTGGCGGCGGGCTCGACCCGATCAATGCAGTGCGCCGCGCGATCGGGCTGGATCGCCTGCGCTTCGTGCCCGCCGACGCCAGCGTCGGGAACAAGACGGCGCTTGCGGTCGGCAAGTACATCACGCGGCGGACCTATGTAGAGCTGATCACCGACGGTCAGGGATATTCGGCAACGCGTGTCGAGTTTGCCGTGACACGCTGGCTTTCGCTGCTATCGACGATCTCGACCATCGGTCGGCAGAGC
Organism: Sphingomonadales bacterium UBA1936; assembly: GCA_002336985.1. Lineage (GTDB taxonomy): Bacteria > Pseudomonadota > Alphaproteobacteria > Sphingomonadales > Sphingomonadaceae > Sphingomonas_O. Next base: position 3,934 of record DDFE01000033.1, read on the forward strand.
GCTAGTGTTCGAGTCTCGAAGGATTATTGAGGTGCAGCGTTGATTCCGGACGGAGAAAAACGCGCGCCCGTAAAGCCTGACTGGACGTTGCCGCCGGCACTGATCGGCGCATTCCTGCTGCTCCTCCTGATGGTCGCGTCGAGCCTGCTGCTTTCGGGCCGGCTGGCGTCCGATTCCGAGAAGACATTGCAGGCGCAGGCTTACGGCCGGGCGATCAACGACGTCATCAACGACCTGCGCGACGCGGAGACGGGGCAACGCGGTTTCCTTTTGACGCGGGAAGCGCGCTATCTGCGGCCATTCACGGAATCGCAGGGCCTCGTCGAACCTGCGCTGGATCGCGTCAGGCTGACGGAAGGGCATGTCGGGCGGTCGGTCTACAAGGATCTTGCGCCGCCGGTTAAAGCCAAGCTCGCCGAGTTGCGCGATACCGTCCGCATGGCGCAGGCGGGGCAGGTAACCGCTGCGATCGCGCGAGTGACCGACGGCGATGGCCTGAAAAACATGGCGTCGGCACGCGAAGTCCTGAACCGCGAACGGCAGTTCGTGAGAAACTACACCGTGGAAATCGTCGACGGTTCCGTGCGCCTTGCCCGGCTGCTGACGTACGGCCTGCTCGGCGGCGTGCTGGTCACCATCGGCTTGTCGATCGCGTGGTTCCGCCAGTCGCGGCGGCAACTGCATTCGCTGGAGATCGCCCGCGCCGATGCCGAGACATCGCTCGCCGCGTTCAAGATAGAAAGCGATGCCCGCGAGGATGCCGAAGGGCGCCTGCGCCAGTTGCAGAAGATGGAATCGCTCGGCCAGCTAACCGGCGGCATCGCGCATGACTTCAATAACATGCTGGCGGTGGTGCTGGGCGGCATCGAGCTTGCGAAGAAGCGTCTGCGGACGGATCCGGATCGGGCGGACGGATTGCTGGAAAACGCGCGCGAAGGTGCGATGCGTGCGGCGACCCTGACCTCGCGCCTGCTCGCGTTTTCGCGGAACCAGCCGCTGGCCCCGGCGCCGCTCGATGTGAACAAGCTGGTCGGCGGCATGTGCGACATGCTCGACCGCACGCTGGGCGACAATGTGTCGGTGGAGTGCGTTTATTCGGCGGGCCTGTGGCGCTGCTACGCCGACCCGAACGAGGTCGAGAACGTCATCCTCAACCTCGCGGTCAACGCGCGCGACGCGATGCCGACGGGGGGCAAGCTGACTGTCGAGACGGCGAACGCCCACATCGACGATAACTACGCCCGCAGCCGGCCGGAGGTCGTCGCCGGGCAATATGTGCTGATCTGCGTGACCGATACCGGTTCGGGCATGAGCCAGGAAGTCATCGAGCGCGCGTTCGACCCGTTCTACACGACCAAGGCGGTCGGCAAGGGCACGGGCCTCGGCCTCAGTCAGGTGTTCGGTTTCGCCAAGCAGTCGGGCGGCCATGTCGCGATCTATTCCGAGATCGGGCAGGGGACGACCGTCAAGGTGTACCTCCCGCGGTACACGGGCGGAGAGGCGGCGCTTCCGTCGTCCGTGTCGACCACAGACGTGCCGGAGGGCAAATCGAGCGAGATCATCCTGGTCGTCGAGGACGAACAGCGTGTCCGTCACTTCGCCGTCGATGCCCTTCGCGACCTCGGCTACACAGCGATCAGCGCTGCTTCACCGATCGAGGCGCTGCATGCGCTTGCCGAGCAGCCGGAGATCACGTTGCTCTTCACCGACATCGTGATGCCCGACATGACCGGGCGGCAGCTAGCGGACGAGGCGCTGAAGCTGCGGCCCAAGCTGCCGATCCTGTTCACCACCGGCTACACGCGCAACGCCGTGGTCCATAACGGCATGATCGATATCGGCGTGGCGTTCCTGCCCAAGCCCTACACCATCGCCGATCTGGCGCGGAAAGTGCGGGACGTGCTCGACGGCGGCGGGGTCAACCGGACCATCTAGTCCGCGACGCCGGGGTAGGTTTTGCCCTTCAACAACCCGGCAAGATGCGCGGCGTTCGACGCGGTCATGGCCGCGGTTTCGAGAACCTTGTCGGGTGTTTTCTTCAAATCCTTGAAGTCGACGTCACCCATCGCTTCGCCGACCCAGTAGCACGCGGCGCCTGCGGGGATCGTCCAGCCGGTGTCGATCAGCGACTGGAACATCTGTGCGCCGGAAATATGCGCGCCGTCTTCGTTGCCGACGATCGCCGCGACCGCGACCTTGCCGGAACTCGGCATGCGGCCCTGGTCGTCGGTTTCGTCCAGGAAAGCGTCCATCCGCTCGAGCACCCGCTTCGCGACGCTGCCCATCTGTCCCATCCAGATCGGCGTGCCGAGGATCAGGATGTCGGCGGCCAGCACTTTCTCACGGATGGCGGGCCAGGCATCGCCATCGCCTTCGTCGCTGGTCACCCCGGTCTTCACATCATGCGCCGCGATGCGGATCGTCTCGGTCAGCGACACACCGTACTTGACGAAAGCGTCCGCCAGCACCTCGATCATAGCGTCGGTCGAACTGTCTCCCTTGGCCTTCAGCGTGCAATTGAGCGCGATGGCGGTAAGCGGCACGGCAGTTCTCCTATCGTTATCACGACAGAGCGAACGGCGCGTGCCGCCGGTTCCGTTTAGCCCGGAAGGCCGCTGACCGCTTTCACTTCCATGAAGTCCTTCAGGCCGAACAACCCGCCTTCGCGTCCGTTGCCCGACTGCTTGTATCCGCCGAACGGAGAGCCGGGGTTGGAACCCCAGGTGTTGATATTGACCATACCCGCGCGCAACCGTGGCGCGACTTTCGCGGCTTCCTCGACATCGCCCGAGATGACCGACGACAGGCCGTATTCGGTGTCGTTGGCGATGCGGATGCCGTCCTCCAGCGTATCGTATGCGATGACGGTCGCGACCGGGCCGAATGTCTCTTCGCGTGCGATGCGCATGTCGGGGGTAACGCCGGAGAACACCGTTGGCTTGATGTAATAGCCGCGGTTGACGCCGCCGGGTAGGCCGGTGCCGCCCGTCTCCAGCGTGGCGCCTTCGTCGATGGCCGACTGGATGAGCCCCTGGATTTTGTCATGCTGCGCCTTGTTGACGACCGGCCCCAGATGCGCGCCCTCGCTCAGCGGATCGCCGACCGCCGCGCCTTCGAAAATGCCTTTGATGATGCCGACCGCCTCGGCCTCCTGGCCTGCCTGCACCAGCACCCGCGTGGGCGCGATGCAGCTCTGTCCCGTATTGGCGAGGATGCCGGTGACGGTTCCGGGAAGCACCTTGGCAAGGTCGGCGCCCGGCAGAACGAGGTTGGGCGACTTGCCGCCCAGTTCCTGATGCACGCGCTTGACGGTGTCGGCCGCCGCCTTTGCCACGAGTACTCCCGCACGAGTCGATCCGGTGAAGCTCACCATGTCGATATCCTTGTGCGCCGAGATGGCGGCGCCAACGCCCGCGCCGTCACCCTGCACCAGGTTGAACACACCCGCGGGTACACCCGCCGCATCCATCACCTCGGCAAAGATCGCCGCATTGCCCGGGCATTCCTCGCTGGGTTTCAACACCATGGTGTTGCCCGCCGCGATCGCGGGCGCGACCTTCAGCGCGATCTGGTTCAGCGGCCAGTTCCACGGTGTGATCATGCCGAC
>DDFE01000033.1:7632-8055 GCA_002336985.1 Sphingomonadales bacterium UBA1936
GTCTGCGAGAAGGTTTCGAACGCGCGCCGCGCGGCGGCGACGGCGGCATCGACATCGACCGCGGTGCCGATCGTGATTTCGGCACAGGCTTCCTCGGTCGAGGGGCTGATCACCTCATGACGCTTGCCGCCCTGCGACGCGACCCATTGGCCATCGATGTAATGCTTCAGATAGCTGTCCATGCGCGCTCTCCTGACTCGAATTCGATTGCGTTCGGAAATGAAACTTTCCGGTCCGGCGATCAATGCAATTCGGCGCTCAGGTTCGGGACTTGCCCTCGATCCCCTCGTGCATGCCCGTCAGTTCGTCCATCGCGCGGGCGACGTTTTCCAGCGTGTAGGGTTTCTGCACGATCGTCCGGCCACGGTGGTCGTCGGGGATGACGGCCTGTTCGCCATAACCGGTCGCGAACAGGAACGGCAC
>DDFE01000033.1:8099-12768 GCA_002336985.1 Sphingomonadales bacterium UBA1936
GTGGTGACGGTGCGCGCGCCGAGGCGAGTCAGGATGTCCTCGGCATCGAGCGCGATGATCAGGCTGTCCTCGACCAGTAGCACGTCGTAGCCTTCCAGCATCTTGTGCGGCGGCGACTGCGGGTGGCCTGCCGAGGGGCGCGGGAAGCGGATGGCGATATTCGCACCGCCCTTCGCGTCGGAGACATGGCGGCCCGGAATGCGGAACTGCGCCTCCACGCCCGTAGGCTTATACTCGACCTTCGCCGCGCCACCCAGGTCATAGGGGATCGACCGGTCGATGATCGTCGTGCCGAAGCCCTTGCGCGTCGGCGCGGTCACCGGGGGGCCGCCAGCCTCGTTCCAGCTGATTAAAAGGTCCCCCGCCTCATTATCGCGGTTCCAGCTGATCGTGACGCGGCCTTCGGGCACCGACAAGCTGCCGTATTTCGTAGAGTTGGTAACCAGTTCGTGGATGACCAGCGCCATCGTCGAATAGGCCTGCGGATTGAGCAGGACAGGCTCGCCCTCCGAGATTACGCGCTCGCTCTCGTCGACGAAAGCGGCCGCCTCTGCGTCGATCAGTGCCTGCATGGGCGCGGGACCCCAGTGATCGTCGGTGATCTGGTTGTGCGCGCGGGCAAGGGCATGGATGCGCCCGTCGACCAGTGTCGCAAAGTCCTTCACCGCCGGATCGGTCGGCTTCGACTGGCGGATAAGGCCCCGGATGACGCCCAGGATGTTGCGAACGCGGTGATTCAGTTCCGCGATCAGCAGTTCCTGCCGCGCGCTTGCCTGCTGCCGCTCGGCAGAAGCTTCATCGGCGAGGCGAAGAACGACCTCGATCAATGTCGCGCGCAGCGTGTCGGCGACGCGCATTTCGGACGGGGTGAACGGCTGCGAATGGCCCTGCACCAGTTCTTTCCATTCGGCGAAGCTTTCGCGCGGGGTCAGGCGCGGGCCGTTGGGGCCGTAGTCGACCGGCTTGTGCGGATCGCCAGCCCAGCGGACCGAGCGCACCAGTTCCGACCGGAAAAGCACAACATAGTCGCGCGGCGTACGCGAGATGGGGATGGCGAGCAGACCGGCCGCAGAGGCGGCGAACTTCTTCGCGCCCGGCATGATCGAGGCGATATTGTCGGTTGCGAACACCTTGCCTGCCGCAGTCGAGTTCAGCGCACGAATGATGCGACGGAAATCCTCTTCGGGAGGGGTAACGCCCGAAAAGGCATAGGCGCCGCCGATCCAGACGCCGACGCCGTCGGCGGGAATGGCGTGCGTCAGGATGTCGGCGAGCCAGTCGGGATCCTTCAGCAGCGCTTCGTTCGACGCGACCGCGCCCAGCAACTGATCCGATATGTCGCGTGCGCGGCGTTCGTATTCGACCGTTTCCTGCCGCTCGCGACTTTCGAGGCGCATGGCGAACATCTGGGCGAAGAGTTCGCTGACCGAACGCCGCTCGAACGTCGGGCAGCGCGGCGAATAATGATGGCAGGCGAACAGGCCCCACAGCTTGCCCTCGACGATGATCGAGATCGACAGCGACGCGCCGACGCCCATATTCTTGAGATACTCGATATGGATGGGGGAGACCGATCGCAGCAGTGACAGCGACAGGTCGAGCGGTGCCCCTGCGGCATTGCGTTGCGGCGTGATGGGGACCGGCGTCGCGTTGACGTCCGCGATGACGCGCAACAGGTTGCGCTTGTAGAGTTCGCGCGCCTGGGCGGGGATGTCGCTGGCCGGGTAGCGCAGGCCCATGAAGCTGCCGATCCCCGATGTGACGGACTCGGCAACGACCTCACCAGACCCGTCGCCTGCGAAGCGATAGACCATCACCCGGTCGAAGCCGATGAGCGCACGCACCTGCCGCGCGCCTTCGCGGAAGAAGGTCGTCAGGTCGGCGCACTGGTCGAGCCGCGCGATCATCGAGCGTACCATGCCCGACGCATCGCCATGCTCGCCGGTCGACGGTTCACCTTCGATCACGACCTCGCCGTTCGCGAAATGCACGGCCATGTCGAAGCATTGGGTACCGATCTCGACATCGAACAGGCGTTCGACCGAATCCGGGCCACGCAGCATGGCGGTGCGGTTACGCAGGTCGTGCACCGCCTTGACCGGGAAGACGTCGCTCAGCGCCTTGCCGATCAGCGCTTCGGGGGCGTGGCCGACGTATTCGGCCGTATTGGCCGACGCACGGGCGACGATCCAGTCGGCGGTCAACGCAAGCAGGAACCCGATGGGCTGGATCGCGCCCAGGATGTGAATGGGCTCGCGGTCGCAGTTGGTCAGGTCGACCGGGTCGTTGCCATCCGCCAAATCAGTTCACCCTCAAGAATTTTCGTCCGGATTGCTCGAACGTCGTAAACACCGCACGCGCCGCGTCCACAGCTTCGGCGATCTCGTCTGCGGTGGTCAACCGCGCGTCAATGATCTCGATCAATCGCCGCCACGCCGCCGGATCGCTGGCCGAAAGGAAGCGTGCGGGCAGGCCGGGCGCGACCGAATTTTTCAGTACCGATCCGCCCAGGCGCGACCCTTCGAGCACGTAGATGCCCCCGATTATGGCGGCTGTTGTCGTGCCTGCATCATGCTGCGGCCGGGGCGGCGGTGTCACGCCCATCTTGTCCAGATCATCGAGCAGCAACGCCGAACGCTTGCGGCTGTTCCAGTCGGGAACGACGCGGTCCGCACCGGCTTCGGTAAGTGCGTCCTCGACCGCGAGATGCGCAGCCGCCTGTGCCGCGAGGAAGCGTCCATAGCCATCGGTCGTGCCGAGGTCGACGTGCGAGAAGATGGCGTCGACGCGGTCGTGCATGTCAGCCGTCCCCAGGCGAAGCTCTCGGCGGGCGCTGGGGCGGGCATTCATCGCGTATCGATAGGCGAAGTGCCTGAAAACACAACCGCAACCGGCTGGATCACGCGGTCCGTGGTGTGACGGCGATGGTCAGGTGGGCGATCTCGTGGACCGGTGCGAGCCGCTGGCGCAGTTCCTCGCAGGGGGTGTTCGAACACACATCGACGATGGCCGCGTGATGTTCCGGCCCGACGCGCCACACGTGCAGGTCATTGATCGTCGCATCGCCCGGCTGTTCGATCAGCGTGCGCACCTCGTCGGCGACATGGTGGTCGGTCTCGTCGAGCAGGACGGCGGCCGTGTCGCGCATCAGCGTCCACGACCAGTGCGCGATGACGACCGCGCCGACGACGCCGATCGCCGGGTCCATCCACACCCAGCCTAGGTAGCGTCCCGCGAGCAGTGCCGCGATCGCCAATACCGACGTCAGCGCGTCGGCCAGCACATGGACATAGGCGGCGCGGAAGTTGTTGTCCCGGTGCTTCTCGTTGCCGTTCCCCTTCGCCTTGTGACCATGGCTATGGCCGTGATCGTGCGCATGGCCGTTGTGCGTATGGTGGTGATGGCCGTGATCGTGACCATGGCTGTGACCGTGCGAATGCCCGTGACCGAGCATGAACGCGCTGACGATGTTCACGACCAGCCCCAGGATCGCGACGAGCGTAGCGGATCCGAAATCGACGGCGATCGGGTGGATCAGGCGGTTGAACGATTCGAACCCGATGCCGAGCGCGATCATGCCGAGGACCAGTGCGGACGCGAACCCCGACAGGTCGCCGACCTTGCCCGTGCCGAAGCTGTAACGGGCATTGGCGGCATGGTGCCGGGCATAGGCATAGGCGGCGGCCGCGACCGACAGCGCGACCGCGTGCGTCGCCATGTGGAAACCGTCGGCAAGTAGCGCCATCGATCCGGTGATCCAGCCCGCGACGATTTCGCCGACCATCATCACAACGGTCAGGATGACGACGGACATGGTGCGGCGCGCGTTTTCGTCGTGCGACGAGCCAAGAAAGACGTGGTTATGGGTGTGGCCGCGGGGATCGGGTGAGGATGTCATCGCTGCCGCCTATTTGGAGTAACGGCGGATGACCGCCAGCAGGTCTTGCGCACCGCGCGTGCGGTCCGCGTCGCTCAGCCCGGGTGCTGCGACATGTTCTTCCAGATGTTCGGCGATGATCTCTTCCATCAGGCCATTGACCGCGCCGCGTACGGCGGCGGCGAGGTGCAGCACCTTCTCGCACTCCGCCCCGGCGTCGAGCGCGCGTTCGATGGCGGACACCTGCCCGCCGATGCGGCGGACACGGGCGACAAGGTCGCTGCTCGGGCTAGAGAGATGCGGCATAGCTATACCCCCTATGGGTATAGCATCATCTGGTCAAGAGACGCGATGTGACTCGGCGGCTGTCTTGAACGGCTTGAGCGAAGGCGCCTTGACCGGGACCCACCGCGCCAGGCCAACGCGGACGAGACGGACGACGCCAACGGCGACCAGCGCTACCAGCGCGCCGAGGATCATGTCGCTCAGGTAATGCGTGCCCTCGACCACCGTCGACCACAGCATCGCCAGATTGATGAGCAGCAGCGGCACGCCGATGTGGCGCTGGCGAAGGCCGAACGAGATGAGCAGCACGGCCGCGGCAGTGTGAAAGCTGGGCGCGGATACCAGGCCGACGAGATGGCCGAGGTCCACCACTGGCGCGAGGTGCGCGCGGAGTGCGGGAATGAGGTTCGCCTGCCACAAGTCGCTGGTCGGCAGGTAGGGCAACGGCCCCTTTACCAGGTACGACAGCGGCCCGACGGCGGGCATGAAAAGATAGCAGGTCAGGGT
>DDFE01000033.1:12795-16242 GCA_002336985.1 Sphingomonadales bacterium UBA1936
TCGTACCAGCCGAGCCAGTTGAAATTCAGCGCGAGGTCGATGCCGTGAAGGGCCGGGTCGGAAAATCCCTGGGTAAATGACGCGATCGGGTAACTCGCCAGTGCGCCCGTTACCGACAGTGCGGTGAACACACCGAAATATTCGGCGACGTCGCGCACGATCCGGGTACCGTTCGAGCGCGGGTCGCGAAACACCCAGCGAATGGCGCCCAACGCTGCAAACACCGAGGCGTAGATCAAGGTATTGGGATCGACCGGATCGATGGTCAGGCCCGCGGCCCGCATCAGCAGCGCTACGGCGAAAATGCTCGCGATCAGGCCTGCGGCAATCCAGCGTCCGGGAATAGCGCGCTCGGCGACCGGAATAACCGCGGCGGTCTGCAACCCTTCCGTGAAAACCCGTGACGTGAACGCGAACACAGACGACCTCTCGAAAATATTTTTCGGGCGTGTGACCGCTGTAACGATTCCGCCCCCCGGATGTCTCCTTACTGTAATATTGCTGAACCGCGAATGTCCAATTTACCGCGGACGCGGGACAGCCGCCATGCGTCGCGATTTGGCAACACTTTGGCGAATGCGAAGAGGGCGCGGTTTACTGGCCGCGGGCCGAGGATGTGGAAGCCAGCAACGCTGTCTGCATCCGGGGCGAGGCATCTGCCGCGTCGATAATGCGCGACGGCGTGTCGGCCTCTACCGACCTGATCGACGGATCGCACGGCGGCTTGACCGTGGTCATCACATATTTCGGTGCGGAAACCGGAACGGCGGTCGCCTTGTGCACGGCCGATCGAACCGCCGGGACAGCCATCGTCGAACCGACGATGGCGGCGGTCGGGCATACGCACATCATCGTCTTGGCGGCGATCGTCGCCATGGATGCGCTGCCGGTCGCCGCTTCGCCGAAGCCAAGCCAGGCCATGGCCGACGAAAGACCGCCGGCCTTCTTCACGTGGCGGCGGCGCGGCGCCGTTTCCAGCGCGGGGCCGGCGGCAATGGCGAGGTCGCGCGCTTCACGGGCGCGGGCGCGGCGCCAGCGCAGGCCGAGACCGACGAAGCCGAAGCCCGAGATGAGCAACAGCCATGTCCCGGGTTCGGGAATGGGAAGAACGGTCGGGATGCCGGGGTCGGTTGGCGTTACCGGCGTGACCGGATCGGTGGGCGTGACCGGGTCCGTAGGTGTCGCGGGATCGCCCGGTGTTTCGGCCGTGGGGCCGCCCGGGGATCCGCCACCTGGGTTGCCGCCCGGATTACCACCGCCGAAGAGAATAGGTGTGCCGCTGCCCGGGACGACACCGCCGCCCGTGAACGGCGAACCGGGCAGATTGCCGGTGCCGGCATCGGTCGTGTCGACCGGCGGCAGGGAGATGGCATAGGGCAGGACAGACGAGGTGCGAACGGCCGGTGCTGAATCGCAGGGCACGCCCTTGCCCGTCGAAGCGGTCTGGACCGGCTTTTTACGGACTTGCGCAAGCTTATGCTTGGCGGGAGCGGGGCGCGTCGCATTGTGCACGGCACGCTTGACCGACGGCACCGTCGCGACCGAAGTCGCGAGGATTGCCGGCGGGCAGACGCACAACGCCGCCATAGTCAAAGCCGCCGACTTCATCGTTCCCCGTTCCGTTCCCCGACCGCCGGGATGCGACCCTCAGCGGTTCTGTTAACCATAGTTATAGCATCATTCCGGATGGAAATCAGCTGAAAATACGACGGGAACGGTATCAGTATGAAAGGTTTACAAAGCATTAATCGTAAGCCTCGCGTTAACGCCTGATCGAAAGCGGAACGCTTCGGGTGACCGGTTTCATCCATTGCGCGCGTAATTGTGCGGTGAGCCGAGGTTTTCGGGGCTGGCCGCTGCGGAAAAAAGAAAGGGCCCGGACGTTTCCGTCCGGGCCCTTTTATTCAGCGCCGCGGCAAAGCCGCGTGCGGGTTACCGCACGCCTCCGCGCTTAATAGCTATAGTACATATCGAATTCGACCGGGCTGGGCGTCATTTCCCAACGGGCCACGTCTTCCATCTTCAGTTCGATATACGCGTCGATCTGGTCCTTGGTGAACACATCGCCCTTCAGCAGGTAGGCATGATCGGCCTCCAGGCTTTCCAGCGCTTCACGAAGCGAACCGCAGACGGTCGGAACCTGGCTCAGCTCTTCCGGCGGCAGGTCGTACAGGTTCTTGTCCATCGCGTCGCCGGGGTGGATCTTGTTCTGGATGCCGTCGAGGCCCGCCATGAACAGCGCCGCGTAGCACAGATACGGGTTCGCCATCGCGTCGGGGAAGCGCACTTCGACGCGCTTCGCCTTGGCCCCCGTACCGTACGGGATGCGGCACGATGCCGAACGGTTGCGCGCCGAATAGGCGAGCAGCACCGGTGCTTCGTAACCCGGGACCAGGCGCTTGTAACTGTTGGTCGTCGGATTGGTGAAGGCATTCACCGACTTGGCATGCTTGATGATGCCGCCGATGAAATACAGGCACATGTCGCTGAGGCCCGCATAGCCGTTCCCCGCGAACAGTGGTTCCTTGCCGTTCCAGATCGACAAGTGGGTGTGCATGCCCGAGCCGTTATCTTCCTTGATCGGCTTGGGCATGAAGGTCGCGGTCTTGCCATAGGCATGCGCGACCTGGTGCACGACATATTTGTAGATCTGCATGCGGTCGGCGGTCTGCGTCAGCGTGCCGAAGGTCAGGCCCAGTTCGTGCTGCGCCGATGCGACTTCATGATGATGCTTGTCGCAGGGCAAACCCATTTCGAGCATGGTCGAAACCATTTCGCCGCGGATGTCGACGGCGCTGTCGACCGGTGCGACCGGGAAATAGCCGCCCTTGGCACGCGGGCGGTGGCCCATGTTGCCACTTTCATAGTGCGTACCCGAGTTCGTCGGCAGTTCGATATCGTCGATCTTGTAATAGCTCGTCGAATAGCTGTTCTCGAACTTCACGTCGTCGAACATGAAGAATTCGGCTTCGGGGCCGACATAGACGGTGTCGCCGATACCGGTGGTCTTGAGATAAGCCTCGGCGCGCTTCGCGGTCGAGCGCGGGTCGCGGCTGTAGAGCTGGCCGGTCGACGGTTCGACGACGTCGCAGAACAGGATCATCATCGGCGTTGCCGAGAACGGGTCGACATAGACGGCGTCCAGATCGGGCTTCAGCACCATGTCGGACTCGTTGATGGCCTTCCAGCCCTCGATCGACGATCCGTCGAACATCAGGCCGTCGGTCAGTTCGTCCTCGCCGATCACCGACGACACCATGGTCAGGTGCTGCCACTTGCCCTTGGGATCGGTGAACCGGACATCGACCCACTCGATCTCTTCGTCCTTGATCCGCTTCAGGATGTCTGCCGGGGTATTCGCCTTCGCCATTGTCACTTTGCCCTTTGCTCAGAATTCTTGGGGTTGGGAGGAAATCAGATTGCGTTGCTGTCGGTCTCGCCCGTGCG
>DDFE01000259.1 GCA_002336985.1 Sphingomonadales bacterium UBA1936
AAGTGCTGGACGTCGTCAAGGAACAACTGGTCGAGGCAACGCACGGCAAACCTCCCGGCACGCTCGACTGGATTGCGTTGATGCGCGAAGTGAAGCGGATCGCGCCCGACTATGCCGACTGAGGACCGCTGGGACTATATCATCGTCGGCGCGGGGTCTGCGGGATGCGTGATGGCCGACCGGCTGTCGCGCGATCCGCGGAACAGGGTTCTCCTGCTGGAAGCGGGCGGCGCGGATGGCAGCATGCTGATCACGATGCCGAAGGGGATCGGTAAGCTCGCGCTCAACCCGCGTTATGCCTGGCAATATCCCGTCGCTCAGCCGCGCGTTCCGGGCACACCGGCGACCGAAACATGGGTGCGGGGCCGCGGCCTCGGCGGATCGTCGTCGATCAACGGCATGATCTGGATGCACGGCCAACCGGAAGACTATGACGCCTGGGATCGTGCGGGCGCGACGGGCTGGAACTGGAACAGCATGCGCGCTGCATTCAAGGCCATCGAGGATCACGAACTTGGTGCGGGCCCTGCGCGCGGCGTCGGCGGGCCGGTCCACATCAGCACCGGCAAGTTCCGCTATCCGCTGGCCGAAGCCGCGATCCGCGCGGGCGAGCAGATGGGCCTGACGCGCAAGGAAGACCTGAACGACGAGGACCAGGAAGGGATCGGCTATTATCCGCACAACATCCGTGCGGGCCGGCGGCAGAGCGCGTCCGCCGCGTTCCTGCGCCCGGCGATGCGGCGGCGTAACCTGACCGTAAAAACCGGTGTGGAAGTCGAGCGGATCGTCTTCGCCGGGCAACGTGCGATCACGGTCGAGGCGCGCGTCGCGGGCAGCAAGCAGACATTTCAGGTCGATGGCGAAGTCATTCTTTCGGCGGGCGCGATCGTCAGCCCCGCCATCCTGCAACGGTCAGGCGTGGGCCCGGCGGAGACACTCGCGCGGGCAGGCGTCGATCTGATTGCAAACAATCCAGCCGTCGGCGCGCACATGCGCGACCATCTGGGCCTGTCCGTCGCTTTTCGCCTGAAGGGCGACGATCCCGGCAATAACCGCGAATTCCGCAAGCTGGGCCTTTTGCGTAACGTCATCCGCTATGGCCTCTTCCACACGGGCCCGCTCGCAACAGGGCCTTATGAGGTCGGCGCTTTCGTCCGTTCGCGCCCCGGCCTGACCCGGCCCGACCTGCAAATCTACGTCGGGGCCTTCTCCTTCGCGCGCAACCAGGATCCGAGTTTTCCGGTACAGTTGAGCAAGGTTGAGGATCAGCCGGGCCTCACGATCTACGGCCAGATGCTGCAACCCGAATCCGAGGGCACGGTGCAGATCGCAGGACCCGGCCTCGACACGCCGCTCGGCATCGCACCGAACTGGCTTCAGACGGCGAACGATCAGGAAGCCGCGGTGGCGATGGTTCGCACTCTTCGCAAGCTGGCGAACCAGCCCGCGCTCGCGCCGTCCCTTGGCGAGGAACTGGTGCCGGGCGCTCACGCGGACAGCGACGAACGCATTCTGGAGGCGGTCCGCCGTCTCTCGCGCGCAGGCACCCATGCGACCGGATCCTGCTCGATGGGCGGCCCCGACGCTGCGCTCGATCCGGAATGCCGGGTCCGCGGCGTCGAGGGCGTCCGGGTTATCGACTGCGGATCGATGCCCGGGCTTGTATCCGGCAACACCAACGGACCGGCAATCGCCTTTGCCTGGGCAATGGCGGATCGAATGGGGTTACGTTGACGTCAGTCGCGGTCGTCGCCGGGATCGTACACAGGCTTGGGAAATTCGGGCAGTTTGCCGGTCTTGCGAATATTCCGCGCCATCGCGATCGCTTCTTCCCGGTGCGTTCCCGCCGTGATGCCGATCACATGGGAAAGCACCGTCGTTACCAGGCGCAGTACATATTCGTCGTCGGACAGGCGACCGACCGCCCAGTCATTGATGACGGAATATTCGAGATTGGCGATGTCGCCGGCGGCCTGGTCGACGCTTATCCAGTCCTGCAGCGCGCCTTCCCGGTCCACCCGGTCGAGCCACTGGCGCAGGTTGAGGAACACCATCTGCCGCAGCGCGTCCCAGATGTCCTTGCTGATCGTCGCCGAGAAATAGAGCGACACGACCGCCTTGGTATAATTCCGCGCCTTGAGGTTGCGCGTGTTGACCGCGATCAACCGGTCGATGATGCCGTCCAGCGTGTCCGCCGACGTGCGGTAGCGCATATACCGGTTGACGTGTTCGTACGCCTCGCGGATCGACAGCGCGATCAGGCGATCCTTGCTCTGGAACGCGTTATACAAAGTCCGCTGCGCGACATCGGCGTTGCGGCACAGGGTACGGATGCTGAAACCGTCGATACCGACGTCGGCAATCATGTGCCGCGCCTCGGTCAGGATGCGCTTGCGCCGTTCCTTGATCGACGCACTGGAGTAAATCGGCTCGCGTTCGGGATTGGCGCTCAGCATCTCTGCCTCAACCGGCATGGACGCCGCCGCGTTACTATCGCTCATTCACACCCATTCTTCCGAGATTTCAAACGGCATCATGCCGACAGCGGCCTGAGCGTTCAAGCTTTGTTGCACCCGTATCAAAAGTATTGCTCGCATTAATTTAGAGGAGAAGCACATGGGCCGTTTGGACGGAAAAGTCGCGTTGGTGACCGGGGCCGCCAAGGGCCTTGGCGAGGCGGACGCCCGTATCTTCGCGCGTGAGGGCGCTCGGGTCATTCTTACCGACGTCGATGAAGCTGCGGGGCGCGCCGTCGCCGCCGATATCGGACCATCCGCGCGTTTCCGGGTTCATGACGTGCGCGACGAGCGCCAGTGGATCGAACTGATCGACGATATCCGATCCAGCGAGGGGCGGCTCGACGTCCTCGTGAACAATGCGGGCGTCGTTCAGCCGGCCACGCCCGAGGCGATCGAAGAGGAATCGCTCCGCTTCATCCTCGACGTCAGCATCAACGGCACGATCTGGGGCTGCAAGCACGCGATCCCGTTGATGCGCGAGGGCGGGTCCGGGTCGATCATCAACATGTCGTCGATCGCGGCGATCCGTGGGCATCCGCGGTCCGCTGCCTACACCGCGGCCAAGGGAGCGGTGGACGCCTATACCCGCGCTGTTGCCGTCTATTGCGCGCAGCTGGGTCTTGCGATCCGTTGCAATTCGCTGCTCCCGGACCGCATCGATACGCCGATGGTCCGCGCCATGGCGACGGCCACGAAAACGATGGATGCGGCGCTCGCCGACAACGGTCCCGGCAAGAGCGAGAACGATTATGGGCAGGTCGACGATGTCGCGAACCTGGCGCTCTTCCTCGCGTCGGACGAGTCCCGCTTCATCAGCGGTCAGTCGTTCGTGATCGACAATACGTCGGGCATCACCAAGGGTTCAGTGCCGCCGCGCATCATCCCCGGCTAACGACGACTAAAGGCCCGGCACGGGCAGGTCGTGGACGGTCGGCGGCTCATCGGGGACGTCGATCACGACCATCCCGTCCGCCTCGGTCACCACGAACGTCCTGAGCGGCTGGTAGGCGCCGCCGATGCACCGGCCGTCGCCCAGATCGAACATCGCCCCGTGTTTCGGGCATTGTATCGCACCACGGCGCACACGTCCGCCCGCAAGCGCCGCCGCCACATGGGTACAGCGGTTGATCACCGCGCGATAACCGTCGGGCAGGCGGGCGACGAGCACCGACCAGCCACCGGCATCGACGGCCTCGCTATTGCCCGGTTCGAGGTGATCGGCCGCAAAAACAGGAACCTTCACGCAGCCACCTTTCCGTCCATCCAGGTCACAGTCGCCTGGTGCAGCGCATGTGCACGTTCGAAGGGATCGGGAAAACGCTCGCGCAACGCAAGCGAACGCAACTCGACGCTCAGCGGAATCCCTGGCGGCAGGGCATCGACGATGGCCTGCAGCGCAAGCACACCTTCTCCCGGCATTTCACGGCCGTCCAGCGCCTCGGCCAGAAGCGCGGCATTGTCATCGCGCGGCGGCCCTTCGAGGGTGGCATCGCAGAACTGCGCATAGGGCAGCCATTCGCGCGGCAGGGCGGTGACGTCGGCCGCTCCATAACCCGCGCGGTCGAGATGCAGAGGATCGATCAGCAGTGCTGCCGCCGGGGACGCCGCTGCCGTGACCATCGCGCGCGCATCGTCGAGCGTGCGGACGGAGGAAAACAGCATGAATTCCAGCGCGATGCGGATGCCATGGGACTCGCCCAGTTCGCACAGTTCGGCATAAGCATCCCCGACGCCAGCCAGGTCGGGATCGCTTCCGATAACGAGCAGGTTCCGTGCACCGATCTCAGCGGAAATTTCGACCATCCGGCGATGATCGTCCGGCAGCGGCCCGGCCCGCATCCGCAACACTTCGGCATCGACCGCGAACAGGCCGTTGGCGGCGATGGCCGCACGGACGTTGCGGATGCGCTCGGCGGTCCAGCGGTCGGGTTCGATCCATAGACCGACAGCGTCGAACCCCGCTCTTGCTGCGGCTTCGACCGTCACTTCGGCATCGAAACCGGGCAAAACGCCCGACGCCAGCCCGATCGGATTCCTGTCCGTCATCCCAACTCCCTGTGTTATCCGCAAATAATAAACAGGACTGACTGATTGATAAAGAGGCCCGGCACCAATAAGCTGC
>DDFE01000169.1:0-13825 GCA_002336985.1 Sphingomonadales bacterium UBA1936
GCCGACCTCAGCCGTGAGTTCGCCGAGGAAATGATCCGGCTGGAAGGCGAAATCCATGAGGCCGCGGGCGGACCGTTCCAGGTCGGCAGCCCCGTGCAGCTGGGCCAGGTGCTGTTCGAGCGCATGGGCCTGAAAGGCGGGCGCAAGGGCAAGACCGGCGCCTATTCGACCGACGTCAACGAGCTGGAACGGCTGGCCGGCGAAGGCGTGGAGGTCGCGCGCAAGGTGCTCGACTGGCGGCAGGTGTCGAAGCTCAAATCGACCTATACCGACTCGCTTCAGGCGCAGATCAACCCGGAGACGGGCCGCGTCCACACCAGCTATTCGCTGGTGGGCGCGCAGACCGGGCGGCTGTCGTCGAACGACCCGAACCTCCAAAACATCCCCGTCCGCACCGAAAGCGGCCGCCGCATCCGTGAGGCTTTCGTGGCGGAGCCGGGAAATGTCCTTCTCAGCGCCGACTATTCGCAGATCGAACTGCGCCTTGCCGCGCACATGGCCGACGTGCCNNTCGGAGAGGTCAACCGCGACACCCGGGGCCGCGCCAAGACGATCAATTTCTCGATCCTCTACGGCATTTCGCGCTGGGGCCTTGCCGGCCGCATGGGCACGACGCCCGATGAGGCGCAGGCGCTGATCGACCGCTATTTCGAGCGGTTCCCGGGCATCAACCGTTACATCGCGGAGACGCTGGCCCATGTGAAGGAAACCGGCTTCACGACGACGCTGTTCGGGCGAAAAGTGCACTTCACCAATATCAATTCGCGCGTCCAGCACGAACGCCAAGGTGCGGAACGTGCCGCGATCAACGCGCCGATCCAGGGGACGAGCGCCGACATCATCAAGCGTGCGATGGTACGAATGACGCCCGCACTCGTTGCAGCAGGATTGCCGGAGGTGCGCATGCTGCTGACCGTCCACGACGAACTGGTGTTCGAATTGCCCGAAGCGCAGGTCGAACCCGCGAGCGAAGTCATCCGCCACGTCATGGCGACCGCTGCTGCGCCACTGGTCGAACTGATGGTCCCCCTGGATGTCGAGGTCGGCACCGGCAAGAGCTGGGGCGCCGCGCATTGAGTTTGGCCGAACTTACCCTCTCCCCCTGTGGGAGAGGGCAGACACGCGCGGAGCGCGGCCGGGTGAGAGGTAGCGGTCGCTGGGCGACCGCGCACAGCGAAGCTGTGCCCCCCTCTCCAAGCTACGCTAGGCGGCCTGCCGCCAAGCTTCGCTATCCTCTCCCTCAAGGGGAGAGGATTTCATGAGCGCTCAAGCTTCCTCCGAACTCGCCACTCTAGCGGCGGGTGGGCGGACCAGTTTCTTCGGTTTCCTGCTCCGCCTCGCCGCGCGCATGCCGTTCCTGTTCATCGCGGGACGGATGTACGGTGCCGATGCGCTCGGGCGGTTCGCCTATGCCGTGCTGGTCGTCGAATTCGCGGCACAGGTTGCGACGATGGGCCTGAAACGCGGCCTCGCCCAGCAACTTGCGACCAGCGAGCGCGACCACCGTTTCGACGTGTGGGACGCGATGATCGTGTGCGCAGTCGCGTCACTGATCGCGGCGGGCGTGCTCGTCCTGTTTCCGCAGGCGATGTTTCCGAACTCCGCGCTTAACGGCATGGACCGGTTGCTGCCGCTGGTCATCCTGCCGCTCGCCGCCTCCGACATCGCGCTGTCGGCGCTCGCCTATCGCGGCGATCTGGGAGCTACGGTACGCGCGCGGTCGGTGGTCGAGCCCTGGGCGCTGGGCATCACGGCGGGCGCGCTTGCTTTCGTCACGACGCGCGACGGCCTGATCATCGCCTATGTCGCGTCGATCGGGGCGGCGTTCCTCGCGTCCATGATCCCGATGGTGAAAAGTTTCGGCTTCCCGACGCACGAATGGCGCCCGCGTCCGGGCCTCATCTGGGACCTCGCCCGGCGCAACACGCCGCTGGCTGCCGCCGATGCGATCGAATGGGCATCGCGGCGCATCGACATCGCGATCCTGGGCCTGTTCGTCAGCCCGTCGGCGGTCGGCATCTATTGGGGCGCGCAACAGGTCGTGTCGCTGCCGCAAAAGCTGAAGACGACGTTCGACCCCGTCCTCGCGCCCGTCATCACCCAGTCGCTGGGCAAGGGCGACAAGATCGGCGTCGCGCGGCACATCCGCCAGGTCGCATTCTGGATCACCGCGGCGCAGCTTTTGGGGCTGCTGATGTTCGGCATTCCGGCGGTGGGCGTCATGGGCGTTATCGGCCCGGCCTTCGTAATGGGCGCCGGCGCGCTGGTGGTACTGTTGTCGGCAGAGGTGTTCGCATCGACGGGCGCGGTAGCCGAAGCTGCGCTGGTCTATGTTGCGCGCAAGCGGAACATGATGATCTCGATCGGCACCATCATCCTGCAGGCGATCCTGTGCGCCAGCTTCATCCTGATCGCGAAGGGCCAGGGCCTGTCCGAATTCTGGCAAATGGCGGCGGCTGCCTTCGGCCTGTTGCTCGCACTGTTCGCGGCGTCGATCGCCAAGGCATGGCTCGCCGAACGCCTGCTCGGCGGACCGGTCGTGGGATGGCGCTGGACTTTGGTGCCGACGGCGGCGCTCGCAGCGGCGGTCGGCTGGGCGGCCGTCCATTATCTGCCCGAATGGGCGACCATGACGCTGGGCATGACCGCAATCTTCGCGACCTATGTCGCGGCGCTCTGGTTCTTCGCCTTCGGCCCCGAAGATCGCGAACTGTTCAGGCTGCGAAAGGCAAACAATCCTCCCCGGAACGGGGAGGGGGACCATGCGCAGCATGGTGGAGGGGCACCCTCCGCGTAAGACCTCGGCAATGTGGCGAGTGCCCCTCCAGCACTTCGTAGTCCCCCTCCCCGTCCCGGGGAGGAATTATCAATGCCTAAAATGCCGCATCCCGGTAAAGACCATCGCGAGACCAGCTTCGTCCGCCGCCGCGATCACTTCATCATCGCGGATCGATCCGCCCGGCTGGATGACGCAGGTCGCGCCCGCCTCGACCGCCGCCAGCAGGCCGTCGGCGAAGGGGAAAAAGGCGTCGGACGCGATGGCCGAACCGATCGTGCGCGGTTCCGCCCAGCCGGCCTTTTCCGCCGCGTCCTTTGCCTTCCATGCGGCGATGCGGGCGGATTCGAGGCGGTTCATCTGCCCCGCGCCGACGCCTGCGGTGCTGCCGCCCCTGGCATAGACGATCGCGTTCGACTTGGTGTGCTTGGCGACGATCCAGGCGAAGCAGGCGTCGGCGAGTTCCTGGGCGGTCGGCGCGCGTTTGGTGACGGTCTTCAATTCGCCCAGCTGGCCGTTGTCGCGTGACTGGAGCAACGCGCCGTCCGTGATGGTCTTCAGCATCATGCCACCGCGCGCCGGATCGGGCAGCGGGCCGGTCAGGATGAGGCGCAGGTTCTTCTTCTTCGCGAACACGGCGAGCGCGGCGTCATCGGCATCGGGCGCCGCCACGACCTCGGTGAATATCTCGCTGATCGCCTCCGCCGTCGGGCCGTCGAGCGGGCGGTTGACCGCGATGATGCCCCCGAACGCGGACACCGTGTCGCAGGCAAACGCTGCGCGATAGGCATCGACCAGAGTCTCGCCGGTGGCGACGCCGCAGGGGTTGGCGTGCTTGACGATGACGACGGTCGGCGGGCCGTCGCGGAATTCGCTGACCAGTTCGAGCGCGGCATCGGCGTCGTTGAGGTTGTTGTAGCTCAGCTCCTTGCCCTGCACCTGGCGGTGGTCGGCGAGCGAGCCGCCGGGCGCGAAGGCTGGCAGGTAGAGCGCGGCCGACTGGTGCGGGTTCTCGCCATAACGCAGTGACTGGCCGAGCTTCAGCGGCACCGACAGCGCCGGCGGAAACATCTGCCCCTGATCGGCGAAGGCGAACCACGATGCGATCATGGCGTCATATTCGGCGGTCGCGGCATAGGCCTTGGCCGCGAAGGTTCGGCGCTGGTCGAGCGTCGTTTCGCCGCTCGCGACAATGGCATAGTCGGCCGGGTCGGTGACGATCGCGACGCTGGCGTGGTTCTTCGCCGCCGAACGCACCATCGACGGGCCACCGATGTCGATATTCTCGATGATCTCGTCACGGCTCGCGCCGCGCGCGACGGTGGCAGCGAAGGGGTAGAGGTTGACCACGACCAGGTCGATCGCGCCGATACCATGCGCTTCCATCGCTGCCACATGCTCGGCATTGTCGCGGACCGCGAGCAGGCCGCCGTGGACGGTCGGGTGCAAGGTCTTGACGCGCCCGTCCATCATTTCGGGAAAACCGGTCAGGTCGCTGACGTCCATCACCACCAGCCCAGCATCGCGCAAAGCCTTCGCCGTGCCGCCGGTCGAGACGAGTTCGACACCCTTGTCCGCAAGGGCCCGGCCGAGGTCGGCGAGGCCGGTCTTGTCGGAAACGGAGAGAAGGGCGCGTTTGATGGTGATGCTGGTCATGTGGTCCCCGTATTTAATCCGTCATTCCCGCGAAAGCGGGAATCCAGCTGCCTTTGTTGTTGTGTTAAAAAAAGAAGAAGCTGGACCCCCGCTTTCGCGGGGGTGACGGTTGTTAGTTACCCCGCCCGCTTCAGCAGCCAGGCGACACTCGTGCCCCCCGGCGGGGCTTCGCCTTCGACGACGAACTGCTGGGTGGTGTGCATCTGGCCCGTGGCGTCGATCCACAGGCTGTCCTCGATCGTCACTGCGCCGCCGCGGCAGCGGAACTGCCACAGAGGGCCGTGGTCGATGCGCAGGAGTGCGGCCTGCCCGTCGGCGGTCGGCGTCACTTCGACGCCCGGCGCAAGGTGAAAGCGGACGGCGAACGGGGTCGCGGCGAGCTTGCGGCGCTTGGGCGCGGGGAGCAGCGCATCTTCGCCGCGCAGCTCGCGGCCGCTGGCGGACAGCGCCAGCGTGCGCTTGTGGATCAGGCCGAAGCGGCGGGCATAACCATCATGGCTGGCGTCGATGCGGCTGCCGCCTTCCAGTTCCTCGCGGTCTACCTCGACCGATGCGACGCCGGCGCCGAGGGCACCATCGGCATGGATCGCAGTCGAATTGCTGTCGCCCAGCACCAGTGTCGAATGTGCCGCCGTCGTGCGCAGTGCGCGGGCGAGTTCGGGGGGCAGGCCGCCCGCGCCGCCGGTGCCGCCGCAATTGACGATGACGCGTTTTTCGCCGTCCGACAGCTCGAACGCCAGCGTCGATGCGCAGCCGCCCTTGGCAATACGGCTCTGCGGCGGCGGGGCCATGTCGGCGACGACCACGGTCGCGCCGCCCGCCATGCGCTGGTAGCCCCAGTCGTGCGCCTGACGCAGCGGACGGGTGCGCACGGCGGAGGCAGCGATGACGGTGTCGATGCGGTCCTTCGCGACCGGCCCCGCGCCCTGCCAGCTCGACAGCGCGCCGTCGCCCATGGTGATGCCGAGCAGCGCCGCGACCGCCTTGTCGAGCGCGGCCTGTACGCCGATCGGCCATTCCTGCCGCCGCACGTCATAGACCGCGGCCAGCATCGCCAGCAGTTCGACGACCTCGACCTGGTCGACCGGCGCGCGGGTGACGATGCCGCCGTCGTCGCTCAGGCCGCTGATAAGGGCGCGGACGAGCCCCGCCTCGCCGATCTCGCGCCGCACGTCGCCGCCGGGGATCAGCAGGCCCGCCGCGACCACGCCCGCCCAGGCGGCGATGCGCTTCAGGCCCACGGGCGCGCGGTCGGCATTACGGTCGAGGTGGCGTGCGCCGCGCGCCATCGCGTTGAGCACGGCGGAACGGTAAACGATGTTCGACGACGACAGGATCAGGGGCGCATGCGCCGTCCAGTTCAGCAGCCGCCAGCCGATACGGTCGGGCGACCACGCGGGGTCGCTGACCTTCGCGCCATGCCGGTCGATCCAGCGCTGCATCAGTGCCTCGGCGATCGGCGCCCCCTGCGCGCGAGTGACCCCGGCGGCCAGGTCGCGCAGCCAGGCGAAGCGCTCGATATACGCATTGAGCGCGGGCGATGCGCCGCCGTTTCCGGCAAAATCGACAGCAGCGACCGCCACGCTTTCGCGCTCCAGCGTGATCGCACCGCGGATCAGGCGCTGCCCCGCGTCGGCATCGCCCGCGAAGGGATCGGTCGGGACGGCAAGCAGCTTCAGCGGATAGCGGCCGTTGAGCCGGAATCCGTGCAACGGCGTGCGCCAAGTAAGTTTGTGGAACGAATTGAGCAGCCGTTCGCCCAGCGACACGCCCTTGTCGCCCGCGCGGACCAGCCGACGCCCCGCCGCGATCTCGCCGGGGTTATCGGCGTCGACGAAGGCGTCGGGGTCGCGCTCGCTCATCCCGGATTGCCGCTTTCGCGCAGCGTCTTGATATTCGCGGCGTATTGCGACGGCCCGCCGCGGAAGGTCGCCGTGCCCGCGACCAGCACATCCGCTCCGGCCGCGATCACGCGCGGGGCGGTGGCGGCATCGACACCGCCGTCGACTTCGAGTCGGATGTCGCGGCCCGACTTGTCGATCATGCTGCGGATCGCCGAAATCTTCTTTAGCTGGTTCTCGATGAAACTTTGTCCGCCGAAGCCGGGATTGACGCTCATCACCAGCACCAGGTCGATGTCGTCCATCAGGTAATCGAGCATCTTCGCCGGCGTACCGGGGTTGAGCGACACGCCCGCGAGCTTGCCCAGCGATTTCACATGCTGGATGCTGCGGTGGATGTGCGGCCCCGCCTCGGCATGGACGGTGATGATGTCCGCGCCCGCATCCGCGAACGCATCCAGGAAATTATCGACCGGAGAGATCATCAGGTGGACGTCGAGCGGCTTTTTGGTGTGCGGGCGCAGCGCCTTCACCACCATCGGGCCGATCGTCAGGTTGGGCACGAAATGCCCGTCCATCACGTCGACATGGACCCAGTCGCACCCGGCCTCGTCGATCGCACGCACCTCTTCACCGAGCCGCGCGAAATCGGCGCTCAGGATCGATGGCGAGATAAGGATGGGACGGGTCATGGGCCGTAGGCCCTAACGGTGCATCACGGCCGCCTCAAGGACGTTTCAGGCGCGCCATGAAAAAACCGTCGCGCGCCGGCGCGGGCAGGATGCGGACCCAGCCTTCCGGCGCGGGTGCGATGCCGTCGGGCAGTTCGTCCGCGCCGACCGGGTCGACCGTCAGTCCGCTCGCGGCGATCACCTGTTCGCCCTCTTCGGGTTCGACCGAACAGGTCGCGTAGACCAGCACCCCGTTGGGCGTCAGCCACTCCGCTGTCCGCGCCAGCATCCGCGCCTGCAGTCCTGCCAGCGCCGCGATGTCCTTCGGCCCGATGCGGTGGATGACGTCGGGGTGGCGCGCGAGGATGCCGGTCGCGCTGCACGGCGCATCGAGCAGGATCGCCTGGAACGGTGCGGGCGGTTCCCATGCCATGACGTCAGCGATCACGATGTCGGCGGACAGCTTCGTACGGGCGAGGTTCTCGCGCAGCCGCTCGGCGCGCTTGGCGTGTTGTTCGACCGCTGTGACCTGCCACCCTGCCGCCGCCAGCTGCATGGTCTTCCCGCCTGGCGCGGCGCAGAGGTCGAGGACGCGCCGACCATTGCCGGGGCCGAGTAGCCGTGCGGGGATGGCGGCGGACAGGTTCTGCACCCAGAACTTGCCGTCTTCATATCCGGGCAATTCGGTGACCGGCGTCCCGCGCGGCAGGCGGCGTTGGCCGGGCGCGATGACCTCTCCGCCCAGTCCGCCGTCGTCCTCAGGATGGCGCAGCGACACGTCGAGCGGCGGCGGGGCAGCGATGGCGCGGGCGGCATCGCCCAGCATCGTGTAGCTCCAGGCTGAACCCCAGCGTGCGCGCACCGCCTCTGGTAAGGTCGGCACTTCGGGCAGGGTCGCGCCTCGCCGCATCAGCGTGCCGAACACCCCGTGGACCAGTCGCTTGGGTCCGCCCATCACCAGCGGCAGGACGGTTGTGATCGCAGCATGCGGCGGCGTGCCGAGGACGAGTGCCTGTACGAGCGCGATCCGCAACACCGCCCGCGCTTTGGCATCGCCGGGCAACGGTTGCGCCGTCGCACTGTCGATCAGCGCGTCGAGGTCGGTCAGGTGACGAAAGACTTCGCCCGCGATCGCGCGCGCGAGGCCCTCGTCGGAGGGGGCAAGGCCATGCGCCGGGAGGGCGTCGAACCTCTGCCCCCGCCGCAGTACGGCATCGACCATGGTGAGCGCGGCGCGGCGCGATTCCGCGCCCACGGTTTCAACTTCGCTGTCGCTCACCTATGTGTCCCGCCATGAGCAAGCGACCCGCGCACGTCAAAGCCCCCGCCTATCTGAGCAAAAGCCCGCCCGTGCCCAAGCCCGAGCCGGTCGAGATAAAGCCCGAACACGGCGGCCGCCCGGGGCTGGAACCCACGCGCTACGGCGACTGGGAACACAAGGGCATCGCCTGGGATTTTTGATCCTAAATCCTCCCCGGAACGGGGAGGTGGCAGCCGCAGGCTGACGGAGGGGCCGCTCTCCACACGCCGTATCGCCCGTGTGGCGAGCGGCCCCTCCACCACTTCGTGGTCCCCCTCCCCGTTCCGGGGAGGATTTGAAATTCTCACGCCACCTCATCCCTGAGCGGCCGTGACAGCAGCGCCGCCACCACGGTTTTCGCATCGCGCCCCTCGTCGACCAGCGCATGCACCGCTTCGACCACCGGCATGTCGACGCCCAGCCGCTTGGCTTCGTGCGCCAGCACACCCGCGGTGAACGCCCCTTCGGCAACGGTATTGCCTGCGCCCAATAACGTCTCGGCCTTCTGTCCTTCGCCCAGCGCCTTCCCCAATGAGAAATTGCGCGACTGGGTCGATGAACAGGTCAGCACCAGGTCGCCCAGTCCCGACAGTCCGGCCATCGTCTGCGCCTTGCCGCCGCGCGCCATGCCGAAGCGGGTCATTTCGGCAAAGCCGCGCGCGATCAATGCCGCCCGCGCATTCTCACCCATGTCGAGGCCCGCCACCACACCGCACGCGATGGCGATGACGTTCTTCACCGCGCCGCCGATCTCGGCACCCGTGACATCGGTGCTGGCGTAAGGGCGGAATTCCGGCCGCGCGAGACGCTTGCTGAGTGCACGGCCGAGGTTCGCGTCCTCGCACGCCAGTGTCACCGCCGCCGGGCGCCGCTCCGCCACTTCGCGTGCGAAACACGGGCCAGACAGAACGGCGATCGGCGCGGTCGGGTGGGTTTCGGCGGCGACTTCCGACATCAGCCGCCCGGTCGTGGCCTCGATCCCCTTCGCACACAGCACCAGCGGGCGCGTGCCGACGTTGGTTTGTTCGAGCACGCTCGCGACATATTGCGCGGGCACGACGACGAGCAACGCGTCGCACGCATCGAGCGCCGACAGGTCCGACGTCGCCGTGATCGACGGCGACAGCGCGACGCCGGGCAGGAAGCTGCGGTTCTCATGCTCGCCGTTGACGCAGCGCACGACATCCGATTCGCGCGCCCACAATATGACCGGATTGCCGTCCGCCGCCGCCAGTTGCGCAAGCGCGGTCCCCCATGCCCCGCCGCCCAGAACGCCTATTCTCACGCCTTTACCCCCGCGCCGCGTACGGCTTCCGCATCGGGGTCGAGCGGCCAGCGCGGGCGGGCCGGGAAGTCGAGGGCGTCGGTCATTCCTGCCATATAGCGCTCCGCTCCCGCCCAAGCGATCATCGCGGCATTGTCGGTGCACAGCCACAAAGGCGGCGCGACGAAGCGCAGCCCGTTGTCGGCGGCAAGTTTCGTGAGCGCGGCGCGAATCGCGGTGTTCGCGGCGACGCCGCCTGCGACGACCAGCGCTTCGACGTCGGGCGACCGTTCGATCGCGCGGCGGGTGCGGTCGATGATGCAGTCGACGACAGCTGCCTGGAACGATGCTGCGATATCCTCGGGCCGGTGCGTGCCCGCATCTCGCGCGCGCAGGACCGCGCTTTTCAGGCCCGCGAACGAGAAATGCGGCTCTGGTGAGTTGAGCAACGGACGGGGCAGCGGCACAGCTTTCGGATCGCCGTTCGCCGCCGCACGCTCGACGGCGGGACCGCCAGGAAAGCCGAGGCCAAGCAGCTTCGCGGTCTTGTCGAACGCCTCGCCCGCCGCATCGTCGATGGTCGTTGCCAGCCGCCGGTAGGTATCGACACCCTCGACACGCAGCAGCTGGCAATGGCCGCCCGACACCAGCAGCAGCAGGTAGGGGAAGTTCAGGTCGGGATCGCTGAGGCGCGGCGAGAGCGCGTGCCCTTCAAGATGGTTGACCGCAATCAACGGCTTACCCGCCGCATGTGCCAGCGCCTTTGCGGTGACGAGGCCGACCATCACGCCGCCGATCAGACCTGGTCCGGCTGTCGCGGCGATGGCGTCGACGTCGGCAAGCTTCAGGTCCGCTTCGGCCAGCGCCGCCTCGACCAGCGGCATCACCGCTTCGACATGCGCGCGCGCGGCGATTTCGGGCACGACGCCGCCATAGGGCGCATGTTCGCGCTCCTGTCCGGCCAGCTTGTGCGCAAGGATGCGCCGGTCGCCGGTCACCAGCGCCGCGGCGGTTTCGTCGCAGCTCGATTCGATGCCGAGGATCAGGGGGAAGTTGCGCGCCACGCCGATTGCGCTAGCACGCGCGGCACCATGGCTGCCAGTTCTCCGATCATCCGCCTCGGCACGCGCGGGTCGCCGCTTGCGCTGGTGCAGGCGAACATGGCGCGTGACGCCTTGCTCGCGGCACACGGCTGGCCCGATGAGGCGGTCGAAATCGTGACGATCACGACCGACGGCGACCGTATCCAGGACCGCCCGCTGGCGGAAATCGGCGGCAAGGCGCTGTGGACCAAGACGCTGGACCTCGCGCTTGTCGAGGGGCGCACCGATGCCAGCGTCCATTCGATGAAGGACGTCGAAACGGCGCGCCCGGCGGGGATCGTGCTCGCGGCGATGCTCGAACGCGCCGATGTCCGCGACCGGCTGATCGGCGCGGACAGCATCGATGCGCTGCCGCAGGGCGCGATCGTCGGTACCGCCAGCCCGCGCCGTGCCGCACAGTTGCTGCGCTTGCGGCCGGACCTGAAGATCGTGTCGTTCCGCGGCAATGTCGCGACGCGGCTGAAGCGTGTCGAACAGGGGGAGGCCGATGCGACGCTGCTGGCGGCGGCGGGGCTCGACCGTCTCGGCGAACATGCCCTGGGTGCGGCGATCCCGGTCGATTCGCTGCTGCCCGCCGTGGCGCAGGGCGCGGTCGGCATCGAATGCCGTGCCGACGACACTGCAACGCGCGCGGCGCTCGCGGCGATCGATCACTTGCCGACGCACCGCTGCGTCGCTGCCGAGCGTGCGTTTCTCGCGGCGCTGGGGGGCAGCTGTCATTCGCCGGTCGGGGTGCTGGCGGAAATTCGCGGCGACGTCATTCATTTGCGCGGCGAAATCCTGACTGAGGATGGCCGTGTACATCGTGCCGGGGAAACGGACGGTTCACCCGAATCGCTCGCCCGTGACCTGCTCGCCGGTGCGCCGCCCGAACTGGCGGCCCTGTTCGCATGCGCGTCCTGATCGTCCGGCCCGAACCGGGCAACGGTGTGACGGCTGAGGCGGTACGGGCGATGGGCCATGAACCAGTGTGCGTGCCGCTGTTCGAGATCGTGCCTGTCGCGTGGGATGTGCCCGACCCGGCGGCGTTCGACGCGGTTGCCATGACCAGCGCAAGTGCCGCGCGGCATGGCGGGGCCGGCCTCGCACTTTATCGCCGCGTGCCCCTGTTTGCGGTGGGTGAAGCAACTGCAGCAGCAGCGCGAGACGCGGGATTTGAACACATTATCGCTGGTGGAAGTGATGCCATCGAACTCGGTGCGATGCTCCAAAAGCCTCTCCCCTTCAGGGGAGGGGTTGGGGCGGGGCAGTCCGCCCCCGATAGTAATAGTCTTGCGAGTGAAAGCATTCCCCACCCCAACCCCTCCCCTAAAGGGGAGGGGCTAAAAGTGGTCCACTTCGCGGGCGAAGACTTCCATCCGATCCCGACGCGGGCATCGGTTACGGTCCGCTGCGTCTATGCAGCGCGCCCGCTCGCGGCGGCTCTGCCGCTCGATGCCGATGTCGCGCTGGTTCATTCGCCGCGTGCGGGGGAACGGTTCGCGGCGCTCGTCGCGAACCGGAACGCATTGAAAATAGTCGCGATCAGCAAAAATGCGGCGCGTGCTTGTGGCATCGGATGGCGCGATATGGTCGTTTCTCCCGCGCCTCGCGACGACGCAATGCTGGCATGTCTCGCCCGCCTGTGCGAAGCGGGCGGCGTGCAGCCCGAAAGTCCTGTCGCATGACCCCAGATCCCTACATCACGCCCGAGGAGCGCCGTTCGCGTCCCTTGCGCAACGCATTCCTGATCGCGCTGGTCGCATTCGTGCTGGGCGTGGCGCTGGTTACCTGGGCTTTCACCCGGTGGGAACCGGCGCGCCGCCTGATCCTGCCGAAATCCGTGCCGGCGGCGACTGTCACGCAAGGGGTTTCGCCCCAGCCACTGACTGCGCCGTCGATCACCGCGTCGGGCGGCGATGTGTCGAGCGACGTCGCGATCACCGAGTCGCGCGTCGCGGGGCTCGAGGCACGGCTGGCGCAGATCGACCTGCGCGCCGATGCGGCCTCCGCCAATGCCGCGCGTGCCGAAGGGTTGCTGATCGCCTTCGCCGCGCGCCGTGCGGTCGAGCGCGGCGGCTCGCTCGGCTATCTCGAGGGGCAGTTGCGGACCCGCTTCGCCATGACGCAGCCGCGCGCGGTGGCCGCTGTCATCACGGCCACGCAGCAGCCGGTGACGCTCAACGGCTTGCGTCAGCAACTCGACCTGCTCGAACCCAAGCTTGTCGGCAATCCGGCCAATGAAAGCTGGGGCGCGGCGATCGGCCGCAATGTCGGCAGCCTGTTCGTGGTGCGAAAGGCCGATGCGCCTTCGCCCGCCGCCGACCAGCGTTTCGAACGCGCCCGCGTCGCCCTTGACGGCGGACAGGTGGATGCCGCGCTGACCGAAGTCGCGCGATTACCCGGGCGGAACGCCGCAACCGACTGGATGGCGGCCGCACGCCGCTATATCGAGGCGCAGCGTGCGCTGGAAATTCTCGAAGCCGCGGCGCTGACCTCGGCTCCCCTTACGATAGCAGGACCTGTTCAATGACGATCGAAGCCGAATGGTGGGACTATGACGACGCGGACGAAATGGCAGAGGCCATTGCCGGCGACGTCGGTTTCATCATCGATTCCGCTCTCGATGCCCGTGGCGCCGCACTGGTTGCGTTGCCGGGCGGGAAGACGCCGCGCGCGGCGCTCGCGCTGCTCGCCGCACAGAAGCGCAAGTGGAAGGACGTGACCATCGTCCCGACGGACGACCGCATCGTCGAGGTGACGAGCGACCTGTCGAACGTCGCGATGCTGGCGAAGATGTTCCTGCCCCTGGGCGCGCGCGTCGTGCCGCTGACGGGTGCGACGGCTGCCGATTACAAGATGAGCGGCAAGGCGGCGGATGCGCGGTTGCAGGACCTGCCCTGGCCGCCGGACCTGATCTGGCTGGGCATGGGCGCCGACGGCCACACGGCATCGATCTTTCCCGGTCCCGACCTCGACGAGGCGCTGAACGGGCCGAAAGAACGCCGTGCGCTGGGCGTGATGCCCGACCCGCTGCCCGCTGAGGCGCCGGTTGCACGGGTGTCACTGTCGAAAGCGGCGATCCTTGCTGCGCGTTCGCTGACCATCTCGATCACCGGACAGGACAAGCGCGACGTGCTCGAACGCGCGATCGAGGACGGCGCGCTGTCGTCGGTGCCTATCGGGCGGGTGCTCGCCGACAGCGACCTCGCCGTGGATATCCACTGGGCGGCTT
>DDFE01000169.1:13832-15006 GCA_002336985.1 Sphingomonadales bacterium UBA1936
GGCTCTTTATGCAGCCAGTCGGCGTGGTGCGGCGCTTTCTTGGTCGCGTTCCACTCGTCGAGCATCATGGGCGCCACGCGCTCCAGCTCGGCGTATTGGTCCGCCGTGCCGATGTTGCACGCCAGTTCCAGCCGGTGGCCGTTCGGATCGAAGAAATAGATCGACCGGAAGATGCCGTGATAGGTCGGACCCAGCACCGGCACGCCCTGTGCTTCGATATGCGCCTTGGCCGCCTTCAGCGTGTCGAAGTCGGGGACCTCGAAGGCAAGATGCTGGACCCATTCCGGCGTCTTTTCATCGCGGCCCATGTCGGGCTGGTTGGGCAGTTCGAAGAATGCGACCACGTTGTCGCCGCCGCAATCCAGGAAAACATGCATGTACGGGTCGTATTCGCCCGTCGACGGCACATAATCCTCGGCAAAGGCATTGGTGTAGCGAAAGCCGAGGACGCGTTCGTACCAGTCCACCGTCTCCTTCGCGTCGCGGCAGCGATAGGCGACGTGGTGGATGCGCTGCGTGGTGAAGGGGACGGTCATTCGACGCCCTCCTTCGCCGGGATCACGCCGCGGCGCATCTGGTCGAGTTCCAGGCTCTCGAATAGCGCCTTGAAGTTTCCTTCGCCGAAGCCGTCGTTACCCTTGCGCTGGATGATCTCGAAAAAGATCGGCCCGACCATGTTCTCGGTGAAGATCTGCAGCAGCAATCCGCCGCCGGTCTCCGGCGCGCCGTCGATCAGCACGCGGCGCTTGCGCATTTCTTCGACGTCATGGCCGTGGCCCGGCAGGCGCTTGTCGATCAGGTCGAAATAGCTGTCGTTGGTGTCCTGGAAACGGATGCCGTTGGCGCGCAGCGCGTCGACCGTCTTGAAGATGTCGTCCGTCGCAAGCGCGATGTGCTGGATGCCCTCTCCCTTGTATGCGCGCAGGAATTCCTCGATCTGCGAGTGCTCGTCCTGGCTTTCGTTCAGCGGGATGCGGATCTTGTCGTCGGGCGCGGTCATCGCTTTCGAGAACAGGCCGGTCGACTGGCCCTCGATGTCGAAATAGCGAATCTCGCGGAAGTTGAAGACGCGCTCGTAGAAGTCCGCCCAATGCGCCATGCGCCCGCGGTTAACATTGTGGGTGAGGTGGTCGAGCGTGTGCAGCCCGACACTGCGGTCGTCGGCCACCGCGCC
>DDFE01000169.1:15073-18828 GCA_002336985.1 Sphingomonadales bacterium UBA1936
GAG
Organism: Sphingomonadales bacterium UBA1936; assembly: GCA_002336985.1. Lineage (GTDB taxonomy): Bacteria > Pseudomonadota > Alphaproteobacteria > Sphingomonadales > Sphingomonadaceae > Sphingomonas_O. Next base: position 15,077 of record DDFE01000169.1, read on the forward strand.
GGGCCATGCGCCTCGCGGAAATCGGACACCTGACCGACCGGCTCCATGTTCAGGATGAAGTTGATGTCGCCCTGGCGGTAATGCCGGACATTCTTCGACCGGTGGTTGCCGAGATGCGTGAAGCCCATCGTCACGAACAGGTTCGCCAGCGCTTCCGGATCGGGTCCGGTGAACTCGACGAATTCGAAACCGTCGAGACCGATCGGGTTATCGGAAGCCATGCGTATTTCCTCTGTAAAACGGGTGAGTCCTTGCCGCATAAAATGGGCCTTTGTGGATTTAGTGTCAAATGATACCAATTCCAGGGTGATGCTGAAACTCGACGAATTCCTTCCTTACCGCCTGTCGGTCGTAAGCAATCGCGTGAGCGAGACGATCGCCCGCGCTTATCGCGACGCGTTCGGGCTCAGCATTCCCGAATGGCGCGTCATCGCAGTTACCGCCGAAAGCGAAGGATTGACGCAGCAACAGGTCGGCGCGCGGACATGCATGGACAAGGTCACGGTCAGCCGCGCGGCGATCGCGCTGACGCGGCGTAATCTTATCGTCCGCGCGCATGGCACGGCCGACCGGCGCGCGCGGATTTTGCAACTGACTGAAAAAGGCCGGACTCTTTACGCCGAAGTGGTGCCACGTGCGCGCGAACTTGAAGCGAAAATCTTCGGCGCGTTTTCGATGCGGGAACTTTCCGACCTGAACGAAATCCTTGGCAGGATCGACTCCGCCGCGCAGGACATTTCCGAATAAAAGCAACCATTTCGGTTATGTGTTGGAGTTTTGTGGACTTTGCACGAAGGTGCTTTAGACCATGGGGTCCGGATCAACTTTTGATACATGCGACATGGTGGGCATCGACACGATAGTGTCTGATACGAAACGACTTTCCACCGGCTCATCCGTGATGCCGGACGGCGACGCGTCCTGCGATGACGCAACGGCATTGCCGGACGAGGTCGCCGCGATCCTCGACAGTCCGGCCTTTCGCCGCGCGCCGATCCTGTCACGCCTGTTGAGTTATCTGCTCGAGAAAACACTGTCGGGGCAGGCAGAGTCGCTGAAGGCTTACACGGTCGCGGTCGAGGGGCTGGGACGTGCGCCCGATTTCGATGCGCAGGTCGATAGCTACCCCCGCGTCCAGATGGTGCGCCTGCGCAAGGCCCTGGAGGGTTACTACGCCGTAAATCCAGCGCTGCCGGACCCGTGTGTGCATGTATCCACTGCATCGTACCGCCTGCAACTCGCCCCGCGCAGCATCGCCTATCCGAATGCATCGCCGTTGTTGCGAATGGGCATTCCCGCGGGGTTGGCCGCGCTGCCGGCAACGGTCGGCGGTCGTTTTTCGTTATGGCGCGTCATCGCCATCGCTGCGATCGCACTGATTTCCGCCGTCGGCCTTGCCGTTTTCCTGCGCGATCGTGTGTCGACACAGGCGGCGGCCGATGGCGGCCTCGCGGTACGGGCGCCCGTTGTCGAGGTGCGTTTCCGCGACGCCGCGACGGCGGCGCATTCAAGCGACATCACCGACATTCTGTCCGAGGCGCTGACACGGTCATGGGTCACGCAGATCCGTGATCCGGGTTCAGAAGGCGGCGAAACCACGCCCCCTGCCTCCTACCGCATCGTCCTGCGCGAGGGACGGGAACGGATCGAGGTCAAGCTTGTCGATGCCCGGTCGAACATGGTGCTGTGGACCGAATCGCTGGCCGGGAACGGCACGGGCGATCTCCGTACGCGCCTTGCGCCGATGATCGCCGAACTCATCGGCCCGTTCGGCGTCATTGCCCGGTCCGAAACGGCCCGGCTCAAGCCGCAATCGACCGGAAGCTTCGCCTGCATCCTCCGCTATTTCGTGTTCGTGAAGGCGCGCAAGCCCGACGAACGTGCGCGGGTCGCCACGTGCCTGGAAAAGCCGGTCGACGAGCCGCAGTTGAGGGCGACCGTGGCGGCCGTCCGGTCGTTCTTCACGCTCGAATCGGGTGTGTGGCCCGATCGCAAGGCGCAGATGGTCGCAGCGGAACGGTTTGCGCGCAGGGCAACGGATGCCGATGCCGAAGATCCCTACACGCATTACGCCAAGGCGCGGCTCGCCTATCTCCGCTCGGACTGTGCCGCGGGACGATTCTATACCGACCGGGCGGTCGCGGCGAACCCCTATGACTCGATGATCGTCACGATATTGGCGGGCCTCACGACCCCCTGTTCCGCTCAGAGGGCAGGGGAATTGCTCGACCAGGCCTATCGCATTCGTAACGATAACGATGTGACGATACGGAGTTCGCTGATCTTCGCGACGATCGCGCAGGGGCAGGAACAGCGGCTGGACGAACTCGGGTTCCTTCTTCGCCCGCCGGAAGGACCGAGGCTGCCGGGCTATCTGCTGACCGAATCGATTCTCATGGCGTCTCGCGGGCGCACGGAAGAGGCGAAGGCGCTGTGGACCGAGTTCCAGAACCTGCGACCCAAAGCGGCGTCGGATGACGAGCGGTTGAAGACGGTTATCCTGTCGGACTGGATGCGGGGCCGGGTGCTGGGGCTGTTGCGTGCGCGGGGCGTTGTTCAGCCGTAAGAGACTGCGACGGGTCAGCGCGTAGCCCAATAAAAACGCGAGGGTTCGGACATGGGCAAAGCCCATGCCCCGTCGGCCAGTGCTGTGCACTGCCGTCCGAACTTGCGCATGGTGGAAGTAGCCGCAGGCTATTTCAGCCTGCGCTACGCTGGAGCGGGCGAAGGGATTCGAACCCTCGACCCCGACCTTGGCAAGGTCGTGCTCTACCCCTGAGCTACGCCCGCTCGGCGCTGACGACGGGGCCCTGCATGTCACGGGGTCCGTCGGGTAGGGCGCGGCTGATAACGACAGTCATCCCGGTACGCAATCCCCTTGGCATATTATGCATCCGCACCACATAAGGAGACGGATTTTCGGAGACTCTTGTGGCGACTTTGGGTTTGAGCGCGGCCGACCGCGCGGCGATCGACGACTTCAGGCGCGATGTGATCGAGCCGTCGATGACGGCGCTGGTCATCCTCGACTTCTGGGCGGAATGGTGCGGGCCGTGCAAGGCGCTGTCGCCCGTGCTCGAAAAGGTCGCGGCGGATTACGCGTCGAAGGGTGTCGTGCTGGCGAAGGTCGACGTCGACGCGAACAAGGCGATCGCCGCGCAATTCCGCGTCCAGTCGATCCCAACCGTCTATGCCGTTTTCCAGGGACAGATCGTTGCCGACCTGACCCAGATGCGCAGCGAAGGACAGCTGACGCGCACGCTGGACCAGCTGCTCAAGCAACTGCCGATCCAGGGCGCCGAACAGGCGTTGGAGGCAGAGATCGCGCCACTGATCGCCATGGGCGAGGAAGTCCTCGCCAGCGGCGACGCGGAACGCGCGGCAGGTATCTTCGGCCAGATCATCGATCTTGCGCCAGGTGATCCGGAAGCGCTGTCGGGTCTGTTGCGCGCGCAAGTCGCGCTGGGACAGATTGCAGAGGCCGAATCGATCCTGGGCAGCCTTCCGCCGGAAATCGCGAAACATGCCGCCATCGAACGTGCCGCGTCCGCGCTCGCACTGGCCCGCGATGCGAAGCCGGTGGCCGACCTTTCGGGTCTGGAAGCCGAAGTCGCGGCCAATCCGGATGACCTCGCCAAGCGATTCGAACTGGCCGGCGGGCTGATGGCCGCGGGCAACCGCGACGCGGCGGCGGATCACCTGCTCGAAATCATTCGTATCGACCGGGACTGGAACGACAGCGCGGCACGCAC
>DDFE01000219.1:0-2550 GCA_002336985.1 Sphingomonadales bacterium UBA1936
AGCGAGCGCGACCGGAATGCTTCGAAACTGCCGCCCGAAATCTGCCAGTAGACCCCGGAATTGGGTTCCAGGAAACGCCGGTCGCCGAGAGGACGATTGAGGCGAACCTCTCCATCGGGGCCGGTTTCCGCACTCGCGACCATCGCTGTCAGGACATATTCCAGCTGGTCGTCGAAATTCTGGGTGATCGCCGACACCAGCACGCGGTCGAGCGCGACGCCGCCACCGACCAGCAGGATCAATATCCATGCGGCCGCGATGCCGATCATGCGCCGCGTCAGCGAGCCGGAACGGACGACCGTCTTGATATGCCCGGTTTGCAGTGGGACTTGCGCATCGCTGACGGGAGGGTCGGCTTCTACCGGAACTGTGTCCGGCCTGGCGCGACCCGCCTCGATATCAGCCACTGGGGTCATCCAGCGAATAGCCGAGTCCGCGGATCGTCGAGATCACGTCGGCGCCCAGCTTTTTGCGGATGCGCGTCACGAACACTTCGATGGTGTTCGAATCGCGGTCGAAATCCTGATCGTAGATATGTTCGATCAACTCGGTCCGGCTGACCACCTTGCCCTTGTGATGGAGCAGATAGCTGAGCAGCTTGTATTCCTGCGCAGTCAGTTTCACCGGCTCGCCGGCCAGAGTGACGCGGCCAGAGCGCGTGTCGAGGCGGACGTCGCCCGCGATCAGTTCCGCACTCGCGTTGCCAGCCGCCCGGCGGATGAGCGCGCGCAGGCGGGCGATCAGTTCTTCGGTCTGGAAAGGCTTGGCGAGATAATCGTCGGCACCCGCGTCGAGCCCGGCAACCTTGTCCGACCAGCTGTCGCGCGCGGTCAGGACGAGCACGGGGAAGGTCTTGCCCTCTTTCCGCCAGCGGTCGAGCACGGTCAGCCCATCGACTTCGGGAAGGCCCAGGTCGAGGATGATCGCGTCATAGGCCTCTGTCGTGCCGAGATAATGACCGTCCTCGCCGTCGGTCGCGAGATCGACCGCATAGCCGGTCGCCTCGAGCGTATTTTTGAGCTGTTGTCCAAGAGTCGGTTCGTCCTCGACGATCAAAAGGCGCATGCGGTTATCCTCTATCGAAACGAATTTGTGACAGGCTTAGAAGTCAATCGCCCGCGCGCGCAAGCACGGCGCCGGTGCGTCCATCGACGTCGACCCAGATGACCGAACCGCCACGCATGAATTTCAGGCGGTAACTGGCCGCATTGCCGTCGAATTCGGCGCCGATATAGTCGGCACCGCGCGCCTTCATCCGGGGCACGATGCTGTTCTCGATCTGGCGCAGCGACTTCAATTCGCCGTCGCGGCGGCCCTGATAGGCCTGGTCCTGGTCGCCGCGCGCAGACCATTGCGCCGCCACCGGCGGGGCCGCGATCAGGAGCGCAACAGGAGCAAGCAGGACTGCTTTCATCGTCATCATCCGCACTTGCATAGGATCAAGGCATTGAACAGGCCGTGAATGGGGCGGTAGGGGCTAATGATGGCTGCACCCGTTCTCGCATATGAAAATCTCGGCGTTATCCAGGGGAGCGGCTGGCTGTTCCGCGGGCTCGACCTGTTCGTGGGGCCACGCGACCGGCTGGCGCTGATCGGTCGGAACGGCGCCGGAAAGACGACGCTGTTCAAGCTTTTGGCGGGGCAGATCGACGCCGACGAAGGACGGCGCACCATCGTGCCCGGCACACGCGTCATCCTGCTCGAGCAGGAACCGGCGCTGACCGGATTTGCGACGCTGCGCGATTACGCGACCTCGGGTGGCGTCGCGGCGCATGAGGTAGAAGCGATTGCCGATCAGATCGGGATCGACCTGTCGCGCGAATCGGCGACCGCTTCGGGCGGCGAGCGGCGCCGCGCCGCCATCGCGCGCGCTTTCGCGATGGAGCCCGACGTCCTGCTGCTCGACGAACCGACCAACCATCTCGACCTCGCGGCAATCGAATGGATCGAGGACTGGCTCAGCCGCTTTTCGGGTGCGTTCATCGCGATCAGCCACGACCGCACGTTCCTGACGCGGCTGACGAAATCGACGCTGTGGCTCGACCGCGGCAGCATCCGCCGCAAGGAAATCGGCTTCGGCGGGTTCGATGCGTGGACCGAAGCCGTTTATGCCGAGGAAGCGCGCAATGCCGAGCGGCTCGACGCCAAGCTGCGCCTCGAAGAGCACTGGCTGCTCCGCGGCGTCACGGCCCGTCGCGCGCGCAACGAAGGCCGCAAGGCCAAGCTCATGGAGATGCGCGCGACGCGGGCGGCGATGATGGGGCCGCAGGGCACGTCGAAACTGTCGATCTCGACCGACGACGTCCGTACCAAGTCCGTGATCCGCGCCGAGCATGTGACCAAGAGCTTCGGTGACCGGACCGTCATCAAGGACTTTTCGCTCCGCATCCAGCGCGGCGACCGCATCGGCGTGGTGGGCAGCAACGGCACGGGCAAGTCCACGCTGCTGAAGCTGTTGACCGGCGAACTCGAGCCCGATTCGGGAAAGGTCACGCTCGCCAAATCGCTCGACAGCGTGATCATCGACCAGCAGCGTAGCCTGATGGCGCC
>DDFE01000219.1:2610-5224 GCA_002336985.1 Sphingomonadales bacterium UBA1936
CGCGAATTCGCGCGGCCGTCGAACCTGCTGGTCCTCGACGAGCCGACCAACGACCTCGACCTCGAAACGCTCGATTTGTTGCAGGAAGTGATCGCCGACTATGACGGCACCGTCCTTATCGTCAGTCACGACCGGGATTTCCTCGACAAGACGGTAACAGTGACGCTGGGCCTCGACGGGTCGGGCAAGGTCGATGTGGTTGCGGGCGGCTATGCGGACTGGGAGAAGCGGCGCACCGTTCGTGCTCCGGCGAAGACCGGAGCCCCGTCGACCAAAACAGCGCCCGCGTCTCCAGAACTCCGGCCTTCGCCGGAGCACAAGTCGAAAACCAAGCTCTCCTACAAGGACCAGCGCGACTACGACCTGCTACCCGCACGCGTCGAGGAACTGGCCGCCACCATCGCGCGTGACGAAGCAGCGCTTTCGGACGGCGATCTCTACACCCGCGATCCGAAACGGTTCGATGCGCTGACCGCCGCCATCGCCAAGGCGCAAAACGAAAAGGACGCGGCGGAGGAACGCTGGCTGATGCTCGCCGAACAGGTCGAGGGTTAGGCGGGAACCGTCAGCCGCGCCTTCATCTGGTCGAGCAGGCGTTGCCCCCAATGCCACGATCCAAGCTGCGACTGGGCATTGATGTGCCCCATTTCCCCCGCGTCGATCAATTCGCTGCCCCATTCGCTGGCAAAGCGCGAGCCGCGGCCGAAGCTGACGTAAGGATCGTTCGAACTCGCAACCAGGATCGACTGGAACGGCAGCCGTCCCCGCGCAATCAGGCCGAAGCGCCGGATGCCTTCGATCGCGCCCTCCTGCGCGGGATCGCAAGGGGCGACCAGCAGCGCACCGATCCGCGAATCGCGCGCCCGCGTGCTGAGCGTCGCCCAGGCGCCCACAGCCAGGCAGCCGAGGCTGTGCGCCACGATGACCACCGGACCGGAAATCGACGCAACCGCCGCATCGATCCGCGCGATCCACGACAGCGGATCGGGGTCGTCCCAATCCAGCTGTTCCACGCGCGAGCAATCCACCCGCTCTTCCTCCCAGCGAGTCTGCCAATGGTCGGGGCCCGATCCGTTCAGCCCCGGAACAATCAGAACATGTGCGGCCATAACACCTCCGTTTGCCACCGTCGCGCCTGCGAGAGGTGGTCCACCGGGCCAAGATCCCGGCGGACCACAGGCAGGGCGCGATAGGGAGCCAGCGCCAACGATTCGGACGTTAAACCCGAGTCGTCCAGTGGAGTATCGAAATCGACTTTGGCAGGAACAAGGCAAACTTCGGCAAGACGGGCAAACGGCGTGCCGAATTGAATGGCCGGGTCTTACGGAGCGGACTGGCGGGTCCGGGCGCCATGGCCCGGAAGGATCGTTTCAAAATCGATCGCATCGGCCATCGCCAGATACCCGGCCCGATTCGGATGCAGTTGGTCGCCCGGCCCACCGATCGTGCTGTTCGGCACGAATTCCGGCTTCAGCTTGCCTGACTGCGGATCGAGGACAGCGCGTTCGAAATCGACATAGGCATCGAATATGCCACCCGCGCGGATGGCGGCGTTGACGGTTTTCCGTTTCTCGTCGGTTTCCGGCAGGCCCGAATTCCCTTTCGAACCGATCGACGGCGTGATGGTTGCGCCCACGACCCTGACACCGGGGATCATCCTGCGCAACCTGGCGACGCCATCGCGAAAGCCGGTAAGCACCGTTTCTGCAGACGCCGGATTGTCCTTGCGCGACAGGTCGTTGATCCCCTCGAACCATATGACCGTCGTCACACCGCTCAACGACGCCACGTCGCGCTCCATGCGGTGGAGCGCCGACGGGCCACCGCCGAAGGGCGCCGCCACGTCATAGGTTTCCGGGCCGGTGACCTGGTTGCTGCCGATACCCGCGTCCACGATGGCGACGCCGTTCGGAAACCGCGCCGAAAGCCGTCTTTGCAACGCATCGGGCCAGCGATCATCCCCGTTGAGCGTGCTTCCGGAGCCATCGGTAATCGAGTCCCCGAAACAGACCACGAGCGGCGTCCTGGCCGGCAGGTCCATGTCGATCGCGTTCAGGAAGAACCAGCCCGTCGTCGATGTGGCGAACCCCTGTTCGCTGTCCTCGCCGCTTCGCGATGCCGATTGCGGCGCGCCCACATATGACGTCTGCATGGCCTTCGCATGCCAGGTCATCGGTCCGCTGCTGCCGACCACGTGAAAGGAAACCGCCAGCTTGCGCCCCGCGAGTGCCGCCTGGCCCGTTGCACTGAATGGCAGCGTGACGACGTCGCTCCATAGGTCCGCACCGGGCGGAACGATCACATCCTTCCGTCCTGCAAACAGCAAGGGCGTGTTCGTGCCGGGCACGACCGCTCCCGCCGACGACTGCAGGCCCACGAACAGGTCACCGAATTTGACGGGGCGAGTGCCGAAGGCGTTGCTGAACCTGAACCGGGCACGCCTGCCCCAAATCGTCGGGCGGACGATCATCCGGAAGGACTGGTCCCTTGCACCCACAACGGGATCTGGAAATGCGAAACTCTGGTCCGGCAACGCGACCACGGCACCCGAGGGGAATGGCCCTTGCGACGACGCGGCCCAGCTCGTGACCCATCGGGATCGCGGTGCGGCGGC
>DDFE01000021.1 GCA_002336985.1 Sphingomonadales bacterium UBA1936
TGTGCACGATGAAGTTGACCGGCGTGCGTAGCGTCCTCGTGATCGCAAGCTCGCGATCGAGCTTGTCCTCTGCACTCGACCAAAACTCGACGCGGTCGGTCAGCTTCTCGTGATTGACGATGACGAGCAGGTCGAAGTCCGACTGGTATCCCTTGGCCGTATGCGGCTCGTCGACCCAGCCGCCGCGCGCGTAGCTGCCGTAGAGAATGACCTTCAAAATCCGCGCCTGCTTCTTCCAGTCCGACGTCGCGATCGCCGTCGCATCGCCGAACTGCTCGAACAGGACCTGCACCACGCGTTCGAGCTCGCGCTGCTTGGCAAGCGGACGATGATCGAGGTCGGTATGCATCGTGGGGCGACCTTAAAGGCTGGAGAGCCGATTGCCAGCCATGACCTATAAAGTCCCGGTGTTGCGTTCAGTCCGCGATTTTAAGACGCGGAGTCTCCGTGACGAGTTCCGCCAGCTCCTCGTAGCGATCGGCGAGCTCGAGATGGATGGCATAGATCCGGGGATGGCGCGCCGCTTCGGCGCGCGCGCGGGCATCGGCAGCGCGAGACAAATAATAGTCGCGATTGCTCAAGCTCTCCATCGCTGGCTCTTGTAATCCGCAATGATGAAGAATGCCCTGCACGCACAACCGTTCCCGGTGGAAAAGCCCTTGTCGCGGATGCACATGAAGCAGCGGAGCCGCGACAATAGCTTGCCGCGGCTGAATGCACCTCGGAAGGCGAACTGCTCTACATCCCCGATTTCATCATGTCGGGATGCGTCTGCTTCATTTTCATGCAGGTCTTGTCCTTCATCATCTTTGCTTCGCTCATGCTCTGACAGCGCTTCATGGTCGCCATTTGCGCCTTCGTCATTTTGGGCGCGCTATTGCCCATCGAGCCGGCGGCGGTCGGCGTACTCATTCCGCCCCCAGCCGTGTTGCTGGAGCTGCTCATCTGAGCCAAAGCCGGTGCCGAGAATGTCAGCGACGCAGCAGCCAAAAGCATCATTTTGTTATTGAACATTATACTCTCCTGAAGGCCAGGAGGGATAAAAGAGTGCCAACGCAGCCGCGAAGAAAAATGCGACCGGATCAGATATTTGCCCGGCCAAGCTGTCTTAACATCGACCTGCACGCGATGTTCCGTTGAGCACGAAACTCCCTCATAGAACCTGATCACAAGTTTAAGTTACTGGGCGAAATCGCCATGCGAACGCATTTCGCTATCGTGTGGGTTCTGCACGATCTGGACGTTGGTTCAAACTCTGGCGCGACGATGCATCGTAACAACCGGTGGAGCCGAAGCCGACGAGCAATATCGTCAAAGTTGTGAACTCAGGCGCTGTCGGTTGGCGGAAATCCGCAACGGGGTGAATTCGGCATGATGCGGGCTAGGGCGATCGAACCGGCCCTGAAACCCGGCATGGCGTTGGCGCGGGTGGAAGGGTCGGACCCTGCGAACTGGGCGGCCCGAGCAGGGGTGTCGCAGATATCAGATGAGCGAAGATGTCGGTGGCGAAGCCGATCTGTGTGTGCTGGACGCGCCGCCAGACCCCACCCGTCGTTTTTTTTAGCCGTTCTTTTGACTTTCAAGGACGTAACTGCCAGCACAGATTATCAACGAGTCTAGCATCGAGCACGTCGTTGAATGTCAGCTTATGGACGGCTGACGCTTTTCAGGCAGGGGTTGCTATGCGCGATGCGGGTCGCGAGTATTTCATTCGTCGTCTGAGGCAATGTTTAGAATTGGCCGATCGAGCCACCGATTCCGATATTGCAAACGTGCACCGCGAGTTTGCAAAAGCGTACAAGAAACAGCTTCAGGCCTCGGGTACCGCAACATTGCATCTAATCGATCCGGAGTGAGCGGCGGCCTGGGTTCGAGGGGCTGGATTTAATCGGCCCAGTGCCATCCGCTTTGACTGCGCCACATCATCTTGCATTTCCCAACTCTCTGGCCTCCCAACCGATGAACGCGTTTTTGTGGCTAAAATGCACAGCGTGGGATGCGGTGTTTCCGCATGTGCTTCCATCGCCGTCATTCTCGTCCTGATGCTCAGCACCATAGGTACACAGGTTCCGCAAGAAACTTTGCGCTATAGGCGGCTACTGATGGGTGAAGAGACTTGGCTAGCCCCTTAAATCAGCGATTTCTCCATGAAAACCAATTAGGGCATCAATCGCGCCGGATATTCTTGGTAAGGCTCGATGTGCTTGAATCCCATCGATTTATACATCGAGATTGCTTCGGTCAGACGGTTGCCAGTGTCCAGCTGCATCGTGGAGTACCCGTCGTTGATCGCGGCGCATATCAGCGCATCCGAGAGCTTCCTGCCCAAACCGGAGCCTTTTGCCGCGTTCGCGACGTAAAGGCGTTTCAGCTCACAGACCGTGTCGGACAGACGTCGGTAGGCGCCCCCGGCGACAATACCGTGATCCGCTCGCACGAGGATGGTGCGTCCAGCAGGCTGGCCGTATTTCTGCGCCAGGATCTTCAGCTCGTCTTCGAGAGCCTGATAGCCGAAGACCTCCTCGACGAACCAAGGCATGTCCCGGTAACGCTCGCGACACCATTCTACATAATCACGACAAAGGCCTGCGTAGACTTCGAAATCCGCCGGTGTTTTCGCCGTAAACAGAGTCGAACCATTCTCAAGAGCTTTCATACAGCCTCCGGCATTTGAGTCACACCACCATTCATCGGCCGCCCACAATAAATAAGTAGCGTGAGCCATAAGCTTTTCGACGTTGGCACGCGCGGACGGCCAACACCTTATGAAGGTCACCGGCACCGCAGATGCGATCGCGGCATGGGAGCAGGCGACCGCGACGCCCAGCGCCGGGTCACGCGTGGTCACACCCGACAAATCTGGCTCAACCGACACTGCCGTCCTCTCGAAATTGTGTGCATTGCCGCCGTCGCGAGGTCGGCGGGAACCTTGCCGATCATCAATGAGGCGATCGATGTAATCCACGTCCCTGATCATCATCCTCGCAGACGACGCTAAGCAGTCGAGCTGTCCAGATGCAGGAACGTGTTCAAACATTGGTCGCGATCGGGCGTGATGGTGCTGGTCGCGACGGGACGGTCCACCCAAGCCAGGTGATCGCCGTTCCGATCGCAAGGCCGATCAGGACGACGATCGGCGCGGGAACCGAACCGAAGGCCACGAATATGGCGAGCCAGGCCGTGCTTCGACCAATCGTTTCAAAGCCAAGGCCCTGCGCTATCATCAGGCCGGCTGCGACCAGGAAAGCCTGCCCGTGACGCGGTGCCTGGCGGTACAGCAAAAGGGTGACGGCGATGCAGATCGCGATGCTCAAATGTTCGTCCCAGCGAAAGAAGTGGAAATCCTGCGGCCCGTCCATTGTGAGTCCGGGGACATAGTGCGAAAAAACCCGTTCCAGTGCCGGGGGCAAAAGGAAAAGAGGAATCGCCAACATGAATCGCGCATGCTGCTGCGGCTGTCGGCGGTGGCGCAGCCCCTCGACGAACAACCAGCCGATAGCGGCTGTGGCCACACCGTCGGTGACACCGAGCGGCCCACCCCAAAAACGATAAAAGGGATGGGACGGAGATGTTGCCGCCGCCATTGTATGCCAGATCGTCACCATACTCGCGAAGAAGAACGGAAAGAGGAACAGACTTGCTTTTCCGAAAGCGCGGTGGAGTGCCACGCGCCGCGTCGCGATGCTCCAGGATTGGAGTCCGCACAGTGCAATCCACAGCGAAGCGGTGATCCCGTGAAAGTGCCAGGACCAGACCGCTGCGCCCAGTACCGCGAAATACCCTCGCCAGAAACCGATGACGGTGATGACGACCAACGTTACGACGTACCAATGCGCGTTCGGGTACGGAGCGTGTGATCTGGATGATGTCATTGCGGGCCTGCAGACGCTCGGGTGCCGGAAAGGCCGAGAGTAAGTCGGCTCGCTGCGCTCAACGCGCGCCACGCCAGCGTCGACAGCCTCCGGACGATCACCCGGCAAGTGGCTAGCAGGTGCAGCGCGTCGCTCGGCGCGATGAACCGCTCGCTCGTCAGCATCATGCGGCAACCATCCGGTCGGAGCCGGTGACTGCGCCATTGTCCAATATGCGCGCGATCCGCGCTTTGCTCAGGAGCATCAGCGCCAGCCCGGCCAGCGGCAGGAGCGCGGTAGCGGCCCAATAGAGCGCAGGACCGAGCGGTTCGTAGAACCGCCCAAGCCAGCCGAGCAAGAAATAGGCGAATGTGTTGGCGAGTTTGAAAACCGCCATCATCGTCGCGCTGACCGACGCGGGTGCGCTGCGCGAGATAATTGCCTGAGGCGGCGCTTCTTGCCACACGGTGGCAAGATCGACGATGACGTAAAAGCCCAACCACAGTGCAATCGGCACGACTGGAAGCAGCGCTACCGCGCCGATATAAAGATAGCCAAGCGCCATCCCTGCGCAGCTCACCCCGATCTTGGCGAGGTCGCCCATCTCGCGACCGCGCGCCGCCGAACGCTTCCAATAGGCATTGGCGACGAGGACGCCGACGATCGTCATCGCCCCGTCGAAAATGCCAACCCAGGTGACCGGCATTTCCCAGCCCAAGATATGCCGGTCGACAGCGGTGTCGGCCCAGACATACATAATGCCATAGGCTTGGTTTAGTGCGGCGCCGGCGAGAACATAGGGAAGCAGCATGAAAAGCAGGGCGGCGAGCACACGCCGATCGCCGCGATCGAGCCGCGCACGATCGCCGCGGCGGGTTATGACATCCGGCGGCAAATAGCGCTGACCGGACAGATAGATTGCAAGCCCGATCAGCATGCCGAAGCCCGCAGCGCCAAAGCCCCAGTGCCAGCCCACCTTCTCGCCGAGCGTACCGACGATGAGCGGCGCGGTGGGGGCACCGATATTGAGCGCGAGCAGATACAGCCCAAAGGCGCGGGTGCGACGGTGATCATCGGGCGCATAAAGCTGGCCGACCTGCGCCGCCATATTGCCGATGACGCAACCTGCCCCCAGGATGAGGAGGAGCAGCGCGGGAAGGAAGAAGCGCTCCGATGCCATCGCCAGATGCCCTGAGGCCATCAATAAAGTTCCGATCGTGACGGTACGGGTCTTGCCGAGAATGCGGTCACCGAACCACGCGCCGGCCAGCGGCGTCGCGTAGATCAGTCCGGAATAAAGGCCGTAGGTCTGCGCTGCAAAAGCCAGGTCAGTCATCGGACCGAACATCGCCGAAAGCGTTGCACGATAGCCCGCCAGCCCAAGCACGTGCCGAGCATGCTCGGGCAGCAGCAGGTACTTCGTCATGTAGAGCATGAGCAGCGCCTGCATGCCGTAGAAAGAAAAGCGTTCCCACAATTCGGTTCCTGCCAGGACGGTCAGACCGACCGGATGGCCAAGGAACGAGGCATGGCCGCCCGCCGTGACGTCCGCAGCCGTGACCGACATATCGTCAGGCGTACCGGCGATCGAGGTCATGACTGGTCGTCCGATCGGCGTATCGGATCGTCAGCTCGTTGCCGGTGTGTCGGACACAACGCTCCATGCCGCCTTCATCTTGCCGTCGGGCTGACGTTTGAATCCGATGACGTAGTTGCCGAATTCGACGCGTACCTGCTTCGTCGAAGCATCAGTGTAGGTGTAGCGATACGTGCAGCGCCACGTCGCCATGTCGCCTGCCAGCGCCACATCGACATGCTCGTTCGCGATGACCAGCTTCATTGCCGGATCGGCTACCTGCACCTTTGTGACCGCCAAATCGGCTTCGTGACCGAGAGTATTGGGCATGCCATGGAAGATACCAAGGTAATCGGACGTTTGCATGCTGGTCGCGCCGACCGCGTCGCGGGCATTGAAAGCGGCGATATGGTCACGGGCGAGAGCCTCGATCTCTGAAGTGACTGCAGCGGGATCGGCAGGCGCGACGCGTGGGGCGGTCTGCGCGACGGCGTCGGCCGGCAGCATGATCGGCGCCAGGATTCCCATCGCACCCGTCATCAACATGTGTCTCACCGTTTTCATCGTCATCCCCCCTGATGCTGGCCACTCATGATCGAGCGGGCAGCCTGTGTTCTGCAATGGACTGCGACTGAGCAGTTGAGCGGATTGGTGCCGGAGCAAAGACCGAACGGTCAATTGCCTGGACCGTCAAAAAAGCGTTATTTCGTTTCTGCAACCGGCCTTAACGTGTTGGGCCAGCCATATTTTTCCCAGGCTGCGACGTAGCCGACGTGTTCGGCAAAGCGCATGAAATCGGGATGAAGGCGTGTTCGACGAATGGGATCGACATCCACCCAGAGCGTCATCAACCCGAAGATGTTGGCAAGACTGGTCTGCTCGCCATAAATCTTCATCACTAACTCGGCGTGCCCCATCCAAATCGCCGGAAATGCGACAGAATTGTCGTACGGGTCCGCCATCGTCAGGTGCAACGCGTCGATCATCACGCAATAGGCGGCGCGTGCATCGGGATCACCGCTGCATATGCCGCGCGCGGCGAGATCGAAATAGGCATCGCGGGCGGCATCGTCGATCGGCGGCATGCCAGGCGGGCGCATGATCATCGTGCCGAGCAGCGTGCGCAGGTTCCAGTACGTCTCCACCGCACGCGCGTGCTCGCCATTACTTGCATAGGCGACCGCAAGCCACGGCGCCGGAAAACCAAGATCCGCCATCCGCTGGCCCGCTGCAATTGCCTGAGCGAAGTTGCCAAGGCAAAGGTGCGCGGCACACAAGGCGGCGTAGTTCCGGGCATGGACCGGATCGCGCTCGACGACCGTTTCTATGTACGGCAACGCCAAATGCGCCAGACCCAGGTTCAGCAGAAAAGTACCGAGACGAAGCGCGACATTGATGTCGTTCGGCGCGAGGCGATGCGCTTCATAACCGTAGTCCAGTGCAGCCACGGGATTGCGATTGACGAACTCGTAGACACCCAGCATCGCCAGTGCGTGACCCTGTTCGGGATCGAGCGCGATCGCCCTCCGAGCGCAATCGGCCATGTAGCCCGCCCGTTCGATGCGATCGAGGGTCGGCGTGAACCCGGCAATATACAGATGTGCCTCGGCGAGCGCGGCCCAGCACTCCGCAAAATCCGGATCGATCGTCACTGCCTGTTCAAGCAACTCAATTCCTTTGGCGATCATGCCATCGCCGACCGCGCGCAAGCTGATGTCGCGGCCCTGCAGATAAAGCGCATAGGCATCGCGGTTGGCGGTCATCTTGCGGGCCGGTGCGCGCTTGTCTTCGGTGCCCAGCGCCGCGCACAGGCCGGCCATGAAATGACTGCCGATAACCTGCCGCGATCCGATCACGTCAGCAACGGTGCCGTCATAACGATCGGACCAGATCTCGGTGCCTGACAGGCCGTCGATTAGACGCACGTCGACCCGGATGCCGTCAGAGAACCGATGCACCGTGCCTTCGACCAGGTGCGAAACGTCCAGCGCGACCGCCACTTCGGGAAGCGTGCGTCCGCTGCGCGCAACACTGGCAACCGAGGTCCGGCCGACGACCGCCACTGCCGGAATGCCGCCAATGCGGAAGTTCAATTCGTCGACGACGCCTTCGGCAAGGAACAGCGCCCCCCCGATTGTGTCGTGCTGCTCGAATGGAAGCACGGCGATGCGCATCTTGCCCTCGTGCGGCGGCGGCGGTGCTCTGTCGCATGCGCGCCAGGCGGCGCGAAGCTGTTGTGCCCCGGCCGCATCCCCCGCGCGCTCGCGTTCCGCCAAGGCGCGTTCGACCGCAAGCTGCAGCCCTTTCTCGGCATGGCGGCGCCGCGCCTGCAGCCATTCGGCAAACGGGGCGCCCAAGTCGAGTTGGTCAAGAAGTCGCTTGTTGCCGATTATGCCGAGGGCTTCACAGGCGTCGCTGATTCGGCTCTCAGCCAATGCTGCCGTGAGGGAGCCAAGATCGGTCTGCACGCGCCGAACGTCCAAGCCGATACAACCGCGCGACAAATCGACTACCCGTCCCGCCACGGGGGTGAGCGACTTGTCGATGCTCAGCAAGCACTGGCGCAGGCTTGCGCGCGCTTGTGCCTGAAACCGGCCTGGCCAAAGCAGTTTGCTGACAAACTCACGTTCCAGGGTTTCGCCCGGTGCCAGGCAGAGCATTGCAAGCAATGCCCGCGCGCGCCGATTTGAGATCGAGACCCCAACACCTGCCGACGTCGCCACCGCGAAGCTGCCAAAGAGCGAGGCTTTCAAGGCGGGGGCAGGCTCTGTCGAGACTATTCCCGCGCTTATATTCACCCTGCCTTCCCCATCGACCACAGTTATAGGCGGGTCATGCGGAAATTAACAGGACCGCCGCAGGCGACCGTTTCCGCCACTCGCCTCCGTCACGTCGGTACGAGACTGGCGGCTCAAGGGACCAGCGGGTTTCGCGAGAAATCGAAGGGGGATTGGCCGTTTGCAGCGTAATCGCAACTAAATGTGGCCAGGGCCGGCAGGCTGCATTCGCGGGGCGAATGTTGCGCGATGATCTCTTCCAGTCGCGAATGACGTTGCCACTTGGGAAATGAGCGCCGAAGAATATTGCACGATGGTATCGGGCGTTTCTCAAACCGCTTCAGCGGCGCAGGACAGCGACGACGGTCCAGCCGCGGGGAGCGTGTATTTCGCGCGGACCCTGACGCTCCTGGATGATTTGCAACTCGACCGCGCCCTCGATGAGGCTGCATTGCTCAGGCGCACCGGCAATGTGATCATTCTCGGAGAGCCCGGTATGGGCAAGAGCGAATTGATGCGCGAGCTCGGACGCCGGTTGCATGTCGAACCGGTGACCGCGACACGGTTCATCCATGCCAAGTCACCGGCAAGATTCGTCCAGGCAGGCACGCCCGTCCTGATCGACGGCCTGGACGAAGCAATGTCGCGGCGCGACGGCGACGCAATTGACGCCGTTCTCGCGCAGCTCGAAGAGGCAGGCGCGCCGCCATTCATTTTGTCGTGCCGGTCGCGCGAATGGCAGGCGCGCGGGGTGACGAACCTGCAGCAACTGTACGGCTGCCCGCCCAATCTCTTGTCGCTCGAGCCTTTCGGTCGCGACGAAGCGCGTGCGTTTCTTTCCGCAAATGTGCCCGACGTGGATCCGGACCCTGTCCTCGCTCACCTTGCCGATCACAGTCTCGACGAGCTGTACCGCAATCCGCTGACGCTTGGATTGATGGGCCGCGTCGCGCAGACCGACGCGCGGCTGCCGGCGACCCGGGGCGCCTTGTTCGAGCGCGTCTGTACCCTGATCTGGCCCGAGCACGATCCTGACCGCCAGGACGAAGGTCTTGCGCAGCTTGCAGAAGAGGACGCGCTCGACGCCGCGGGCGCGATCGCAGCCAGCCTGCTGTTCGCAGGTGCGGAGGCCGCGAGCATCGCGGGCGCGGCGCAGGTCCAGGCCGGCGATGTCCGGCTGGCGGACATGAGCGTCTTGCCGGGGGGCACGCCGGTGCGCGCCGTCTTTTCGTCGAAATTATTTCATAGCGTGGGTCCGTCGCGCGCGCGACCGATCCACCGTGTCGTCGCCGAGTTTCTCGGTGCGCGCTGGCTCGCGCGGCAAGCTTCGTCCCCGCGCGCGAGGCGGCGGTTGCTGGCGCAGTTCCATGGCAGCGGCGGCGTGCCGGCAAGCCTGCGCGGACTGCACGCGTGGCTGGCCTATCACAGTCCTGCAATGGCGCCGCAGGTGATTGCGCAAGATCCCTATGGCGTACTGCGTTACGGCGAGACCGGCGTCCTTACGCCGCATCTCGCGAAATCCCTGTTCGACGCGCTCTGCCGGCTCGCCGACGACAATCCCTATTTTAGGGCAGCGGACTGGGACAGCAAGACGGCGAGGGCGCTGATGATCCCGGCGCTTGCTTCCGAAATCGAAGCGATCATCGCTTCGGCGGACAGCAATGCGCACCTGCGTTCATTGTTGATCGAGGGACTGAACGGGAGTCCGCTTTCCGCCGCGCTCGCGGATACGCTGGAAACGATCCTGCTTTCGCAAGAACGCTTCTACCGCGAACGCGGCGACGCGGCCGAAGCCTTGATTGCGCACCGCGACCGGCCGTGGTGTCGCGATACGATTACGGCCCTGACCGCACAGGGCGGCGATGATGCGCCGCGGCTCGCGCGCCAGCTTATCCAGGTGATCGATGCCGACGTTCCAGCAGATGTGCTTGTCGCGACGGTGTTCGCCGAGCTCGGGGTGCTCAGCAGCCCGATACCGCGGGGCAGTAGGCGCCGGAGCCATATCGCACGCACTTTCGATCGCCTGATTGCTGCTATCCCGACGGAACGGCTGGTCGCCGTTCTCGACACCATTTCCGATTACGCCGAGCTGCTTGGCGACGGCAACTGGGAGCAGGCCGGGACCGTTGCGGACATCAAGGCGCGCCTTATCCTGCGTGCGCTCGACGAGGCCGTGATCGGGTCAGCCGACGCTGCCTTGCTGTGGCGGTGGCTCGCGACGATCGAGCGGGCTGTCCGCTATCATCGCAGTTTCCAGTTGACGCTCGCGCAGCGCCTTTCGACCGAGCACGACCTTCGCCGCGCGGTTCAGGCGCATGCGCTTGCGGATCATCGCCGCGAGGACAGCCTGTGGCTCACGGAGCTCGACCTACAGCGCAGGCTCGTCGGACTTTCGCAAGATCCCGGCGACGTGATCGTCATGCTCGAACGGTTGGCCGAGGCCGATAACCGCGACGCTGGTTTGCGCCAGGACTGGAAGGATCTGGTTCAGATCGCCATGAAGCCCGGCGGGCTCGCCCCCGATGTTCGCGCCGCCGCGGAATTGTTCAGGCGCGGCGACAAGCCGCTCGGTGACTATTTGTGCAAGATCGAGAATCCCAAGAAGCCGGCATGGGAGCTGCGTCAAGAAAAGGAAGCGGCGAAGCGCGCACGGGCCCAGGCCGTTTCGTTTGAAATCGCGCGTCGCAGCTTCGAAAGGGTTCGCGACGACCTGCGCGCCGGGACGCTGGGCGCGATCCTGCAGCCAGCGGAAGCCTATCTCGATCGGTTCCACGAGCTCTCAGGGGACCTGCCTCCCCATGAGCGGCTGGAGACGTGGCTTGGCGCGGACCTGTGCCGCGATGCGCTGGCCGGGTTCGAGGCGGTATTGCACCGAAACGACCTGCCTACGCCTCCCGAAGTCGCCGACGGTTTTGCGGCGGGGACGATCTACAATTACGGGTATCCGATCATGGCCGGACTCTACGAGCGCCTACGCACTGGCGTCGGCTTGGCCAATGTATCCGCAACGGTCAAGCAGGTGGGGTTGCTTCTTTGCCACGACAATCACGGCTGGACGCTCCACGATGAGACATTCGACCTGCAGGCGGCGCTCGAGGCCGAACTCCTGACAACGCCCGAGGCGCGCCAGGCATTTGCCCGGCTATGGATTGAGCCCGCGCTGGCCGCGCGCAGCACGCATGTGCCCGGCCTTTACATGCTCGCGCGCGACCCCGCCTGGCAGGAGACGGGCGCTGCCCTTGCAGGCGGCTGGCTGGCGGCATTTCCGGAGGTGCCAGAGATGGTCGAAGTCGGACTTGTCGACTGCTTGACCTATGGCAATGCCCTCGAGAAACTGCGCGTCGTCGCGGACGCGCGGACCGGCACGATGTTCCGCAACATCGACCATCTGCTGTCGTGGCTCGCGATCGATGTCCTGGTGCGCTTCGACGAGGTGGCGCCGGATCTGCAGACGATCGCAACTGATTTTCCTGACTTCCTCTGGTTCCTGCGGAATCGCGTGCAGTTCGAGCGGCGCGGCGAGATCTTGCCGCTGACGGTCGCGCAATCAGAGTGGATCGTGACGGCGTTCCGAGGCCTTTGGCCGCACGCGGTGCTCGACGGTATGGGATCGGGGAACACCAATGACCATGATGCGACCGATTTCCTGCGTGCGCTGATCGGGCGCATCGCGGACGATACGGGAGTGGCAGCGGCTGCGGCGATGGCTCGCCTCGTCTCCGGACCCAGCGACAGCTACGCGGAACTCGTCCGGCACATGGCCGCCGAGCAACGCCAGAAGCGTGCCGAAGAGAATTTTGCGGCGCTCGCTCCGTCCGACCTCGCGGCACTGCTCGATGACGGCCCGCCAAGCAACATCGACGACCTGAAGGCACTGGTATGCGAGGAGCTTTCCGTCGCGCAGCGCAAGCTGCTCGGCGACGATCTCGACGCCATCGTCGAATTCTGGACCGACGAAAATCTGCCCAGGAACGAAAACCGCTGCCGTGACCGGCTGGCCAGCCTCATCGGCCCGATACTGGAACGCTACAATATTCAGAGGATTACCGAGGCGGACATGCCCCGTTCGAAGCGGGCGGACCTGGCGTTTTCGCGCGGCACGATGCAGCTGCCCATCGAGATCAAAGGGCAGTGGCACAGCGATGTCTGGGACGCAGCCACGGACCAGCTCGACGTCCATTATCTGGTCGACTGGCGATCCGAGCAGCGCGGGATATATTGTGTGCTCTGGTTTGGCGCTCTGCCATCTGCGACGCATCGGCGATTGAAAGCGCATCCCGATGGATTGACGCCGCCGCAAAGTGCGGAGGCCATGCGACTTATGCTGATCGACCGCCTTCCTGACGCACGTCGCGCGATGATCGAGGTCGTGGTGCTCGATTTGAGCGCCGGACATTCTGCCGCGCGCGATCGCACGGAGTAAAATACGCCGTCATCCCCGCCAAGGTAGAGCACGATAGAAGTCGCGCACAAGGGTGAAACGCTCGTCGAAGTCTGGTAGTACGGAGAGCTCGAGACCGAGCGTCGCCCAGTTCGCCGCGGCACGGCGGCGCAGTTCCGGATCGTCGAACGACTGCGCATCGGGCGTGATCCCGCGCGTACGGCACTTCTCGATCAGGATTGCGTGGACCGTCGCGCGGTCTTCGGCGGTTGGATGGGCCTGGTCGATCAGCAGGGCAATGTCGTAAATGTCCTGACGACGATATTTGTCCAGAGTGGATTGCTGAAGTTGCGCCCGGATTTTCTCGGCGATGAGTTCGTGCAGTGAAAACGCCCGAACGGCCACCCCGGCGTCGGCAAGGCGCAGTTCCTGGTATGAATAGACCTGGTCTTTAAAGCTGACGTCGATGGTCAGAACGCGGCTCGCCTGGCCATGGGCAAATCTCTTCTCCTCGGAGCTTTGGCGGCGGGCCGACCCGATTCGCACCTGCAGAGCCGGAAAATTATGGTCCGCAAACCCGTCGGGGCTCGGTTTCATGCGGACCGACTGCACCTTGGCAAGGATGTCGAGATAGCCGAGTGCGACCGCGGCACGCGGGAGTTTAGCATTGAGATCTTCGACCAGCGCACCGGGGAAGGTGGCGGCATCGCCACTTGTTGTGAAGTCAACGTCGGCAGTCACGCGGTCGCTGGCGAAGGCCAGCGCCATCAGCGTTCCGCCCTTGAGAATGAGCGTGTCCTTAAGATTTCCCGACATGCCGATCGCCGCGAGCAGGATTTCGGTGACTTGCCGGTCGCGGTGGAGGATGGGATTATTCGCTGCCGCTTCGACCCAGCGCCGTAGGTCGATCTGGACGATATCGGCCGGCGTGTCAGCATCGGGGATCAGGTGCTCAGACATTCAGCGACAGCATCCAGCGTTCCGAGAACCGTGGTGCGTAGGCCGCATCCGGGTCGAGCTTTTGCGAGCCGCCGCGCTGCGCGAACTGCGCCCAAGCGTTAATTCGCGGATCGTCGATGCCGAGATGCTCGGCGAGCAAATAGCCGGCGCGCACCTTGATTAGTTTCTTTGGAGCATCGTCGACCGCGGCTATGGCTTCGTCGAGCCAGTCCGTGACATGCTCTTCCCATGTCTCGATCACGTGGTGAATGCCTCCGCTCAATCCGGGTTCGGACAGCATATCGGCAAAGGTGCGTCCGATCGACGCAATACGCGTGTGTTCGCCGGCGATGGGCACCGGCGTCGCAGGATGCGCGGATTCATGGACGATGACGGGACGTCGGCGGATTTGCGACCGGAACCCGACTTTGAGCAGGAGCGGAAATTCGTCGGACCCATCCATCTCACGATCGAGCTTCGCATCGCGAAGCGCATTCCAAACGGGTCTCGCGGGTGTTGTAAGATGCACGGCTTCAGGGTTGCGGTTGGTGAGGCCATAGCGTTGCATCGCGGAAAGATGGGAGACATAACAAAAGGGATCGGCGATGCAGGCTGCCTCTTCGGCACTTCCCGAACCGGTTGCCTGGACAACGCGCCAAACACCTGATTTGAAATCCTGATCGGGCGCGATGACCCGGCGTGCTTCCAGTTTTGTAAGAGCTGCGCGGGCACGGCGGAGATCCCAGGCGTCGGGCAGGCGCTTGATGGGCTCGCCTGCATAGCTGCCGGCGTGAAACAAATCTTGGCCAAGAGTATAGAGTTGATAATCGGTGACGACAGGGTCGTCCCGATCGGTGAGTGCACTTTGGAGAGCGTCAGCGAGATACATGAAGTCCCAGTACCCATACGTCCTAAGGACGTATGGGTACTGGGACACAGATTGTCAAGCCGAGCAATATTGTGCGGATCGAAACAGGGTTGCACGAAGGTCAGGCTAGGGATATGTCCTTAGGACATATCCCTAGCCTGACGTATATATCATTGGAGGAGATGTGTTGCATGCGGTGCGCACACGTTCAGCACGTCTATCTTCTGCGCGGGCCGTCCAAATCATCTTAGCCCAGTATCTTCCTCTCGTTCGAGCCGAGCGAGCTCCCTCGGTCATACGTATTTCGCACTTTCGCACAGGTTTCCCTGAGCTTTTCAAGCCGTGCGCGGTTGGTCTTGGTCTCCAGTCACCAGGCATCAATTCGCCGGGAATTGATCCTCTCGGCTTGCATTCACAGGAAACCGAGGGTTGTGCATATGAGACGTTTGGAAAGTGCAAACTCCTAGCACAACGAGTAACGGGCTTCGCGGCATGGTAAGCTATGAGGGCGGCGACCTTCCACCAACCACGCGTAAGTCGCTGCCCAAGTTTACGGGCGCCAGAAGAGCGGCGGGAAACCACTCTTTGCCTTGTCGGCGAAAAAGCCTTTGTCGCGGATACGTTTGGGCGGATAGAGCCTGCACGATGCCTAACAATGAACACGCCTATGATCGCCCATGGATGAGCCACGAGCTGAAGCGATCAGCCTTTGCTCTGGGTATGACGGGTGCTGTGGACATAGGGTCGATCTGCTCACAATGCCGAGATGCAAATGGCTGAATACGACTTCGACGTCATCGTCATCGGCAGCGGTCCCGGCGGTTATGTCGCTGCGATCCGGGCGGCGCAGCTGGGCCTGCGCACCGCGTGCGTGGAAAGCCGCGAGACGCTGGGCGGCACCTGCCTCAACGTCGGCTGCATCCCGTCGAAAGCGATGCTGCACGCGTCGGAATATTTCGACGCCGCCGCCAACGGCACTTTCGCCAAGATGGGCATCAAGATGAAGCCGGAGCTCGACCTTCCCGCCATGCACGCGCAGCGCGTCGACGCGGTCAAGGGCCTGACGGGCGGCATCGCGTTCCTGTTCAAGAAGAACAAGGTCGAGTGGCTGAAAGGCCTCGGCAGCTTCGTCGACGCGAACACCGTCGCGGTCGCGGGCAAGAATCACACCGCCAAGGACATCGTCATCGCGACAGGGTCGAGCGTCACCCCGCTCCCCGGCGTCGAAGTCGATAACGACAAACAGGTCGTCGTCGATTCGACCGGCGCGCTCGAACTGGCGAAGGTGCCCGGCCACATGGTCGTCATCGGCGGCGGCGTGATCGGGCTCGAGCTCGGCAGCGTGTGGCGGCGTCTCGGCGCAAAGGTCACGGTCGTCGAATTCCTCGACCAGATCCTGCCCGGCATGGACGGCGACATCCGCAAGGAAGCCAACAAGATCTTCAAGAAACAGGGGATCGAGTTCAAGCTGTCAACCAAGGTCACCGGCGTAACGGTGAAGGGCAAGAAAGCGACCCTGACCGTCGAGCCCGCCGCGGGCGGCCCGGCCGAAACGTTTAAGGCGGATTGCGTTCTCCTCTCCATCGGTCGCAGGCCGAATACCGACGGCCTGGCGCTCGACAAGGCGGGCCTCGCCACCAACCAGCGCGGCCAGATCGAGGTGGATGGCGATTTTCGGACGTCGGTCCCGGGTGTGTGGGCGATTGGCGACGTCATTCCCGGTCCCATGCTCGCGCACAAGGCCATGGACGAGGCCATCGCTGTCGCAGAGATTATTGCGGGCCATATCGGCATCGTGAACCGGGACGTTATTCCCAGCGTCGTCTACACCTGGCCCGAGATCGCGGGTGTCGGCTTGACCGAAGAGCGGGCCATCGACAGAGCCGGTGGGGACAAGCGCGCCGTCAAGGTCGGCAAGTTCCCAATGCTCGCGAACAGCCGCGCCAAGACCAACCACGAATCCGACGGCTTCGTAAAGGTGATCGCGGATGCCAAGACCGACCGTGTGCTGGGCGCCTGGATCATCGCGGTCCCCGCCGGTACGATGATCGCACAGGTCGCGCAGGCCATGGAATTCGGCACGACCAGCGAGGACATCGCCTACACCTGCCACGCGCACCCGACGCACTCGGAAGCGATCAAGGAGGCGGCGATGGCGGTCGTCAGCAAGCCCACGCACTTATAGAAACGGAATGCGGACAGCCACGCCGCCATTATGGTTGCACAATCATTGCCTGCTTGGGGCGGCCGGTCGCCTGCTCTCTATATCGTACTGCACGGTCGGATCAGAGAACCGGAATGCGATCGTATAGGCCTGCCGCATGCCATGACCACACTCGGGCGACAGCGGTTTTCGCCAACCGGCAACCACCGCCTGCACTCTTGCGACGCTGATGGTTACTGGCATGATGGTTCCGACCTATGATAGTGCATACATCGCGATAGGTCGATGCGATTGGGGTGTATGACCGGTCTGGCTGATTGGACAAAGCCGGGAAGCTTTTCGGCGGGCCGCGACCCGCTCGGATTTCAGGCCGCCTCGGTGCGGTTATACACCTTGCTGGTGCCTGGGCTTACAAATGTAACCAATCGGCTCCGTTACTATTCGTTCTATTGTTGGATGCTTTGGCAGTTCGAGCAAAGTCATCATACCACCCGAGAAGACAAATGGATCAAGTTCATCCGCCGCTGCGAGGCCGCGCTTGCCCTATGCTGTCAAGTCGGTGATGCCGCGAGAGCATACGGCATGGCGGGTTCCGAGTGGTGGCGAACTGCTGCCGCCGATCCCGCGACGAAAACATACGATCTTGTGGCGGCAACCAACCGGCCGGGGCAGGACAACCAGTATCTCAAGGCGCCATACGGCAACTTCGGCCAGTTCTATGCGGCCAGTATGCTCGAGATGGGGCTCATCCAGGGTAGCGCCACGCGGGTGTACGGCGTGACCGATCCTGCCGGCAAGGCGCTCGCAGTGGCGCTGCAAGATGAGCATCCTGCGGCGTGCAGACTTCTGTCGCGCGCGGTGGCGGCTGGCCGCATTTCTCGGCCAGACTGCAAAAAAGTTTCGGATGCCTTCCATCCCGCGCAACTCGATCCCGCTAGTCGCGAAGCGCACCTGCTCAACGTGTTTCTGCAAGGCGGTCGTGCTGACGATCCCACAGCGCCTGCCCGGCGAACCTCGCTCCGCAATCTGCTTACCATTGTTTCGGATGCAACCGGTGACTTCGACCTGCGTCGCGATCTCTATGTTCAGTCGGGCAAACTGGGCGACGCGAGCTGCGATAGTCGAAACCTGACACGATGGCGGGCCTATTTCGTTAACGAGTTCTGTCATATTGCACTCGAAGTTTGGCTCAACGCCATTGTCGATTTGTCCGAACGGGCAACCGAGCCGCTGACGATCGATGCCATCGCGACCGCGCTAGCGATGCTCGCTGTCGCCGATGCCACTACGCCGATGGAAGGGTTCGCTGCCGCAAATGCGGTCAAGACCCTGGTCGGGGAGCATGAACTGGGAACGGTGCTCCTCGGAGCGGCCTCGTTCAAGGGCAAACCCCTACCGCAGGCGATCGCAGGCAGCACAACGCTCATCCTGTCGCTCTGGCACCGGTGGAAACACGCCGCAGCCCTGCGAGACGAACTGCGCGGCGAAACCGTGGAGGGCCGCTCAGCAGAAGGCGTCTTTGCTTTTCTAGACCGCAACGCAGCGGCGAACGCCAGAGCAACCATCGCCGCATTGATTAAAAAGTTCGTCATTGCGAACCATCTGACGATCGCAGGACAGAAGCTCGCGACGGGTGGACGATTCACCTACCGCTTCACGCTCGACGATGGCTGTGTCGTCGATGGCGAATATGCCGAATACACCTATACACAGCCGCGGATCGCGAATTTGCTCACTTTCGCGCGAGATGCGCGCCTCATCGACCCGGATACGGATCTTATCACGCCCGCTGGCGAGAACTTCCTCTGTGCCACATAGCCTGTTCGAAGACTTCAGGGAGTCCGGATTCCATAGTTCGATCCTGTCGACGTTTAGCGTCGATCCGGCCTTTTATGACGCGAGCCTTCAGCTCAGGTTGCGCGGGGCTGGGTGCCAGAACAACATTCTCTTGGCTGATGCCAGGATGCTCGAACAATCGCTCGATGCGATCCCCGACGCTTTTGCCAATGCTGGACGAAAATATCTGGTGGCACCTGTCGCAACCGGGTCATGCTTTCATCCCAAGCTGGCGCTGCGGTACGGAAAGGCCAAGGCGCGGCTTGTTGTCGGATCGGCGAATGTAACGGCCGCGGGTTGGGCCGGAAATCTCGAGCTCGTGTCTACGCTGTCGTGGCATGAACGCGACGATGGGCCCGATGCTCGCGTACACCGAACGCTCCTCGTCCGCGCGCATCTCTGGCTATCGCGTTTGATCGGTGCAGGCGGCGACAGCAAGGCAGTCTACAAGCTGGAACTGATGCGCAGCCAGTCCCCTTGGCTCGATTCCGACGGGCTGGCAGAAACAGGACCCTTTCCGTTGTCGGATGGGTCGACGATCGACCTGCTGCTGTCCGATCCGAACGACGCCAACGGACTTGCCCACCGTATGCTGGGGCTGGTCGATGAACCGATCGAACGATTGACGGTCATCTCTCCTTACTGGGACCGGAAGTTGTCCGCGCTGAAGCACCTGTGGACCGCAGTCACCGGCCCCGAAATACACGTGTTTCTGTCGCTCAATCCAAGCAATCCATCGCGCTCGTCGACGTTTCCGGTCGGGGCGATCGGAACGCTGCCCGTTACGTTTCATCCGATCGGCGAGAAGGGCGCTCCGAACGCGCGCTTTCTTCATGCCAAGATGTTTCTGTTTCGTGGCGAGCGCCACGACTTTCTGTTTATGGGGAGCGCGAACTGCACCGTGGCCGCGCTCGGAACGCCCGGTGCGGCCGGCACCAATCACGAATGTCTCCTGTTCCGCAAATTGCCTCGGGGCATGACGCGAAAGCATCTTGGGCTGTCGTACAAGACGCTGATCGCGGCGACGGATATTACGGTTCCGCCTTCGCCGACCAACCCCGCGCCGAAAGCGGCGGACTTCGCACCGGGATCGATTGAGCGGCGCGAACGCTGGTACGTCTGGACGCCCGCATCGCCGGTTGCCGAGGCGTGTGCGTCGGTTGAAATAGGCGATATTTTAATCCCGCTGGCGAGGCGAGCCGACGGCTTGTGGTCTGGCGAGATCGGCGACCCGATCGTTCGGTCCAACATTGCGCGTATCCGCCTGACGGACGGCAGGATCAGCCGGCCGACCATCATCGCCGATCCCGACGAACTGATGCGCTTCGCGCCCTTCCCGGTCGCTGACGCCCTTAGAAAGAAGCTCGACGCGATCCTTGATGGCGATGCCGGCCTGATCGACCTGGCAAGAGACATTCATCTCCTCCTCGAGGACGATGTCAGGACCCGGCCATCGCGCGAAAGGATACGCGCCGCTAACGGCCGAACTGCGTTGGCAGGCGTCGCCGGGCGGGATTTCGCAACGGCCAACGAGTTTCGGGCCGCGCTCAACCTCACCGCAAGCCTCACTTCGGTCGGACTTGGTCATGGCGATAGTCCGGTGCTTCAATCGATGCTGCAGATCGTGCTGCGCGGGCTTGTTGATGTCCATACAATCGATCGGATAGACGCCGAGGACATTGCTCATGCCAACAGTCATCTCGTGGGAGAGGACCAGGACGATGTCGGCTCGGACGGCTTACCCGGTACGACGCCTTCGGCCAGTTGTGGCATCGCCGAACCGCAATGCTTGTCCGTCAGCGCCTTCGAACGCAATCAAACTGCACTACGGAAGGGAATTCAAAAGTTTCAGTCCTTCTTGGAGCACGCGAAGGAAACAGACGGCGCGCTCGACCTCAATTTCGTCACCCGCTCGCTGTTCATGCTGTATCTAATGCTTCATGGCTGCACGAAGCGGTACAGGGTCGAAGATGGCGCGGAGGCGGTTTTGCTGCCTTTCGGTGACGACGCCGACGACGATTTTCGCGAGAGTTTCCTCTTTGTCGCAACGCGCGCGGTTGCGGCGATCTGGGGGCCGGATTTCACGCGTAGCTTGATCAGCAGGTTAGCGTTCACCGTTGAGGGTCATATTCTTCCCATTCAGATCACGACGCTGGCGATCGTGTCGCGCTGGGTGCTGGCTGCCATCCTTGCTGAGGTGCGGACCGTGACAGCACACAAGTCGCTCAGTACGATCCTCAATAAGCAAGTCCCGACGCTCTTTAAAGCGACAACGATCTTTCCCGCGCTCAGTTGTGAGGAAATGGTGACAACAATCCGGCAGATGGAAGCCAACATCGGCATAGATCCGGACCAAGCTGCGCGCATCAGGCTCTGCCTGGACGAACTCGGCAGCGATTTGGCTAGCACGACGAGTGCGCCGACGACCGGCTGAGTTGTCAATGCTCGCCCCAGCTTCGATCAAAAATTCAAGGTTGTGCGCGAGGTGATGTGCGTCGCCGCCTTTTGCGCCGACTCTCACCATTCGTTGTTGCAGTGCACGATCCGGATGCCGCCTGTTTTCACGTCGACTGTGGCGCGCAAAGCGCGCTACAGGTCTGAGCGTCGTTGGCGATGAAGCGGTGGGCGCCACGGATCGGACCAACGATTCGGCGCAGGGGTCTGGATCTGACGGCGTGATTTCTAAGCGCTCTTTTCGAGCTCGCTGGCTGCCGCTGGCATCGCGCCGTGGCGATTGCGACATGATCGGCTCTGGGTCTCCGATAGTTTCCCGAAAATGAAAACCAAGTCGTCGAAAAACGATCAGTTTGGTTGTTGTTGTCTGGTAAGTCCAAATTCACCGCTGTACGAAAACTTTCGGGCGCGAGATAAGTCGCGGCCGGATCAAGAGTGGTTGCTGGAGACGATTATTGCGAGAGTTCGGGGGGAGCTCGGTGACCGATGCCGACGTAATCTGCTCGAGCGGAACGGCTGATCGTCTTACCGCGGGGCGGTGCCATGCTTGAACAGTCCGGAGCGATCGGAACTGTTTACATGCTGGCGCGCGCGCTCTGCGAGATATATGATCAGATTTCGAACGATGGTGGCGTGGTCCAACAGGACTCCAGCCTGCCGCCGATCGCGCGACGCGCGCTCGCGCGCCTGTCGCGACTCTGCGTTGATGACGGCGTCGAGGATATCGGCTCGAGCATCCACCTAGTAATGAAAAGGGCAACGCTTCCCATGGGGAGCTGGGGAGTGCCGAGCTTCGCGAATGGCTTCCTGTACGGAGACGTGGAGCTTGCCGATGGTTCGCTGGGTGTGCCCACCGGCGATTGCCGCGAACTCGCGCGAATGGGCGGCAGCGAAATCGACGTGGAGGAGGATCTTCATCATGAGCGCCTCAGGGCTGCCGTCCAGAGCTACCCCGCAACGCAACGCGAAGCCGCTTATACCGCGATCAGAGAGTTGGTCGTGCGTCACCCGGTCATCTCCCAGGATGAACTTCACGATTTTATCGCTCATGGGCACGCCCATGCCGCCCGGACGATCCACGGACTCTATCGTCCAGTGCCGCAGGGAGCGTTGACGGATGGGGTTGCGCGACGCTGCGCGCGCTGTGGCTCGCTCCTGTGGCCGGTCCGCGATCCGGCGTTCCGGGATGGCCGGTGCCAGGTGCGACAATGCATTCTCGAAGGCGAGACGATCGCGGGCGACCTGATCGAGCAACCTTCGCTCAGCCGTCTCGCGAACGCGGCGTTGCTAGCGTTCTGGGTCGGTCCGGGTCTCGACGAAGTTCGTCTGCACGACGCGCTCCTCGCGCGCGGGCGGAATTCAGCACTCTATCCTATGGCCGACGCGGCGGACGTCGGGGTAGACGGTCTCTCGATCGGCCTCGATGTAAAGAGTTACGCGAGCCCGCTTGTCCTTGGTGCACGCCTCTCGCGCGGGATCGGACGCCTCTCAATCTTCGCTCGCCGCGTGATTGTCGTTCCTGACTTCAAGCTGCGCATAAATCCGCGCTACATCGATGACCTCCGGACGGCATACACGAATGATGAGCCACTCGAATTCATGACGGTCGCGCGAGCGATCCGTGAGTTCGGCGAATGAGGGTGGAACCGCACGGTTTCCAGGGTGCGTTGGGTGCGCAGTGGCTGTGCGCAGCGATGGACGTCCTGCTCGGGGAACGTGACCTGCGCAATGCGCCGGCGCTCATGTCCGGGTTCGGCTCCGTTCTCGACAGCGACGCCGTCCGACGGTTCGCGCCCGCGGCGACCGCCCTCCGGCTCCTCGGGGTGGCGGCCGCTTCGGAGATCCAGCTTCGGCAGCTTGCTTATTCCGCCGTTGGCTGGGAAGACGACCATCGGGACGAAACTGACTATCGCGAGCCGCCATACAGGATCGATATATCGGATCCCCGCCTGCCGTTTCATCGACGAGTGCCACTGGATGACCCAGAGCTGACCGCCATGGTTGCGGCGCTTACAACGGCGCTCGGACTGAGGCGATGGTCGATCGCACGCGCCGACGCCGAGCGGCCGATGGCGATCGAAGCCGGCCCGGTGGGGGCTGCCGAGCGATTCACTGTCGATCTCGACGGTCTGCATCCCGAGCCGCCGCGCCATTTCGACCTTGCGCGCGAGCCTCGCGGGCCGATCGATATTCCGATCACGGATCTCATCGCCGTCGCGGAAGAACTCGACGAGATCGATAGCGCGCATCCGGAGCGCCCGGCCGGCAACTGGGCCTCTCGCCTTCGGGAGGCGGACGGATCTATGAAGCTGGAGTTTCTGTCACCTGATCAGGTAGCGGGGCGGCTCGTTCCCGGTGATCGACTGCGGATCGACGGTCTTCGCCATCTCATCGGCCTGCCTGGCACTGGCAAGACGACGCTGATCGTGCTGGTGCTAATGTGGCTCGATGCCCGAGATTACAAGGCGGTCGTGCTGCTGCCGTCGATTGAGACGTCGCTAAATCTGATGGCAGACCTACGCACTTACGGCGCAGACGTCGGCCTCTTGGTCGGGCAGTCTCCCCAGACCCGCATCGAGCACGCGCGTAAGCTAGCCGGCCGCATCGGAGCAGACGAAGCAAGAGGCTTCGGCAGGACGGCGGACGGTGCCGAGCTGCTCGCGCTCAACTGTGCGCTCGGCGGTTATGAGGAGGATCCTCAGGCGGATAGGGAGTTTCCACACCTCGCGCCGCCATGCACGTCGATTCTCCAGCGGCCTCTAAAGGCGGATGGCACGCCCAAGGCGCAAGAAGTAGCCCATCTTTGTCCCCTCTCCGCTCGATGCGGTCGCCTCCGTGCGCCCCGTGAGCTGGTCGAACACCGGATTTGGCTTGGCCATGTCCTGTCCATGGATACCCGGATTAGTCCGCATTTCGCGGATGAGCGTGTCCGGCATTTCGAGGCGGTCGCGATGACCGCCGATCTCGTAATCATCGACGAGGCGGATGGTGCCCAGGCTGTGCTCGACGGCAAGGCGGTCGCGTCGCTCGACCTGACGGGAAGCGAGTCGAGCTATGAGCATGCGTTAAATCGCGACCTCTTCGTGCCGTTATCCGCCGGTCGCACCGACATGGCGGCTAGCAACATTCAGCAATATGGCCGCGCGGCATCAGACTTTCGTAGCCTGAACCATAGCTTGGTCGGGCACCTCCAACGCCTGCGTGTTCGCAGTGGGACAGAGACGCCTCTCTCGCGCTTCGAAGACACGTTCGTCACTGGTAACAATATCCTGACCGCGATCTTTAGTCCTCCGGACATCTCCCTGTTAGCCGGACAGGATCGGGAGACGGAGGAGCGCCGCTTCAATGCGATCCGGGCATTCTGGGATGGCTGCGTCAGGGCGGCGCTGATGCGGCGTACCGACGAGGATCAGGACGTTGACGGCTACGGGTTCGACCCGGATCGCATCGCGGTCGACATCGGCAGGAGCCGGGAGGAGGTCGCCGACGCGGCGACAACGATCGCGGCCGCCACGCGTGACTGGATATCCGAGCCCCTCGCAGCGCGTCGAGATGAGTATCTCGAGACGATCCGCGTTCGGATGTTCGGCCTTGTCAGCCCGAACCCAGAGATCGGGCGCGACGACCTCGTCGAGCTCTTTCGCTTCCTGGTCGGCGTAACGACTGTCGTAATGCAATTCCTCGCGCTTATACCTGCCCAGCAGGCGATGATTGCGGAAGGCATCCACCGGGAGCCGCTATTTCAGCAGGGAATCTCCGAGGATCTAGGCAGACTCGTACCCGAAGCGCTCATCGGCCGATTGTCGGGTATTCGCTTCCGTTATGAGGATGATGGGCCGCGTGCGCGCGTCAGGCTCCAGTATGTATCGTTCCGAGGTGCACCGCGTGTGCTGATGTACCGGCTTGGCGGGTTGCTGCGCCATCAGGGCAAGGAACGCGGGCCAAACGTGCTCCTTGCAAGCGCGACGTCGTATCTTGAGGAAAGTCCGACGTTTCACATACCTGTCGGACCGCACATCGTGTTGCGGCGTCCCGACGTGGGCCGTGCATGGGAGGATTCGCGCTACGTGTTTGCGCCGATTGTCGATCCATCGCGGCCCTCGAGCGTCCTGCGCTTTAGCGGCGCACCACTGGGGTCGCGGGATCGCGTGCTGCGCAAGATGGTAGATCATTATTTTCAGGGTGACGATCCGCTGGCATTCCAGATGACCAGGGACTTCGACGATGGCCGCAAGGTCGGGATCGTCGTGAACAGTTACGCGCAGGTCGACAAGGTGAAGGCCCACCTCAAGCGCTTCTATCCAGCGGTTGCTGGAAGGGTGGTCGGCGTCACCAACCGGCCTCCCGAACATAATGAGGGAGACTGGGTGACGGCAGCTCAGGTCGAGCGGCTCAGCATGCGTGACAGCTGGGATGTCATCGTTTTCCCGATGAAGGCCCTCGCTCGCGGCGTGAATATCGTGTTCGAGAGCGGTCCCAGGCGTCGCGATGCGCTACTCGGAACACTTGTCTTCCTCGCGCGCCCCCATCCCGCTTCGGAGAGTTTGGACCTCGTCGCCGGCATTGCTGGAGCGCGCTCCCTGCGCTTCGACATGCGACATTTCTCTGCGGATGCGGACGTCGGCTCAATCGCGGCGCAGTGGCGGGATGCGCGGCGCGAATTGTCTCTCGTCAGTCGGCGCCTGCTGCGGTTCCCGCTGCAGGCGAGCCGGCTCGGCGAACTTGCCGTGCCTTTTACCGCCGATATCATGGTCGATGTTCTTCAGACGATTGGTCGCGCCATGCGCAACGGCTGCGCGGCGCGCGCGATCTTCGTGGACGCCGCTTGGGCACCGCGATCTGCGGCAGGCGATGCCGATACTTGGCGTAGCAGCATGCTCGTGGCGATGCGCGATATCCTGCGTACGCGGCTAACCGACCCCGATCCTGTGGACGCCGAAATTTATCGCGCTCTCTACGAGCCCTTTTACGAGCCACTCTCGCGCTGTGCGGGACTGCGTTTCACTGATGGACCTGACGATGACGACTGACCTGTTGCCGGAGATTGTCTATCGCAAGTTCAATGAGGCTGGCGGTCTCGTCCGTGGAACGATGGTTTCATCGCTCCAGTATGACGGCACGGCAGCCGTCGCGGTCGAATCCGACCGGTGTGCCTGGAGCGATCGTGCAGCTGCGCTGCTGAAGGAGCTCAGGAATGCCGGGGAAGCGTCGGAGACCGCACGGGGCCACGCGCTGCCATATGCGTCATTACGTGCGGCAATTGCCGCAACAGTCCCGGACGCGCTCTTAATTGAGCGTGACCTCGGAATGCCGTGGGCTGACGAGCCCCGCGCCTTCCTTGCTGCTCCGCGCTCCAACGATTTGGAGAAGCGGTTGGGCCATGCCCTCTCGCTGTGGGTCCCTCTCTCGTTGCGCCCCTGGGCAGAGAAAGTGGGCGCTTCGGAATCGTTGGTCGACGCGCTTCAGCAGATGGGCGAGGGGGCGTTCGCGATCCAGCGGCGCGAAACCAGCTATCCTGAAGCGTTCGCCGATGGCAGCGGCTTCGGGGACTTTCGCGATGCCATCATCCAGACATTCTCGCAGGCGCTCAAGGGGCGCGAGCTCTTCGAGGGGATGGGTCCCGTCTGGCGCATTGTGAGAAGCGACGGACGGTCCAATGCGGTTGAGTTCGTTACCTGGCCCTCGAAATTCGATGATGCGCTTTATTCGATGGTTGCAACGATTACCGTCGAGCTGATGCCCTTCTCGAAGCAGCCAATCGTCAATGTCCGTGCCTCGCGGCGCCGTTGGCTGTCCCAAATCCCGGCTGGCCGTTCGCTCTTCGGTCAAAAGAGGGTGACCGTGACTGTGCTCGGCCGTGACGGGGCGAACCTTGGTATCGAAGTTGCAGCTCCGGTCGCATCCAACGTCGTAGAGGACCCGGTCGCTCCCGAATTCCTCGCTCAACTTTTCAACGTCGGCGGCGATGTCGGCGCGCCCATCGCGGACCTGGTCGCAGCCGGCGCGGGTTCTGCGACGTTTGTCGGAGTGGCGTATTCGCCCAAGCTCGGTGGATCCCACAAGGTCGGAGCTGGAGTCACCACGAGAGATCAGACCGATCTGTTCGACGCGGTTCAGGACGCGGTCGACGAGTTCGGCTTCGTGCCGCTCGCGTTCGAGGAGACGCCAACGACGCAAAAAGCACCGAAGCGTTCCGAGGAACTTCACAAGGCTCTCGAAGTCGGCGCGCTTCTGTCGGACGTTGCCGTCTCGCTGGGCCGAAACGATCTGATGGACGATGCCTCGATCGAGGCCGCATGGTCTTCCCTCAGCTTGTCGGAAGAAGCGCCGCCCATCGACGCGATAACTGCGTCGACAGCGGGAGCGAAGCTGGTCGAGGTCCGTGCTGCGAACGTCGAGCGAGTGCGCCGCGCATTCGGTGACGCGAAACCGCACGTCGTCGTGATCGCCCGGAGCGACGAGGAGCGAAAATTAGTCCAGACGGTGCTCACGTCTTTGTTTGGCGCCTCGCTCCAGCTGTCCGCACGCCCGCTGCCCACTGACGTACATGGCTATCGGCACGCGCTGCCGAAGTCCGAGGGCAAAAGCCGCCAAAGGTTTGAAGCGCGTGTCGAGGCGTGGAGACCGCTGGCGGAACTCATGTTGCGGACTGAAGGATCGAGCCACGCTCTTGTCCAAGCGGCGGAATGGTATGACGGGAAGCCCGACGACCCCGTGAACAAGCTCGCCGGGCGATATTCTCTTGCTTCCGAGGCGAACGCTAACGTCCAGTACCTGCGACCGCGTGCGAGCGGTCCGCGCGGCCTCGCCAATTATTTTCACCGGGTGCAGGCAGCGATCTACGATCTGATTTTCGGTCACGCTGGCCTCGTCAGTGAGATCGACAGCGTGGTCTCGGGAGCCTTCCCGGATGCAGCGTCACGGCCAACGTGCGTCGTCGGCATTTCCGTGCTCGCGCAGGCCAGGACACGCGTCGCTCCGTCCGCCGACAAGCTGTGCATCGCAACGCGCATCGACTGCGCATCAGGACGCACCACCGCGCGCGTCGGATGGCATGACGGCGAGATGCGATGGTCTGCCGAGTGGGAGCCGCTCTTCCAGGCGCTCAAGCGTGTCGCGAGTCCTGAGGTCAAGC
The DNA here is from genome assembly GCA_002336985.1 of Sphingomonadales bacterium UBA1936. GTDB lineage: Bacteria > Pseudomonadota > Alphaproteobacteria > Sphingomonadales > Sphingomonadaceae > Sphingomonas_O. The sequence goes on from DDFE01000021.1 coordinate 27,982, forward strand.
CGTCGCTCGGGGACGGCATCGCGAACCAGAGAGCGAGTTTCCAAGCCTTTGTACGGGAGATACTGGACAGCAGCGCCGAAGCGGGCGACCGCCCGCTCGTCATTGTCGACAGTAATGGCGCCGCGCCGCTGTGGTCATGGCTCAAGGACGATCAGATCGGGGCGGATATCACGCTTGGCACGGAGCGGATCGACGTGTCGCGCCGTTGGCCGGGCGCGCGCGTCGTGCGGGTGCGAACTGGGCATGCCAGTCGCCTCGCTCAACGGAAAACAGTCCAGTACAGGAAAGTGGAGCTTGCCTCTGGCCAAGACGTTGGCGGGTTCGAGAGATATTGCCCGACCGTCGTTGCGCGGACGATAAAGCTGTCCGACGAAGGGGCCAACTCGGGCCACTACTGGTCGACCGCCGGCTATTTTCAGATGACATTGCCGCGCGGGCTGAGCGTCTATCGCAGGCTTGAATCGCTCGTGCCGATCGCGAAGGCATTCAAGGGCAGCGTTATCCCTGCGGCCGCGAAAGGCCTGCTCGTGCGGGCGGAAATCCCAATCTATGAAGTCAGTTACCGACTGCCCAACCCGATCGAGATCACGGTGGCGAAGATTGCCGAGGGAGATGAGCCTGACAAGATCGCGCACCTCGTTTCGAGCCTTCGTTACGGTTACGGGCACACGGCATCCTCGACCACCTTGCCCGCTCCTCTCTCGTTCGAATCGAAAGTGCGCGACTATATGACGAGATTTGCATTGGATGTGGGCGAAGAGGCCGACGAATTGGCGGCAGAAGTCGGTTCGCCTGCGCTCGACGAAGACGATGCAGACGTCGATGTTTCACCTGCCCCGCCGGGCACGGCGGATCAGCCTGACGCTTCGGACAATCAGCCAAGCTGGCAAGACGTGACCGTTGTCGAAGATCCCTCGGGACCAGGCCCCGATCAGTTGAGCGACGACCCACACGAACCAGCCATCGAACGTACGGCGGCGATGCTAGCCCAAACAATCGGCTCGCGGCCGGCCGGTCACACGACACTACCCGTGGAGGCAGCCGTAGATATGGCGGGGGGTACATGGTCAGAGCTTTCCGCGGTCATTCGAATGCCTGCATTTGTCGATCTCACCTGGATCGAAAAGAATGTGCATGTCGCCAATTCGCAGTTGCGGGGCATTCACCAGGCGCGCAACGAAATCGCTGATCTCAGTGGGTTCGAAAGCTGGCCATGCGAAAAACCTGATCTCTCGACCTTCCAGAGGATCGTCCTTGCGGGGCTGGGTTTCCCTCGATTCCTTGCCACCATCACGCAGATCGCGAAGCGCAGCGTCGCGCCGACCAAGCGCAGCACTTGGACACCTTTCAAACCTTTGTTGAACACGGCCTATGCTGTGGCACATGCGATCGTGCACGATCGCGGGCTTTCCACGAGTGCCATAAGCTCGACCAAAAAGATGGTCGAGTTGCTCGTCAGTGCCGGCGAGATCGAGCTGGCGCTTTCGCACATCGTTCGCCGAGCGTTCGTCGAACCTCTGGAAGCGGACACGCTGGCGCTGATCCGCGCGGATGATCTGTACAAGCCTCTTAGAGAGTTTGCTGAGGATGTTGTCGTCCACCTCTTCAGGGATGACTACAGCTGGCACGGGGACCTCAGACGACTGCCGGCCAGACCAGTTGAGGAAAAAGAACATCGGCCAAGTGGGGAGGAGATCGCGGTCGAGGAGAAGACGGCATCGACCCCCGCCGAGGTTGGCGACATCGGACGCGACGAAGAGGTGGATTTGAGCGCCGAGGTTAGTCCGTCTGAGGTCGGATCGCCGTCGAGTGCCGACGACTGCGCAGTCATGGCCGCTCCCAGCCCGCCTCCGGCCAAGCCCGATCCTGATTGGATTGCGTCTATGGCAGCGATCTCGCTCGTCGCCACCGATGCAGTTGGTCCCGACCAGACGGTTTTGGATCAATTGGAAGCATTGATGTCTGAAGCGGCGCTCGCGCTGGCCATCCACGAGGCGTCTCGTCCGAGGGGCGTTGACGCGACCCAGTCGCTCGATCGTGCCCTCGAGACATTTACCTATTCCTTGGCGGTCCTTATCGATGCCGCACACCCTGCGGAATCGCTGCCTGTGGTTCCCATGGGACCCTATGTAACGATCATTGACACCGACGCTGCCTTGGCGCTGCAGATGAGCCTCGAAGCCTCGGAGGCGACCGCGCGGGACGCGCGTGCCAAGATCGACGAGGCGCGGCGCATCATGAGCGAAATGCAGATCGCCCGTTTTCAGGAGGGTGCAGAGCTGACCGCCGAAGCCGTTGCAATGGCTCGTGATGTGACCGACCGCCTGATCATCATACTTCAGGACTTGAAGAGCGAAACCGCTGGCGATGTTGACGACGACTTGGATGAGGAGGCACCTGCATCCGGAAGCCAGCCCTTGACCGACATCCTGGCGGTCGAAGCGGATGATCCGTTCGAGACGTCAGACGAAACCTGGAATATTTCGCAGGATCCGTTCGAGGATGACGCGCCCGAGCCAGTTGTTGGCGAACCGATGTCTCGGAATGTCGTAGACACGGTGGCTCTCGACGACGCCGCGGCCCTTGAAGATCTGCCGGCCCGCCCGGATCCGATGGAGACCTTGCTTCTCGCTCGGTTTGAGGAATTCATCGGCGGAGGTCATTTCTCTCTCGCCTATCATCTGAGTACCGCCGCTACGAACGCAGGCGTGTTCGACCGCTTCCCGATGACGCGATCCGAGCTGAAGCTGGCGGCGGTCTCGCGGCACGTCAATCATGCGGCGTTTCAGGGAAGCGACACAATTCAGGAAACGCTCCGTCAAGTGAATCTTACGTTCGCGACGTTGGAGGACGATGCTCCGAATGCTCTTGCTCGACGGATCGTGGCGCTTGCGGCGCTCGCGCCGTTCGCACTGTACCACAATGACCCGGAAGCGACATTGGCTCTTGAGGAGCTCCGCCAGGTGGGGCACGGACTCGGGCAGGCTGTTCACGCGTTTAGAGAGGCGCTCGCCGCACCTCTCCGATCCGGCCTCAACTTTAGTCCGTCGCTCATGCGCCTCACCAATCAAGAAGCGAAAGACGACGAGTACGCACGTGAGCTCAGCGCCCGATTGCTCCGCGACATCGAGGAATTCTCTCACAAGACCTATAAGTTCCAGCTGGGCAACAAGCTTCGGAACGCGCTGACCAAGAGCGATGGTGAACTCGGTCGTCTGCGTGATCGCGTTGAGAAGAGCGCGGCGTCAGCGCTGGAAGCCGCACGGCATTTCGCTCAGTCTTATGGAGACCGAAGTTCGATCATCCATTTGCTTGAACAAGCCGAGATTCGTGTCAGCAGTTACAAGCTCACCGGCATCGACGGCATCGCGCGAGAACGCATGGTCGGCCTAATTCAGGGGATTGCCGCCCTGTGCGCCGAGTTTGTAGAGGCTGCCGATGCCGCGCCAGCAATGCGTGGCACCCTCGGAAATATTCAGCGGGCGCGAGAAGCGATCGAAAGTGCCACTGGCGCGCTCGACCAAGCTTTATCGGCGCTTCAGCCAAGCTCGGCATTCGAGGACGCCGCGATAGTCTATGCCCGCAGGTCGTTGCGATCATTTCTTTCGACGGTTCGGGGCGTGGAAACCTTTCCTTCCCCGACCGACTATTATATCGCACTGCATGGCGCTTTGCTTTGGGTGCCCGGGCTCGATTTTGGAAAAGGCTGGATGCCCGCTCCGTACGTTCCCGACATGGTCCTCGGATCGCTCCTTGGGGTGACACAAACCCAGATTGCGGGGCCGACCGACAACGAGTCATTCGCGGAATCGGTTCGAGCACGGGTCTCCAGCGGTTCACACATCGCAGCGTCCATTATGATCGCCGCGGCCGATTTTTTCGGCGTTCCCGCCGCGCTGGCGGACGCACTTGATGAAGAACGCCAAGGAGATGCGGAGGCGCGTCGTGACGCGCTCGGTACCCAACTGCGCGAGGCGAGATTGGCGGTCGATCGCGTGCAGCGCATGGTCGGTGTGGGATCGCAAGACGAGGCACAGTCGCTCCTTTCTCTTTTGAACCGCATCGACCCGAGCGATTTGCCGACGCTGGTACCGCTGGAGGCGAGGACGGAAAAGCCGGAGTCTGAGCAGATCCTCGACTTCAAGGCTGCATACGGGCTGGTCGCCGACGTTCGCACGAAAGTCGAGACGCTCTTAAAGCGTCCCCGAGATGAGCTCGTAGCCAGCATAAGCGCAATGGCGAAACTGGGAACTGTGGCTCAGGCCGATCTTGACGAGGTGCTCGGGATGGTGGCCCGAGACGACCTCTTGACTGCAACCGAGTACCTCGGATTTCTCAAGGATGGCCGCGCTCTTCCCAAGACTGCATCGCCCAACCCGCGCTTTCGGTCATTTTTCCCCAACGTACCGGAATTGTTGTCAGCGATGTCAAGGACCGAACAGGACGGTGCGCTGGCAGCCCTGGAGGGTGCATCCGAGTTCGCAGGCGTCGACTTCGGTCGAATCGACAATGATCACCGACAGGATGCCGTCGAGGCGCTTACGGCATGGAACGAACTCCGGCGTGCCGTCGGCGGCGCTAGGCCGGAGACGGAGGTTGCTAGCCGACTGGCGCTCATGCTCGAGCGTTTCGGCTTCAAGGTTGAAATCAACGCGCCGAACGCCAGGAACAATCGACGCCTTTATTCGGCAGACCTGCACATCCAGCTTCAACAGGATGAAGAATCGGTACTGCTTCCGGATTTCGGAAGTCAAACCGATGGCAACTACCGCGTCTGTATCGGCACGAAGATACCGAGCGAGACGGAGATCCGCGCAATTCAGGCTGACGCCGGCGCTCTCCGAATCGTCTACTTCGTCACGGAAACGGTTACGCCGGAACGTCGCAAGCAGCTCCAACTCTCTTGCCTCCAGCACCAGACGCGGCTTCTTGTGATCGACGAGTCGATGGTGTTGTTTGCGGCGGGAGAGCGGGAGCTCAGGGGCCTTACTATGATCGAGCTCGCCCAACCCTTTTCGTTCGCAGACCCATATCACGACTACGGCAACATGGCCGTGCCCCGGGAAATGTTCTTCGGGCGCACCGTCGAACGGCGCAAGCTGCTTGAGCCACACGGCAGTTGCATCGTCTACGGCGGTCGGCGCCTCGGGAAGACGGCGCTCCTACGTCACATCCAGGCTGAAACCGACAACGCAGCCACCGGTGCGGCCGTCGCCTACGTGACAATCCGCGACCTCGGTGGAAACGCCGGCGAGAATCAAATCTGGGAATATATGTCACGCGAGTTGAAGTCCGTTTTCCCCCGTCCGGTAGAGACAAGCGAACGGTTCAGTGAAACCATCCGGCAATGGCTGGTCGCGGACAACAAGCGCCGCGTGCTGGTTCTGCTCGACGAGTCGGACCGATTCATCCAAGCAGACGCGAGCAAGGAATTCGCACAGTTCATCCGCCTCCAAAAGCTTATGGATGACACCAGCCGCCGATTCAAATTCGTGCTCGCCGGCCTGCACAACGTGACCCGCCTCGTGCATACCGAGAATCCGCCCCTCAAGCAGATTGCATCGGATCCGCAGCGCATCGGGCCACTTATGGACGAGGAGCTAAAAGACGCGGAACTGCTCGTTACCCGTCCCCTCGCTGGCATGGGCTACGAGTTCGAAAAACGCGAAGACGTGTGGAGGATACTCAGCTATTGCAATTATTACCCCGTGCTGGTCCAAAAATTCTGTAAAGAGCTACTTCGGCAGCTAATTGAGGAAACGACAAAGCGGCGGAAGCCGGTAACCGTGATCACATCGGATCATATTCGCCGGGCGCTCGAGGATGGCGAGATCGCCAAGGAGATCGGCGAGACCTTCGACTACACGATCAGCAAGATCGAGGATCGCTATTCTCTTATCGCGAACATCGTCGCCGATCGGGCGCTCCGTGATGCCGCAAGTGGCAGGATCGGGGAGGGCATGTCCGCAGTTGAGGTGCGGGATGCTGCCGCGCTCTGGTGGCCGGCTGCGTTCGGCGAGGCAAACCGGCTGGCGGTCGTCGAAGACCTGCTTGATGAGATGGAAGGTCTGGGCGTCCTTCGTCTCGTGCCTCCGAACCGGTGGGCACTCAGGTCGCTGACGATCCTTCGTCTGCTCGGTGACGACGACAAGATCGCCGCGAAACTCGGCGAGTTCATGGAGCGCGACGCGCCGGCCGTCTTTGACCCTCGGTCCATGCGAAGGCGGCTGAAGGCCAACACGCAGATGCGCATCCCGGAGCGGGCGATGAGCCCCCTTACTCTCGGGCAAGAGCATGATCTACTTCGCGATCGTGCTCCAGTGACGCTGGTGTTCGGGAACGCCCTGTCTGATATTGGGCAGGTCGCCGGAGCGCTGATCTCGGCGGGAAGCGGATCTGTCGAGCGTAATATTATCGAAGTCTACGCACGTTCTTATCAGACGCTGGAGGCTCTGACGAAGGACCTGAAAAGCGCCCCCATCGGCGAGCCGGCAATCTTGAACGTTGTGTCAAACCAGACCCAGTGGGATGCGGCCTGGGTGGATCAAGCGTTGCGCGTCCGGTCGGTCCGCGAGGGTCGGTCCCGGGTCGTGTTCGTCGGCGGGGCGAGCCACGCTGCCTCGTGGGTGTTCGGCGGCAGACGCGATGCGCTTACCAGCGAGGTCAAGGTCGTGCCGCTCCAGACCTGGTCCGCGACCCTTATCGAGGAGCTCCTTCAGCAGGAGCATTTGGACCCGGCTCACTTCCGCGCTTCTCTTCGTGAGGCGACCGGAGGTTTCAACAGCCTGATGTACCAGCTTCTTGGTAGTGGATCGAACATAACCGCCAAATCGCTGACGACGCGCATTCAAACGGCTTTGAATAGGCGACGCCGTGATCTCGCGGTCGTTACCGAACTTGGACTAGAGGGCGACATGCTCTCAATCTTCCGAGGCATTGTTGAATTCACAAGTGGAGAGATAACGGCATACGAGATTAAGGAGGGCCCGATCGCCGACCTCAACCTCGACTATAGCAGCCAAGGGGTAGTGGACTTCGGTGTGCTGCTCGGGTTGCTCGAGCCGCAGTCCTCAGCGCCGACCGATGCGGAAGACGTGCGTCCGTTCCGTCTAAATCCGTTGTTGACAACATTGCTTGGAAACCGGGTGCTGCAGTGAGTGCCATCAACTGGGACCAGGTGGATTGGTGGGACCTCCCCGGGCCGTCGCGCTTCATCGAGCGTGCTATCGACCGGATAGCGGCGGATGAGGGCGGCGTCGTCGGGTTGTCCATTCCGGCCAGACGGCCGGCCGGCCTGATGGGCGCGTTGGCCGACACGCTTGAGCAGGGGCGTGGTCTGCGAACGATCGTTGTGGAGCCCGAGAAATTGGACTCCGCGCGCTCGCCGGCTCATGCGCTGGCAGCCGCCGCTGGCGCGCAACCCGGTACTATCCGCTCGACCAAAGATTTCGTCGCCTCTCCAGAACTGGCCGGCATGGTGATATTGGTCGATTTGATACCGCCGGAACGATGGTCCTCGTGGGGATTGTTCTTCCGCTCTTTGCGGGCGGAGCGCCTGAGGTTGGGACGCGTAACCGCGCCGTCGCTTGCTGTGGTTGTTCCCCAGTCGCTTCCCCTAGACGAGGTTGACGCAGCCTTGGGCATCGACCGGGTGCAGTGGCGCAATGTGGTTTCTCGTGCGGATATGCAACTGTATGTCGAATCGATTTTGGGCCGGTCGTCCGATCTCGCGCATCGTACCGCCGTTGCGACCGTGGCAGAGGTAGCCTGTTGGGATCCGGCGATGGTTCAGCACTTGGCGACACAGCCAATCGAGGACCAGATCGATCCGCGTGAGATGCTCGCGAAGGCAGATATCAAGCTGGACTTCCCATCTTGGTCGAACGGCCTGATCGACATCGTCGATGGCGCACCCCACGTCCACACACTGAAACTCGTTGGATCGCCCGAGTTGCTCAGCCGCCGTATATGGCGAGCGCATGTCAGCACAGTTTTTCCCGTTATAGAGCAGGTTCGGCAGGCCTTTGCGCGACACTATCACGCGCTCCTCGCGGTGAGAGTGCCCTACGTTAAGGCATATCAAAACGGGACTACGAAAACCTATTCGAACCCGATGCAATTGGAAATCAATGAGGTCTACCACTTCTTGAAGGACGACATGCCGGAGTGGCAGGTGCGGTTGCTGCACCAATTTCGAACGCTGCGTTCGTCTATGGCCCATATGGAACCCGCTGATGCCGATGTTCTTGTCAGGGCATCCCAAGGGTGGAATCATATTCTTCGCAGGCTCGACGACGTCGCCGATGTGGTCGGATGGGACTGGCCGCGGTGTGGTCAGCGACTAATCATGCTCGTTGGCCCTTCCGGTGCTGGCAAGTCTACCTATGCGAGGACGAACTATGCCGGCGAGACGATCGTCTCCTCGGATGCGATCCGCGAAGAGTTGAGCGGAGCAGGCGGGATGGCCGGCAGCCAGGATGCCGTGTTCGCAGCCGTAAGGGACAGAGCGAAAGCGGCGCTCGCGGCGGGGAAAACGGTGGTGATCGATGCGACCAACCTGCGGCGATCGGACCGACTGATGAATACCGATCTCGTGCCAGAGGACATTCCAATCGAATATGTCGTGATCGACCGGCCGATGGCTGAAAAAGAACGTGATGGGGGCTGGCGTCTCGAGAAGCCACAGCTTTTATCAACGCATGCCAAGATGTTCGAAGCGGAATTATCCGACATTCTGGCAGGGGATAATCGTGGAAACGTCACCGTCCTAGATCGGCGTATATTGGCTGATTCCGCCTGAGAGATTATGATTCCGGGTCGACTGCTGCAAAGTTACCTGGGCGACCGCCTCGGCATGATGTCGAACTGGTACGTTCGCTTCGCAATAATTTTCAGACATTTCCCACAGTAAGCAAGGGGCGCAGACGGGCGCATTCGTGCCTGATCAGGGCATAGAATTTTGCGCCCCATGCGTCCTCGACGGTGCGTTCGGTCCCGAGCAGGTCGACGATCGGGGCGATGCGTGCGGCGAGGAAGCGATTGGCGGCCGCCGCGTTCAGGCCGAATTGTCCGAGAAGCCTATCCATGTCGTCGCGCCGCAGGTCCTCCGCCTGCAGGGCATCGCCGATCGCGAACGAGAACCGGTGATGGTGGTTCTCCGACAGGCGGATCGGCACGATATCGTAGAGCGGGGCAAGCCTGGGTGCAGGGCCGTCGTCGTAGAGCAGCGCGTGGTTCTTGGCGTGGTTGTCGGTGTTGCCGACCGCCAGGTTGAAGAAGGTCGCGCGCAGGAACGCGTCGACCGCTTCTGCGGGCCGCACCGTTTGCTGGAGCAGGCGATGGACGGCTTCGGCCGAGAATTCGCGGCCTGGTCTCCCGTCGCGCTGGTATTTGAGCCGCGGCGGGAGCCCTAGCGCCTGGGCGAAGTCTTCCTGGTGAATCCTGCGCACGGCGCCGCCGGCGTCGACCGAGCGGTCGAAGCGGGTCGCGAGCACGGCCTCGTACTGCCCGAACCAGCGCGATCGCGACGGTGCCGCGTCCAGCCCGGCCACATTGGCAAGCCCCGCCGCGATCGCTTCGTAGAAGGCCTCGCGCGGCAGCGCGGCGTCGGGGACTTTCAGGATATGCGTGGTCGGCACGCCGCTGCCGGCCTTGGGAATGGCGAAGCGCCCGTCGGGACGTTCGACGAGCGCGATCTTGCGCTGGAATCCCGCCACCGGCGAAGGGTCGCGCAGTTCGCCGGGAAGCGGCTGGTTGCGGCCGAGCCTGGCGACGATATCGACCACGTCCTCCTCGCCGAGAAGGTCGTAGTCCTCCTCGAGGTGACCCGGGATCTTCACCGGCGGCGCGTCGAGCGGCAGGCATGACAGGGCACCGGGAAGGTCGGCGCCGACATGCGCCAGGATGCCGCCGAGGTCGTCGCGATCGAGCCCTTCGCGCGCGATGACGGCGTCGAGCTGGTCGTTCTCGGGAAGGAGGTTCTGGAAGAAGGCGCGCGATTCCGCGTCGGCGAAGGGCTCGTCCCTGAACGGCAGCGAGAAGGAAATCGGATGCGCGCCGGGCAGGGCGCGATAGGCGTCGGCATAGGCGAACGACAGCGTCCGCTCGCTGTCCGAGACGAGATAGCCGACCGGCGTATCGGCGGCTTCGAGGCGAACCTGGAGCTGGATCAGGCGGATCCGCGCGGCTGGGCCGACACGTCGATCCCCGCCGCCGCGCAGCATTTGAGGACCCTGTCGATTTCGAGCGACGGCTTGCCGCTTTCGAGTTCGGACACGAACCGGCGTCCGACACCGGCGAGATCGGCGAAGTCCTGCTGGGTCAGCGCAAGCCTGCGGCGGGCATCGCGGACGAGCCGCCCGAGGTCGGCGGCGCCGGTGATCCGCTGGCCTGCGCGTGGGGGATGCGACGGGGCCGGGAGCGTCGGTGCGGGCGATGTGCGCACGCGGGCGATCGCCGCAAGCTGGTCGTGGGTGAAGGCGTTGCGCCCGCCCAGCAGGTCGTCGATGGCCTTTTGTGCGAGGGTCGCCTTGACCAGGATGGCATCGATGTCGGCGCTCGGGCGGGCCGCGTGCGCAGCGATGGCGCGGTCGAGCGCCTGCAGGGCGGGCGGGTTGGTGATTGCCTTGACCGCGCGTTCGATCGACTGGCTATGCGATGCAAGGGCATCGCGTGCCGTTAGACCCTTGGCATGATCCGTGATGGCGCGGGTCGAAAGGGCGTAATCGGGCAGCGACGGCAGGTCCTGGTCCCCCCTTGCCAGCGCGCGCGCGATGCTTTGCGCCGTATCGTTCGTCGCAAGGCGCTTCGGGGGCGCTTTGGGGGGGGATGTTTTCGTCATCGCGTGTTCCTGAACGGGAGCATTAGCAGCCGTAACGGGGAACAGTCAAGGTATTGCACCCGTACGGGAGTACTTCGAGGACATGATCCCGTCAGGGTGCATCAAGCGTGTTGATCTCAAATATGAGATCGAATGCACCCGTTCGGGAGCCTACATAGGCAAGTTTTACTCCCAAGCTCAGCCGGAACCCAAACGATCGAGTCCGCATGATGCGACGCGATGCGGCGCCTCGCGCATGCGCGCGATCGCGCTCTAGGGCGCGGGCACCGCCCGCAGCCCCCGAGCCCCGCAGGCGGGTCTCGGCCATACGGTAACATGGGGTAACAGCGGGGCGTCGCCGACTCACTAAATCGGCGCATAGTTTCCCCTCTGTCACTGGAGGATATATGCCATGCTCTTCGTTGGATTAGATGTCTCGGTAGCCGAGACCAGTGTTTGCGTCATGGACCGGGATGGTGGTCTCGTTTTGGAGGGCAAGGTCCGAACCGACCCCGTCGCCATTGGGCTCTATCTCGCGAAGCATGCTCCGGCAGCGGAACGGATAGGTCTTGAGGCCGGGGGATCGAGCAGTTGGCTGTGCCGGGAATTGCGCGACCAAGGGTTTCCTGTCGTGCACATGGAAGCCCGACATGCACATCGGGCGCTCTCTATGCGGATCAATAAGACGGACCGGAATGACGCCAGAGGGCTAGCTGAGTTGATGCGGGTAGGTTGGTTCAAACCGGCGCACGCCAAGTCGGTCGAGGCACACCGCAGCCGATCCCTCCTGCTTGCTCGTCAGCGCCTCATCAATATGAGGCGAGATCTTGAGAACCAGATTCGCAACATCATGAAGACGACTGGCACGATGCTAGGCAGCACGGCGGGACGTGGCTTCAGCGCGCGTGTTCGGGCGGCATGCGATGGAAGTGAAATCTTGGCGGCGATGTGCATGCCGCTCTTGCAGGTCGTCACCACAATCCGCGATCAAATCAAGGCGTATGACCGGCTGCTTCTCGGAATGGCACGGAGGGATGAGACGGCCAGACGGCTTATGACCGTCCCGGGCGTTGGCGCACTGACCTCGCTAGCGTTCATGAGCGCGATCGACGATCCGGCCCGGTTCAGGCGAGCCAGTGACGTTGGCGCCTATCTCGGCCTCACGCCGCGTCGACATCAGTCAGGGGAGATGGACTGGTCTGGGCGCATATCAAAATTGGGCGATGGACTCGCGCGAACATACTTGTTCGAGGCGGCTTGCGTCCTGCTCGGTCGCATAGAGCGCTGGTCTGCCCTTAAGGCCTGGGGCGTGCGCCTGGTCAGGAAAGTCGGATCGAAGAAAGCTCGAATTGCAGTCGCCAGGAAAATCGCGGTGATCCTTCATTGCATCTGGGTCGACGGCACTGAATTTCAGTGGGCAGTTGCTCCCGCCGAAGCCTGAGGTCGCATTAATTTACTCAGTTCCGCTCGCACGAGCGGATCGTCCGCCGGGACGATGGGGCTGATGACCTCGCAGCGATCGTTGTGGCCTTGGACCACGCCGGTAACGATGAGGCATCTATCCGACGTAGCCCATGTTGAGGCGGCGACAGCCGACCTCGGAAAGAACGACGAGCCCGGCAACGACGATCATGATGCGAACATTTCGCCGGTTCATCCGCAGCATGGAGCGCTCTTGCCGTGTTCTTGAATTGGCGGACAGGGGATGGTCGCATATGAGCAGAATACGCAACAATCGCCCGGTTTTGGTTTTAGAACCGCACCACAGCTCGCGCAGTCGTAGAAATACCAGCAAGCGTCGGTGGGCATTGTCTCCGTCTTTTCCGCACGACAGTGTGGACACGTTATTGTGGATCTAAGGATCGGTTGCCCTTCAAGCATAGGTGTACCCTGCCCACAGAAGACATGCGCCGATCAGCAGCCCGACAAGCGTCAAGAGCCTGAGCAGAGGTGGTGCACATTTCCCCTCAGCGCAGGTCGCCGCGGCGCGTTGCTGACGCCATAGCAGAACCGCCCCGCCCGTCAGTAGCACGGCGGAAAGGATCATAATTGGAATGCGATGTGGTGCGGCCAGCAAACCAACTTCGCCAAGCCAAGCGGTCCCTATTCCTAAGCCAGCGAGGAAGAACGGAAGAGCGCAACAGGAGGCAAGGCCGAAGGCGGCGGCGATCCCGCCCGCCGTCAACAGAGTCGCTCCCATCGGGACCGGCCCTTTGGTCGGAGGAAGCGAGGCATTATCGGTCATGTGAGTAATCTCCTATTATCGAGATTCCACGCTAGTAGCGTCTGTAGCTGCTACAGACTCAAGCGATAATGGAGCCCGCATGATTGGCCATGGAATCCCGATTGGCGAATTGTCACGTCAGACCGGCAGCAATATCGAGACGATACGCTATTACGAACGAATCGGGCTTCTCCCGACGCCAGCGCGGCGAGGCCGTTATCGAAATTACGACGCAGTCGATGTGAAACGGCTGCGGTTTGTGAGGCGGGCTCGCGAGTTGGGTTTTACCCTTGATGAAGTGCGGACGTTGTTGACTTTGGCAAAGGACGGTGACGCTTCATGCGATGCAGCGCAGACGCTCGCAGCCAAGCATTTATTGGACGTTAAACGTAAGATCGTCGACCTGCGCCGTATGGAGCGCGCATTGGTCGAGGCCGTGCGAGCATGCTCATCTGGCGATGACGAAGGGTGCCCACTCATCGACAGTTTATACGCTGCGACCAAGGTTTGATGACCTGGCGGGTCGCGTGACGGTGTGATCTGGTTGAGCGGTCGAACGTCGGCCGGCCGTTACATTGGCTCTTGACCGCAATCCCGCTGTTAAAGAACGATCGCTGGCGTGAAGGGGCGCCGAAGGGCGCTGTCAGGGAGCGGGGCTGACGACGCGCGCTGGCATGCGGCGCGTGCGCGCCTGCCAGGGCGCGGCGCTCGAACGCGGCCCCGNNTCCGTGCAGCCGGTTCCCCGCAAAGCCGCTTACTCCGTTTGCCCCCCGATGCTCGCCGCATGGGCAGGGTTTCAGACACGACCTGAAACCCAAGCCCAACGGAGCAGAAAATGGAGAACAGACTTAGAACCGAGACAAAGCCCCGAATTTATGTGGCGTGCCTCGCCGCCTACAATAACGGCATCCTGCATGGTGCGTGGATTGACGCAGCCCAAGACGCATGGGCGCTCTATGACGACGTCAAAGAGATGCTGGCAGCGTCTCCCATCGCCGGGGCCGAGGAATGGGCCATCCACGACCATGAGGGGTTCGGCGGCGTCCGCCTTCAGGAATATACCGGACTAGAGCGGGTGGCCGAGCTGGCCGCGTTCATCGCCGAGCATGGCGATATTGGTGAGGCGTTGCTGGACCATTTCAGCGGTGACCTTGAGGAAGCGCGCGAAGCCATCGTCGACCGCTATCATGGCGCACATGCCAGCCTTGCTGATTACCTGCAGGAATTGACCGAGGAGACAACGCCCATCCCGACGACGCTGCGCTACTA
>DDFE01000225.1:0-3153 GCA_002336985.1 Sphingomonadales bacterium UBA1936
AAGCCGTGGAAGGTGATCCATGCTGCCGCGTGCGATCGTCTCGACCGTCTGCTGCCCCAGCCGGTGTTCGGTCAGGCCGTCCCAGAGCAGTTCGGGTGCATGCTTCCCATGCGCATGGATGTGGACGACGGGAATGCCAGCCGCCACCGCCTCTGCAACGATCTGCGCCGCGCCGCCACGTCCGCGCCCCTCGCCACCGTCCCAGACGGCGATAAGAACATCGCATTGGGCAAGGACGACGCGGCCGGCGCGCTCATAGGCGACGGCGCTGTCCGTGCGCGATCCGGGCAATTCGAACACCGACCGCGCGGCATCCACGCGCCGAAGATAACCGTCTCGCGCGTCGCCTTCGGCGAAATCCTGGGCGTAATCGTCGCGGGCGAAGGGCAGGACCGCATCCATCGTCCATCCGCGCGCAATCGCAGCGTCGGCCAACAGGCTGTCCGCCCCGTCCGCCAATGCCGTAATCAGCCGCAACGAAGCGGGATCGGGTAATGCGAGTATAGAAGAGATTGCGTCGAGGACGCTGTCGGCCGCAGCGGTGATCGCAGGAATTGCGCTGGCATCGAGCCGCTGAAGCCGATGGCCCGTGATGCCGATTCCGATCGACTTCCGCGGCGCGTCAGCTGGCAGGTCCGTGGTGGGCTCGGTCACCCTGATGCGGGTATGCGCGCGCACGGCGTTGGTCAACGCCGTGCGCGACGATCATACCGGCGCTAATCGTTTCAGGACGTAGCTTTTTTGGCCGTCGTCCGCTTGGCTGCCGGCTTTGGCGCAGCAGGTTTCCTGACCGCGGGCTTGCGCACGGTTTTGGCCTTCGACGCACGCAGGGCAGGAATGGCCGCAGCGGCTATAGCGCCCGCGACGACTGCGGCACCGGCTGCAATTGCCGTTTTGGGGTTCTCACGCGCAGCCTTCACGATCTGCTCCGCGCTGTCCGTGACAAAAGCCGTCACGCGTTTTTCGAGCGTTTCGACCGAAGTTTCGGCACGGGTCTCGATATCGTCGAACACGATGTCGCTGGCGTCTTGCATGTTATCCTCCTGAATCTAGGCATCCGGTGAAAAACCCTTCGGACGGGACATTGTTCCGGCACCAAAAGGGTCGCGCATTATGCCTTTGCTGGCCGACCGAGGCGGGAAAGTGCCAAACCGAGCGCCGCACCGATTGCGGCGCCGATGCCCGCCGTCGCGAGGGGATGGCTGGCGGCGTTACGTTGCAGCGTCTCGACCAGCTTCGCCGCTTCTTCTTCCGTCGCACGGTCGGCGAGACCGCGCAGCTTGGAGGACGCGGTTCCAGCGAAACTCTTCGCCGCATCGGGCAAAGCGGCGCCGTTGCTTGCAGTCAGTTCCTCGATGGCATCCGCCGCAGCGATGAGGATGTCCGACACCCGCGCGGTCTGCGCACCGATCGCGTCCAGCGCGAATTTCGGTAGGGCGGAGCCCGACCCCGACGAGGCCTTCGTCACTGCGTTGGTTGTCTTCCTGGTCGGCGCGGACAAGGTTGCGGCGTCGGTCATAAGGGTCGCTCCTGCATTAAAGTCAGAAGCAAAATCGCTCAGGCCGGTAAGCGTTCCCTGTCCGGACAGGGCGTTCTTTATTCGTGCCGCAGCGCGTCGATGGGATTGAGCGCCGCCGCACGGCGAGCCGGGAAGAAACCGAAGACGACGCCGATGACCGCGGAAATCAAAAACGCGATCACGTTGATCTGGACGTCGAAGAGGAACGGCAATTTGCCAAGGACCGACAGCAAGATGATGGCAAGCTGTCCAAGGACCAGCCCGATCAGCCCGCCAAGGCACGAAAGCACCACCGCCTCCACCAGGAATTGCAGCAGCACTTCGCTCGCGACCGCACCGATCGCCAGGCGAATGCCGATCTCGCGCGTGCGTTCGGTCACCGACACGAGCATGATGTTCATGATGCCGATACCGCCGACGATCAGGCTGATCGCGGCGACGGCGGTGACGATGTTGGTAAGCAGCGTCGTCGTGCTCGAAAGAGTGTCCGAAATCTGTTTCGTATCGAAGATGTTGAAATCGTCATCCTTGCCGCCGCCGATATGGCGGCGTTCGCGCAACAGGTCGGTGATCGAGGCCTGGATTTGCGCGGTCGAATAGGCCTGGTCCACACCGACCAGGATCAGCCGTACATCGGTGTTGCCTGTCAGGCGGCGCTGCACTGCCTTGATCGGCATGATGACGACATCGTCCTGGTCGCCGCCGAACCCCGACTGCCCCTTGGTCGAAAGCAGGCCGACCACATCGCACGAGATGCCTGCGATCCGCATCCGCGTGCCGATCGCGCGACCGCGTTTATAGAGGTTGGTGTAGACTGTGTTGCCGAGGATGCAGACCGACTTGCCCGCCGCTTCCTCCGCCGGCGTGAAATAGCGCCCCGCGGTAAGCGTCCACGGCTGGACCTGGAAATAGCCGTCCGTTGTGCCGTTTATCGTCGTCGACCAGTTCGCGCCGTTGTAAATTGCGGTGCCGGTCGATTGCGCCTGCGGAGCGACCGCGGTGACGCCGGTGATCTGCTTCGAGATCGACTCGACATCCTGCGGAGAAAAGTCCGGCGGCCGCGGACCGCCGCCGCCGCGGCCGAAACCCTGGCCGGGGCGGATCTGCAGCACATTGGTGCCCAGGTTGGCGATCGATTTCTGAACCTGGAGCGTCGTCGCCTTGCCCAGTGTCACCATCGTCACGACCGCGGCCACGCCGATCACGATCCCGAGCACCGTCAGGAACGAGCGCAACAGGTGCCGCCGGATCGAACGGAGCGCGAGGATGAGGATCGTGCCGAGCATCAGCCGACAGGCTCTTTCTGTGCGTGTCCGGCCTCGATCCGTTCGACCAACCCGTCCTTGAAATGCACGATGGTCTTGGCGAACGCGGCCATNNTCGGCGAGCAGCACGTCGGGATGGGTCACGATTGCGCGGGCGATCGCGACGCGCTGTTGCTGACCGCCCGAAAGCTCAGCGGGCGTGTGGTCCCACCAGTCCTTCAGGCCCACCTTGTCCAGCGCGGCAAGCGCGGTTTCGCGCCGTTCCTCCTTCGCATCGCCGCGATAGAGCAGCGGGAGTTCCACGTTCTCGAGCGCCGAGGTGCGCGCCAGCAGGTTGAAGCCCTGGAAAACGAAACCGAGGTATTTCCG
>DDFE01000225.1:3227-7297 GCA_002336985.1 Sphingomonadales bacterium UBA1936
GCGCCCTCGCCGTAGGTCTTGGTGACGCCACGAAGCTGGATCAGCGGATCGGGCTGGCTATCAGCCACCGCGCTGCCCGCCAGCGCCACCTGCGCCTCCGGCCCCGCCACCGTTCCGGCGACTGCTGCCGCTGCTGCTCTTGTCCTGCGTTCCGGCAAGCTGGCCGGTCACGACCTGCATGCCGGCCTTGAGGTCCCCGCCCGTGATTTCGGTCACGCTCCCGTCGCTGTCACCGGTCGTGACGGAAACGGGTTTCAGGCTGCCATCCGCCTGCTTGATATAGACCGTCTGCTTCGACCCTCGCTCGATCGCCGGGCCGCCGGCCGCCCCGCTGCCGCGGCGGCGCACGCGCGGCGTCAGCGCACCCGCGATGCCGCCCGATGCCTGGGCACCCTGTGATGATGCATCGTCCTGCGGCTTGAAGCGCAACGCCGCGTTCGGAACGAGCAGCACATCCTTCTTTTCCATCGTGATGATATCTGCAGTCGCGGTCATGCCCGGGCGCAACTGCAGTTCGGCATTGGTGACCGACAGCTGCGCGGCATAGGACACGACCTGTCCCTGCGTGGTGGATGTCGTCGTGCTCGATGTCGTCGACTGGGTCGACAGGTTCGATCCCACGTCGACGCGCGTGATCGTCGCCGGGAAGGTCTTGCCCGGGAAGGCGTCGACCGTGAACGACGCACGCTGCCCCGCCTTCACCGTGCCGACGTCGGCTTCGTCGATCGCGACCTGCAGCTTCATTGCGCTAAGATCTTCGGCAATGACGAACAGGGTCGGCGTGTTGAAGCTGGCCGCAACTGTCTGGCCCGGCTCGATTTGCCGCGCGAGGACCACACCGTTCACGGGCGAGCGGATGATCGTCTTGGTCAGCTGCGTCTGGTTCGACGACAGGGATGCGCGCGCCGCGACGACGTTGGCTTCCGCAGCCCTGAGGTTTGCGGCGGCACGCGCACGGTCGGCAATCGCCTGGTCGAGTTCGGTCTTCGCCGGAACGCGGCCGCCCGACAGGCGGCTGACTTCCCGAAACCGCGCGAGCGTCGCATCGGCCTGCGCCAGCGTCGCCTTGTTCTGCCCGACCGTCGCGACCGAGGCATCGAGTGATGCTTTCGACTGGTTGACCGTATCCTGGAACCGGCTGGGGTCGATCAGCGCGAGCGGCTGTCCCTGCGAAACCCGGTCGTTGACGTCGACCACGACCTTGGTCACCAGACCCGAGAGTTCGGATCCGACATCGACCTGGTTCGTCGGCGCAAGCTTGCCGGTCGCGGACACGGTGACGGTCAGATTGCCTTTCTGCACGGCTTCCGTCGCGTAACCGGTTGCCGCCGAGCCGCCGAAGAGCTTCACGAGCAGCCAGATGACGAGCAACGCCGCAACCGCGATCCCCGCCCAGATCCCGTAGCGCTTCAGCTTCGACGGCGGACGGCCTCCGAGAAACTCGTCGAGATCACCCTCTGTCGTGGTCGCCATGATATCAGTCCTGTGGGATCGTCGGAACGCGGGCTGTGTCCCAGCCGCCACCGAGTGCGAGGTAGAGAGCAACGAGTGCCTGGGCCTGGTCGCCGTTGGCGCCGTTTAGACCGTTCTGCGCTGACAGCAGCGCGGCCTCGCTGGAATTGAGCGTCGTGAAATCGGTGAGGCCGGCGCGATACTGGCTGCGCGCCAAAATCGCCGCGGCGTTGGTCGCATCGAGCGCCACCGCGAATTCGCGCTGCCGCTGCCGCGCGGCCTGCAGCGCCTGCAACGCGTTCTCGACGTCTTCCAGGCTTACGAGCACCGTCGATTTGTACGACGCGAAAGCACCCTCGGCGGCGGCTTCCTGCGCACGCACGCGGCTGCGCGTCCGCCCGCCGTCGAACAACAGCTGACTGAGCCCGGCGAACAATCCGCCGGTGACGATGTCCCCGATACTTCTGAACGCGGATGCGGCCGTTCCGATATTCGCGGTGATGTTCAGCGCAGGAAACAATGCGGATTCCTGGACACCGATCTGTGCCGTTGCAGACGCCAGATTGCGTTCCGCCGCACGGACATCCGGGCGCTGGCGCAGCACGTCGCCGGGAATACCGGCGGGGATGATTGCGGGACCGCGTGGGATGGGCTGAGACGCTTCCAGTTCGGCTCTCAGTGCTCCCGGCGCCTGACCGGTGAGGACGCCAAGCCGATTGACCGCTGCGACATAGTTCTGCTCGATCGTGGGCACCTGCGCCGCAGTTTGAGCACGCTGCGCACGCGCCTGTTCCTGGTCCAGGCTGGACACCAGCCCGGCCTGTACGCGGAAGCCTGCGATCTCCAGATTGTCGTCCTGTATCGCCAGGCTGTCGCGGGCGATCTTGCGTGCCGCCTGATACTGGCGGGCCAATATGTAATTGCGCGCCACCTCCGCCGCGATCGAGGTCTGGACCGTGGCGAGGTCATAACCGGACGCATCGGCCGCCGCTCTCGCCGATTCGATCGAGCGCCGCGTCCCTCCGAACAGGTCGACCTGATAGCTGGCATCCGCCCCGATCGAGATATTGTCGCGCGGCCCCGTCGAGTCGAGCAGATTGCGGCCGTAACCGGCAGAGGCCGACGCGCTCGGCAACAATTGCGAACGCGCCTGTACCAGCCCTTCGCGAGCCTGCTTCAGCCGCGCAACCGCCTGTGCGATGTCGAGATTGTCGCGCCGTGCCCGATCGATGATGCTGGTCAGTTCACGGTCATCGAACGACAGCCACCAGGTCGAGATATCCGTCTGGGAGCCGGCGGTCACAGGCCCCGAATATGCGGCCGGAACACCGAGCTTCGTCGATTGGGGAGGACGGTAATCGGGTCCCACGGTACACGCCGACAGCAACGCGAGGGCGGACAGGGTCGGGGCAATCCGTGACCTGATCATATAATCTACCATGACGGCGGATATGGGCACCGTCTACCCGACAGCGATCTCGATTTGTCGAAATTTACCGCAGCCATGGGCATCGCTGCCGAATATGGACGGAAGGAAGAATTTCCCGGCTTGCGGATATTTTGTCTATACATTAAGCCTGCATTGTCTGGAGTTGGACGGGGGACCACGCTGTGCGCTGTAACCGGTTGTGGCGTAACGCACGGCTCTGCACGCTCGATCCCGGACGCGAAGGCCTGGGCATTATTGAGGACGGTATCGTCGCCGAACGCGACGGACGCATTGCCCATATCGGATCTGCGAGCGACGCCGCGTCGATCGACGCGATCGAGTCGATCGACTGCGATGGCCGCTGGATTACGCCAGGGCTGATCGATTGCCACACGCACCTCGTTCACGGCGGCAATCGGGCGACCGAGTTCGAGATGAAGCTCGGCGGCGCGACCTATGAAGAGATTGCGCGTGCGGGCGGCGGCATCGTTTCGACCATGCGGGCAACCCGCGCGGCAAGCGAGGATGCTCTGGTCGAAAGCGCCCTGACCCGTCTCGACACACTGATTGCCGAGGGTGCGACGACTGTCGAGGTGAAGTCGGGCTACGGCCTGTCACTCGCCGACGAAATCAAGATGTTACGCGCAGCGAGGCGACTGGGCCAGGAACGCCCGGTTTCGATCCTCACGACATTCCTCGGCGCGCACGCGATCCCGCCCGAATTTGCCGGCAACGTGGATGGTTATGTCGATCTCGTCTGCGACATGATGATCCCAGAGATCGCCCGCGAAGGGCTTGCCGACGCCGTCGACGGATTTTGCGAGCGGATCGCTTTCTCTCCCGAACAGATCGACCGGGTCTTCACCACTGCGACTGCGCACGGGCTGCCGGTCAAATTGCATGCCGAGCAACTGTCGAACCTTGAGGGTGCTGCGCTTGCCGCGCGCCACCATGCATTGTCCGCCGACCATCTCGAGCACCTGTCCGCAGATGGCGTTGCGGCAATGGCGGAAGCAGGGACGGTCGCGGTGCTCTTGCCCGGCGCCTATTATTTCATGCGCGACACGCAACCGCCCCCGATCGATGCACTTCGCGCCACGGGTGTGCGGATGGCGGTTGCGACCGACTGCAACCCCGGCACGTCGCCGCTCACGTCGCTGCTGCTCGCGATGAACATGGCCGCCACGCT
>DDFE01000225.1:7302-10785 GCA_002336985.1 Sphingomonadales bacterium UBA1936
TGGAACATCGAGAGCCCGGCGGAACTGGTTTATCGCATGGGGTTCAACCCGCTGCATGCGCGTGTGTGGAGGGGCCAATGAACATCGTGCTGCAGCCGGGCAATGTGTCACTTGCTGAATGGCGATCGATTTACCGGGGCGCTGCGCTGCGCCTCGATCCGGCGTGCCAGCCCGTGATCGCCGCCAGTGCAGCCGCGGTCGAGCGGATCCTGGCGAAGGATGTGCCAGTCTACGGGATCAACACGGGGTTCGGAAAACTCGCGAATGTGCGCATCGACGCGCACGATCTTGCCCGTCTTCAGAGCAATATCGTCCTGAGCCATGCCGCGGGCACGGGCGACGCATCGCCCGTACCGGTTATCCGCCTGATGATGGCGTTGAAGCTCGGCAGCCTGGCTCAGGGGGCATCGGGCATTGCGCAGGCAACGGTCGCACTGATCGAGGCGATGTTGGCGCGCGGGGTCACGCCCGTCGTTCCTGCACAGGGTTCGGTCGGCGCCTCCGGCGATCTTGCACCGCTTGCCCATATGGCGACGGCGATGATCGGCGTCGGCGACGCGATCTACGACGGCGTGCGGATGACAGCCGCCGACGCCTTGGCTGAAGCGGGCCTTTCCCCCGTGATCCTGGGGCCGAAGGAAGGGCTCGCGCTGCTCAACGGCACGCAGTTTTCCTGCGCCAATGCACTCGTCGGCCTGTTCGAGGCCGAGCGGCTGTTCCAGTCGGCGCTCGTGGCCGGCGCGCTTTCGACCGAGGCGGCCAAGGGGTCCGATGCCCCGTTCGATCCCCGCATCCACGCCCTGCGCCGCCATGCCGGCCAGATCGAGGTNNNNCGCGTACAGGACCCCTATTGCCTGCGCTGCCAGCCGCAGGTGATGGGCGCCGTGCTCGACCTGTTGCGCCAGGCGGCAACGACGCTGTCGATCGAGGCCAATGGCGTCACCGACAACCCGCTGATCTTCCCCGAAAACGACGAGGCTCTTTCGGGCGGGAATTTCCATGCCGAGCCCGTGGCCTTTGCCGCCGACATGATCGCACTCGCGATCTGCGAGATCGGATCGTTGTCGGAGCGGCGCGTGGCGATGCTGGTCGACCCGGCGCTGTCCGGCCTGCCTGCCTTCCTGACGCCGCGTCCCGGTCTCAATTCCGGCTTCATGATCCCGCAAGTGACGGCGGCCGCACTGGTGTCTGAAAACAAGCAGCGCGCCTATCCTGCGAGCGTCGATTCCATTCCCACCTCCGCGAACCAGGAGGACCATGTGTCGATGGCCGCACACGGCGCTCGCCGCCTGCTCGAGATGGTCCGCAATGCCGATGTCGTGGTTGCTATTGAAGCCTTGGCCGCCGTGCAGGGTTGCGATTTCCACGCCCCGCTTGCTTCGAGCAGCGCGCTCGAGTCGGTTCGAACAGCGGTGCGCTCGCACGTCCCGCATCTGGAGGACGACCGCCATTTCCATCCCGATATAGAAGCCGCCACCACACTCGTTCGCTCAGGCGAACTGGTCGGCAGCGCCGGATTGCCTCTGCCGGGGTTGGCGTGAACGACTGGCTGGAAATCCATCGCGGCGACGCGCCGCTGGTGGTCGCATTTCCGCATACCGGGACGATCCTGCCCGCGCTGGTCGACAGCAAATTCCGGTCGCACTGGCTGGCACGGAAAGATGCCGACTGGTGGATCCACGAGCTGTACGACTTTGCCATCGCGATGGGTGCGACGACGGTCCGCACCCAGGTTTCGCGTTCCGTCATCGATGTGAATCGCGATCCGTCAGGAGCCTCGCTTTACCCCGGACAGGCCACCACGGCCCTTTGTCCCACGGAAACCTTCGACGACGAACCGCTCTATGTCGAACGTAGCGAACCCGATGACGAGGAGATCGCGCGGCGGCGCACCCTCTATTTCGACCCCTATCACGGGGCGCTGTCGGGTGAGCTTGAGCGGTTGCGCGCGATGCATGGCCGAGTCGTCCTGTACGACGCGCATTCGATCCGGTCGGTCGTGCCGCGCCTGTTCGACGGCATATTGCCGCAGTTCAACATCGGATCGTTCGATGGCGCTTCCTGCGCGCAGCCGCTTACCGATGCGATTGCCGAAATCGCGGCGGCCTCCCCGTACGACCATGTGGTCAACGGACGGTTCAAGGGCGGATGGACCACGCGCCATTACGGTCGGCCAGCGGACGGCATCCATGCAATCCAGATGGAGCTGGCATGCCGGGGCTACCTGCACGAGCCCGAAGACCCATTCACCGAAGCAAACTGGCCCGCGCCTTATGATGCCGGCCATGCAGCACCGCTCCGCGCAGCACTGACCGACATGCTCCAAGCCTGCATCACATTCGCAAAGGGACACTCATGACCCGTCTCGACAATAGCCGCATCATTCGTCCTGCCACCGGCACCGCGCTCACGGCCAAGAGCTGGCTGACCGAAGCCCCGCTGCGCATGCTGATGAACAACCTGCATCCCGACGTGGCAGAGCGACCCGAGGAATTGGTGGTCTATGGCGGCATCGGTCGTGCTGCGCGCGACTGGGAGAGCTACGACAAGATCGTCGAAGCGCTGCGGGCGCTGGACCATGACGAAACACTGCTGGTCCAGTCGGGCAAGCCCGTCGGCGTCTTTCGTACCCATGCCGACGCACCGCGCGTGCTGATCGCCAATTCGAACCTCGTGCCGCATTGGGCGAATTGGGAACATTTCAACGAACTCGATCGCCGCGGCCTCGCAATGTACGGACAGATGACCGCGGGATCTTGGATCTACATCGGCACGCAGGGCATCGTGCAGGGCACGTACGAAACCTTCGTCGAGATGGGCCGCCAGCATTATGGCGGCGACCTGTCAGGCAAGTGGCTGCTGACCGCGGGCCTGGGCGGCATGGGCGGCGCGCAACCGCTTGCCGCCGTGATGGCCGGGGCATCGTGCCTCGCCATCGAATGCCAGCCGTCACGCATCGAAATGCGCCTGCGCACCGGATATCTCGATGTGGCCGCCTCGACGATCGACGAGGCNNCTGCTGGGCAATGCCGCCGAAATCCTGCCCGAACTGTTCCGTCGCGGCGTTCGTCCGGACCTGCTGACCGACCAGACGAGCGCGCATGACCCGGTCAACGGATATCTGCCCGCCGGATGGACCGTTGCAGAGTGGATCGAGAAGCGCGAACGCGATCCCAATGCGGTCGCGGCGGCGGCCAAGGCCTCGATGGCCGTCCATGTGCGTGCGATGCTCGACTTTCAGGCCGCTGGTGTCCCGACCACGGATTACGGCAACAACATTCGCCAGGTAGCGAAAGACGCGGGCGTCGAGAACGCGTTCGATTTCCCCGGTTTCGTGCCCGCCTATGTCCGCCCGCTATTCTGTCGCGGCGTCGGCCCCTTCCGCTGGGCAGCATTGTCCGGCGATCCCGAGGATATCTACAAGACCGATGCCAAGGTGAAGGAACTCCTTCCCGACAACGCGCATTTGCACAACTGGCTCGA
>DDFE01000142.1:0-504 GCA_002336985.1 Sphingomonadales bacterium UBA1936
CGTCAACGGCAAGGACCTTGGCACCGTGTGGAAGGCACCCTTCCGCATCGACATCACGGACGCGATGCGCCCCGGCACGAACAACGTGCAGATCGCCGTCACCAGCCTGTGGCCCAATCGCCTGATCGGCGACGCCGCACAGCCCGATCCTTATCCCCGCGTCGATGCCGAATGGCCGGTCGGCGAACGCTTCGCGGCCGACGGCAAGAAGACGGTGGTGATGGCCAGGAAACTCGTCGATCTTCCCGAATGGTATCGCCAGAACAAGGCAAAGCCTGACGATGGCAGAGTCGCGTTCTCCACCTGGAATTTCTTCGAAAAGGACGAGCCGCTATTGGATTCCGGCCTGCTCGGCCCGGTGCGGCTGATCTTCGCCGACGAGGTCAAGGTGCGGTAAGTTTTGTCGCGCTTCGGGTTGCTCGACATGACCGGTTTCTTTTGATTTGAAATAGGGTGAGTCGGGGCTAGACCGCTGGCGAGCCCCATTTCTCACCGCTGTCAGCG
>DDFE01000142.1:640-3792 GCA_002336985.1 Sphingomonadales bacterium UBA1936
TGGGCTATCGTTTCAACGGCAGCGCTTACCTCACCGGCTTTGCCCTGCCGAACTTCTTTTTCCATGTGACGACCGCCTACGCGATCCTGCGCGCAGCGGGCGTGCCGCTGGGCAAACCCGATTTCCTGCAGCACCTCGGCCCGCCGAACATCGGTGCGTAAGCTTCGAACCTTTTTGCTCGCCGCCTGCCTCGCGGGACCGGCATTTGCAGCACCCCAGCGTGGCGACACGCTGCTTCGCCATGTCACCCTGATCGACGTCGAGCGCGGGCGCGCCGTGACCGGCCAGGCGGTGGTCTGGCGCGGCGATACGATCGTGGCGACCG
The DNA here is from genome assembly GCA_002336985.1 of Sphingomonadales bacterium UBA1936. Taxonomy (GTDB): domain Bacteria; phylum Pseudomonadota; class Alphaproteobacteria; order Sphingomonadales; family Sphingomonadaceae; genus Sphingomonas_O. Next base: position 966 of record DDFE01000142.1, read on the forward strand.
GCGTGGACGCGAAGGTTTCGCGTGACTGGCGCGCGACGAAGACCATCGACGGACGCGGCCGCTACCTGATCCCGGGCCTGTGGGACATGCATGTCCACTTCGGCGGCGGCCCTGATTTGGTCGACGAGAACAAGGCGCTGCTACCACTCTATGTCGCGTACGGCATCACCACGATCCGCGACTGTTCGGGCGACCTGCCGAACGACGTTCTCGCCTGGCGCGGAGAGATCGCGAGCGGGCGGCTCTTCGGGCCGCGCCTGTTGACGTCCGGTGCGAAGATCGAGGGGATTGCGCCGATCTGGAAAGGGACGATAGAGGTCGGGACACGTGCCGATGTCGATGCCGCGATCACGCGCCTGAAGCAGCGCGACAAGGTCGACTTCGTCAAGATCACCGACAGCACGCTGAAGCCCGAACTGTTCCTCTACGCGGTGGCACAGGCAAAAAAGAACGGGCTGCGCACCTCGGGCCACATCCCGATGGCATTGACCGTCAAACAGGCGGTGGATGCGGGCATCAGTTCGATCGAACACATCGATTACGCGTTCAAGGCTGGGGTGAAGGACGAAGCGGCGATTGCCGCGGATTTTGCTGCGGGCCGGATCGATCGCACCGAAGCCAACCGGCGGATCAACGACGGTTTCGACACCGCGACGGCAATGGCCGCCTATCGCGATTTTGCCACGCGCGGCGTGTTCGTTACCCCAACGCTAAACGGCAGCCGGATCATCACCTATCTCGACCGCGACAGCCATGCGGACGATCCTTTCCTCGCTTTTATCGGGCCGAAGCTGCGCAAGACATATGACTGGCGTATCCAGCGCGCCGCGAAGGACGATGCTGCTGCGATCGCCGCGCGGCACGAACATTATGAGCGCATGGCGGCGATCCTGCCCCTGCTGCAGAAAGCCGGCGTCACCATCATCGCGGGGACGGATGCTGGTTTCCTCAACTCGTTCAACTATCCCGGCCAGGGACTGCACGACGAACTCTCGCTGTTCGTCGACAAGGGACTGACCCCCGCACAGGCCCTGTCATCCGCAACGCGTTCAGGGCCGGCATGGTTCGGGCAACTCGCCCGTTATGGCAGCATCGCCCATGGCAAGATGGCGGACATGGTGTTGCTCGATCGCAACCCGCTGACCGACATCAGCGCGACACGCGCTATTCGCACCGTGGTACTGCGCGGGAAGGTCTATGACCGCCCGGCACTCGACGCGATGCTAGCCAGGGCGAAGACGCAGGTCGCCGCCTGGAATGCGAAGCCCTAGCGCTTCATCCGGTCGACGAAGAAGGCGAACTCCTCGGCGGTTTCGCGCAGCGATTCGAACCGCCCCGATTTGCCGCCATGCCCCGCCCCCATGTTCGTCTTGAGCAACAGGGGCGCGTCACCGGTACGGGTCGCACGCAGCTTGGCGGTCCATTTCGCCGGTTCCCAATAGGTCACGCGCGGATCGGTCAGGCCCGCCGTGATCATCAGCGGCGGGTAATCCTGCGCCTTTACATTCTGGTACGGGCAATAACTGCGGATCAGGTCGAACGCCGCCTTGTCCTCGATCGGGTTACCCCATTCTGGCCATTCGCCAGGGGTCAGCGGCAGCGTTTCGTCGAGCATGGTGTTCAGCACATCGACGAACGGCACATGCGCGGCGACCGCACCCCAAAGCTGCGGATCGGTGTTGATGACGACGCCCATCAACTCGCCACCCGCCGAGCCGCCCGCCGCGCAGACCTTGCCCTCCGAGGTGAAGCCAGCGGCGATTAGTCCTTTCGCCGCATCGACGAAGTCGGTGAACGCGTTCCAGCGCTTGGCCAGCTTGCCGTCGAGTTGCCATTGCTGGCCCAGGTCGTCGCCGCCGCGGATATGCGCGATCGCATAGGCGAAACCGCGATCGACGAGGCTGAGGCGGGACGTCGAAAAGCCGGGAGGAATCGCGATGCCGTACGCGCCATAGCCGTAGAGGTAGAGCGGGCGGCTGCCATCCTTCGGAAAGTCCTTCGGATAGACGACCGACACCGGGATCAGCGTGCCGTCGCGCGCCGGGACCATCAGGCGTTCGGTCGCGTAACGGCTGGCGTTGTAGCCGCTCGGGATCACCTGTTCCTTGAGGATCGTCTGCGCACCGGTCGCCAGGTCGTGGTCGATCACGCGGTCGGGCGTGACCATCGATTCATAGGACAGGCGCAGCTTGGTGACCGCGAACTCCGGGTTCTCGTCGAGTCCCGCGACATAGCTGCCTTCGATGAACGGAATGCGCGTGGGGGTGCCGCCGGCGTAATCATAGACCTCCACCTGATCGAGGCCGTTCTCGCGTCCCTCGGCCACGAAGAAATCGGCGAAGCAGGTGACGTCGGTCAGGTAGAAATCGTCGCGCGCCGCAATCACTTCGGTCCACTCGCCGGGTAAAGCGATGGATGCGGTGACCATGCGGAACTGCGGGCTGGTGTCGTTGGTGACGATGTAGAGCGTGCCTTCACGCTCCTCGACATCATATTCGACGCCGGACTTGCGCGCACGCACCAGCAGCGGCTCGGCGAACGGGTCGCTCGCGGGCACCATACGCACTTCGCTCGTCGTGTTGTCACCGGTCGCAAGCATGATCCACTGGCGGCTGTGCGTCTGGCCGACGCCGCATTGGAAGCCGATGTCGTCCTCGTGGTACAGCACGACGTCCGCGCTCGCGGGCGTACCCATGCGGTGCGCGAGCAGCGTGTCGATCCGCCAATGCTCGTTGACGCGGCCATAGAGCAGCGTCGACCCATCGGTGCTCCACACCAGCGCGCCCATGGTTTCCGGGATCACATCGCCCAGTTCCGCGCCGGTCTC
>DDFE01000223.1 GCA_002336985.1 Sphingomonadales bacterium UBA1936
GGCTTGCGATCGTCGCGCGCGGGCAGGTCTTCCGCGGGGAGAGGCGCGGCATTGCCGAGTGCGGACATCATCCGGCCGCCGATATCGTTGCCCGCCCAGCTCGCCGACAGGCCGCGGACCCGGGAAAGGTCGCCCTGGCTGCGCGGCGGATGCATTGCGAGATCGCCCAGCGTCTCGTCCTTGACGATCCGGCCGCGCGGCAGGTTCTTCGTGCGCGCCTCATGCTCGCGCCAGGCGGCAAGCGCGCGCAGGCGGCCGAGGACGTCCGGTTTGCGGCTGGCAATCTTGACGCGGCGCCAAGCTTCGCTGGGCTCCTGCGCATAATTGGCGGGATCGGCCAGCCGCTCCATCTCTGCGTCGAGCCATTCGCCGCGTCCGGTCTTCATCAGCTTTTCGAGCATGCGCGGGAAAATCTTGATGAGGTGCGTGACGTCGCCGATCGCATAGTCGATCTGGCGCTTGTCGAGCGGACGGCGACCCCAGTCGGTGAAGCGCGCGCCCTTGTCGAGCGTGATGCCGAGCCACTGGTCGACAAGGTTCGAGTAACCGACCTGCTCCCCCTGGCCCAGCGCCATCGCCGCGACCTGCGTATCGAACAGCGGGTGGGGGGTTTTGCCGGTCAGGTTGTAGACGATCTCGATATCCTGGCCGCCCGCATGGAAGACTTTCAGAACGTCCTCGTTTGCCGTCATCAGGTCGAGCAGGGGCTTCAGGTCGATACCGTCGGCCTTGGGGTCGATCGCGGCCGCCTCGTTCGCGTCCGCGATCTGGATCAGGCACAGGTCCGGCCAGAACGTGTTCTCACGCATGAATTCGGTGTCGACCGCCACATAGGGGCTCTTGCTCAGGCGGGCACACAAGGCTGCGAGTGTTTCGCTGTCCTCGATAACGGGGTGAATCTCCATCGGCCCTCCATAGCGACGGCGCGCGGGTTGACAAATGGCGTCTGCGCCTGCGTTAGCCGCGGCCATGACTCTCCATAGCTACAGAAGCCATACCTGCGCCCAGCTGCGCGATACCGATGTCGGTTCGACCGTCCGCATTTCGGGCTGGGTCCATCGCAAGCGCGACCATGGCAATTTATTGTTCGTCGACCTGCGCGACCACTACGGCATCACGCAGATCGTGACCGACACCGATAGCCCGGCACACGCCGTGTTCGACCGCCTGCGCGCCGAGTCGGTCGTGACCGTGACGGGCGAAGTCGTTGCGCGGTCTTCTGAAACTGTGAACGCCGGGCTTGATACCGGCGCCATCGAAGTCCGGGCAAAAGAGGTCGTCGTACAGTCGGCGGCGGCGGAGCTGCCGATGCCGGTATTCGGCGAAGCGGAGTATCCGGAGGAAATCCGGCTGAAGTACCGCTATCTCGACCTGCGGCGGGAGCGGCTGCATGCGAACATCGTGCTGCGCTCGAACGTCATCGCCAGCATCCGGCGCCGGATGATCGACCAGGGCTTTACCGAATTCCAGACGCCGATCCTGACGGCATCATCGCCGGAAGGCGCGCGCGATTACTTAGTGCCGAGCCGCGTCCACCCGGGCAAGTTCTATGCGCTGCCGCAGGCGCCGCAGATGTTCAAACAGCTGCTGATGGTCGCCGGCTTCGACCGTTACTTCCAGATCGCACCCTGCTTCCGCGACGAGGATGCGCGCGCTGATCGTTCACCGGGCGAGTTCTACCAGCTCGATTTCGAGATGAGCTACGTCACACAGGATGACGTTTTCAACGCGATAGAACCGGTTCTTCATGGTGTGTTCGAAGAATTCGCGAACTTCGGCGGCAAGGGACGCAGCGTCAGCGCGATGCCGTTCCAGCGCATCCCGTACCGTGAATCGATGCTGAAATACGGTTCGGACAAGCCCGATCTGCGCAATCCGCTGATCATCACCGATGTGTCGGGCCATTTCCACGAAAGCGGTTTCGGCCGGTTCGCGTCGATCGTCGCTGACGGCGGCGTGGTGCGTGCCATTCCGGCGCCGAACACGGCGGAGAAGAGCCGCAAGTTCTTCGACGACATGAACAACTGGGCACAGGCAGAGGGCTATGCGGGCCTCGGCTATATGACACAGAAGGGTGGCGAAGCGGGCGGGCCGATCGCCAAGAACCACGGCGAAGCCGCGACGGCGAAGCTTATTGCGGCACTAGGTCTCGGCCCCGACGACGGCATTTTCTTTGCCGCAGGACCGGAAGCCACTGCAGCCAAGCTGGCCGGTGCCGCGCGCACGCGCGTCGGCAACGAACTCGGCTTGATCGACAAGGACCGGTTCGAGTTCTGCTGGATCGTCGATTTCCCGATGTTCGAGTACGACGAGGACGCGAAGAAGATCGACTTCAGCCACAACCCGTTCTCGATGCCGCAGGGCGAGATGGAAGCGCTGGAGACCAAGGACCCGCTCGATATTCTGGCGTACCAGTACGACATCGTCTGCAACGGCATCGAACTGTCTTCGGGCGCGATCCGGAACCATCGGCCCGACATCATGTACAAGGCGTTCGAGATCGCCGGGTACACGCAGGAACAGGTCGACACGAACTTTGCCGGCATGATCAACGCGTTCAAGCTGGGCGCACCGCCGCACGGTGGCTCCGCGCCGGGCATCGACCGCATCGTCATGCTGCTGGCCGACGAACCGAACATCCGCGAAGTCATCGTCTTCCCGATGAACCAGAAGGCGGAAGACCTGATGATGAACGCCCCGGCACCTGCAACGCCCAAGCAGTTGCGTGAGCTGTCGATCCGGGTGGTCGAATAGACTTGGCTGCCCGGCGTCCATGACGGCTTCGCTGCTGACGACCATTTATTGGTCCTACGCGGCGCTTTCGATTCTATGGTTTATCGCGCTCAGGCCGCGTGATGCCGTGTTCGCGACTTATTTTTCGGGCTGGCTGCTGCTTCCCGTCGGCGTCTATCCGCCGATCGTCGTCGGCAACTGGCTGCCGATCGAGATCATCGGCCTGACCCTGCCGTCGCAGATGCTGGTGACGAAGGCGGCGGTCGCGCCGCTGGTCGCTGTTGTCTACAGCCTCGTCTTCGACTGGCGGCGCTGGCGCGCGATGCGTCCGGCCGTACTCGATCTCTGCGTGGTCGGCTTTTGCCTGTGGCCGCTGGTCCAGGGGCAGCTGCTGACCAACGAATATCCGCTGTCGGACGACGTCGCCTGGTATTTTGCCAGCACCTGGGGGCTGAGCTGGTGGCTCGGGCGGCTTTACTGCAAGTCGTCGGAAGACCGGGCGGCGTTCCTGCGCGCACTGGTGATTGCGGGACTGGCGATGATCCCGGCGGCGATCGTCGAGGGCGTCCGCGGTCCGACCTTCTATCATTCGTTGTTCGGACGCGCGCCGTACGAGATGGACGGCGCCGAGCGATATCTGGGGTTCCGGCCGAACTTGTTGTTCGAGCACGGCAATCAATACGGAATATGGATGGCACTTGCCGCGCTGGCCGCGTTCATGCGTGCGGGCAAGGGTCCCCGGTCGTGGATTCCGGCAGTTCTCCTGATCGCGGCCAGCCTTGCGAGCCAGTCGGCGGGGGCGATCGTTCTGCTGTTGGGCGGCATTGCCCTGCTTTCCATTCCGCTGAACCCGCCGCGATGGCTCTGGTACGGTGCGATTGCCGCGTTGGGGTTGCTCGCGGGTGGACTGATGACTGGGCTTATCCCCGTCGACAAGATCGCGTCGGTGGGCGGCGTCGGCCAGCATGTCGCCGATGCCATGCGGGCGGCTGGTCGCGGATCGATGCCATGGCGCGTGTCGCAAGAATTGCGTGTGCTGCCCATCGTGCGGGAAGATTTCATGGTCGGCTATGGCACCTGGTTCTGGTGGTATTCGGCGGGAACGCGACCTTGGGGCTTTCCGCTGATGATGATCGGCCAGTACGGCCTGATCGGCTTTACCCTGATCATGCTGCCGATCGTCTTTGGACCGCTGCGGACCGTGCTGACCCATGCGCGACTGCCCTTGGCTGGACCCGCCGCGCTCGGCCTGATCGTGCTGCTCGCCGGGGCGGACGCGATGCTCAATAATTTCATTTTCTTCCCCGCCGTGCTGGTCAGCGGCGGGCTGGCGACCGCGCGGCGCTGGACGGTCGCGGAACTGCCGTCCACGTCCGGATTCGCCCGTTTCGCAGATTACCTGTCGCGGCGCTCCATCCGGTCGATGCGGCGCGCGGATTAGCCGCTATTCGCCTACCGTCCGCGCGATGACCTGGTCCACGCGCGCAGTCGCATCGGCAAAGGCCTTGCTGTCGATCGTGCCGTAGCGTGAAACGAATTCAGCCTCGGTCAGCCCTTCGGACAGCGCGAGCGCGCCGATGGGGATGATCTGCTCTGCGGTCGCCTTGCGCAGGCGGGCGGCAAAGGCGCTGGCGCCAGCCGGATCGGTCGCGCGCTTCGCGGCGGCGAGACCCGACCGGTCGGCGGCAAGGTCGACGAACGAGAATCCGGTGCCGCTCGGGCGGCTGTCAGACAGTTCCTTCCATTCGCCCATCGCCGTGCTGAGGTCGTCGCCCAGCGTCACGGACAGGGCGGCCGACAGGCTCCAGTGTTTCGGCAAATCGTCGCGCCCGACGATCTTTGCCGAGCGATAGGCGCTGTTACAGGTCGCAGTCTTTTCCTGCATGCCCTTGGCCAGGCGCATCGCCCCGGGGCCGACGGTATACGCGGCGAGCGCGACAAAGGCGGCGCGATTGCCCTCGACAGCATCGGACAGACCGGAGGGTGTCGCGAAGGCGCGGTTCACGACCTGCGCAAAGTCGTCGGTCGTTTCGTGCGCTTCGCGCTGGACGAGGGAGCAATAGATGCGGGCCGCGGCGGCCGCATCGACCGGCGTGCTGCGCAATCCGGCAAGGCCGCGCCCGACGTCACCCGAACCGGGCAGGTAGACGCTCGCCGTGATGCCCGCGGGCGCAATATAGACCCCGTTGACCAGCGTATCGAGCGGCGGCGTCTTTATGCCGCGCTCTTTCATCACCCACTGGGCGAGGCCGACGACGCGCCGGCTGAGAGCTTCGCCGAGCGGCAGCCGGCCGATGCGCAATCTCACAGGCGGAAAGCCGTTCCGGGAACTCTCGACGTCTGCCGTGATGTTGATCCAGACGGGACCGAGCAGCTGCTGGCTCATGCGGAACCGCGCACTGCCGGACGCGAGATGCGCGTCGAACTGCCCCAGGCTGCGGATATTGCCCGCGAGTACGGCAGCGCCGGTCAGGTCTGCGCCGGTGTAGAACAACTGCGCATGTCCGTTACCTCCAACCAGTGCAGCCTGAGTCCGCTGTACCATCAGCCGTACACCTTCGGCCTGTGGCGCGCTCGGCGGGCCGGGCGCGGGAACGGTCGGACCGATGTCGAACAGCAGGAAGACGATGACCAGCAGAAGCGCGAGCGGCCAGCGCCACCGCCGGCGCGCGCTTTTGCGCGGCGCGGACACGCCGTCGGTGTCCGAATCGGTCTTTGCGTCGCTCATGTCCGGATGATACCCAATCGCCTAAACCGCGAAGGGGAGGGGCCATGACTGCCAAGGACTATACCGTCAAGCGTGCCGACGGCACCGATATGCCGCTTGCCGAGGTCGACGGGCCGATACTGATCGTCAACGTCGCGTCGAAATGCGGGTTCACGCCGCAATACGAAGGTCTCGAGGCGCTTGCCCGAGAATATGGCCCCAAGGGCCTGACCGTGCTGGGTTTTCCGTGCAATCAGTTCGGTGCGCAGGAACCGGGTAATGCGGAGGAAATCGCGAATTTCTGTTCGCTGACCTACGACGTTACCTTTCCGGTCCTGGCGAAGGTCGACGTCAACGGCGACAATGCCGAGCCGCTCTACAAATACCTCAAGAAGGAAAAGCCGGGCCTGCTGGGCAGCCAGGGGATCAAGTGGAACTTCACCAAGTTCCTGGTCGACAAGGCGGGCAAGGTCGTCGCGCGTTACGCACCGACCGATAAGCCCGAAAGCCTGAAAGGTGCGATCGAAAAGCTGCTGTAGCGCTATGCGAATCGCGCCGGTTCACGCACAGTAAGGGATGCCCACCGCACCGTTCGTTCCCCTGCGCGTCTTTTCGTCGTTCACCATGCTCGAAGGGGCGATCGACCCCAAGGACATCGCGGCGAAGGCGCGGGCGCTGGACTATCCGGCTGTGGGGATCTGCGACCGTAACGGGCTTTATGGAGTCATGCCGTTCAGCGAGGCATGCGCCAAGAAGGGTGTGCAGCCGATCATCGGCACGCTGCTCGCCGTGGCACGGCCGGACCGCCCCGGACAGATCGACTGGCTGGCACTCTATGCCCAAGACATGCGTGGCTATGAAAATCTCTGCGCCCTCGTTTCAGCAGCGCATCTCGACCGACCTGTCGAGGAGGACGCGCATGTCGATTTCGACAAGCTGGAAAAACATTCGGCCGGACTGATCGCGCTGACGGCGGGCGCCGAGGGCGCGCTGGTCCGCCTACTCGCGGGCAGCCAGCAGGATGCGGCCGAAGCTTATCTCGACCGACTACAGGCGATCTTCGGTGACCGGTTATACATCGAAGTCTCCCGCAGGAACGATGCCGACGAGAAAGCGGCCGAGGCCGCGTTGATCGCGCTTGCCGACGCGCGTGGCGTGCCGGTCGTCGCCACAAATCCGGCCTGCTACACGGACGCCGATTTTCATCAGGCGCACGACACGA
>DDFE01000046.1:0-773 GCA_002336985.1 Sphingomonadales bacterium UBA1936
GCGGCCTGGGCGCTGGAGGACCATTGGTCGAAAGACGAGATTCTCGAAGCCTATCTCAACCTCGCCGGGTTCCGCGGCGAGGCGCAGGGGATCGGGGCGGCGGCACAGGCGCTGTTCGGAAAGTCGCCCTCTGCGCTGACCAAGGCTGATGCGCTGATCGTGGCGGCGCTGCTTCCCGATCCGCGCGCCGGTGTCGCGCAGGTTGCGGCACGCGCCTGCAGGATCGGCGCGAAGGCCGATTGCGCGCCGATCATGGCCGCAACGGCGACCGCTCTCTCCAATGACCGTGCCCGCGCACTCGACCCCGGTCTTGCGCCGCACCTCGCCGCGCGGCTGCTCGACAAGCCGGGGCTGCGCATCAGAACGACGCTCGATGCCGATATCCAGCGCGTCGCGACGGTCGCGCTCAGCCGCCAGTTGCAGGGGCTGGGGCCGGGCCGGGCGCGCGATGGCGCGGTGGTCGTGGTCGATAATGCGACCGGCGATGTCCTTGCCTATGTCGGCGGTGTCGGGCTCGGGTCGACCGCCGCCCAGGTCGATGGCGCCAACGCCTATCGACAGGCCGGATCGACGTTGAAGCCGTTCCTCTATGGTCAGGTCATCGAACGCGGCTGGCTGACCCCAGCGTCGATCCTGGATGACTCACCCGTCCAGCTCGACACCGCGTCCGGTCTCTATGTGCCGCAGAACTACGACCGCAGCTTCAAGGGGCCGGTCAGCGTCCGAACCGCGCTTGCGGGTTCGCTCAACGTGCCGGCAGTGCGCACGCTGCT
>DDFE01000046.1:798-1144 GCA_002336985.1 Sphingomonadales bacterium UBA1936
TGCTCGAACAGGCCAACGCCTATCGCAGTATCGCCAATGGCGGGCGGTTTGCCCCGCTGCGTTTGCGCGCCGACGATTCCATCGGACGCGTACGGCAGGTGCTCTCGCCGCAAGCCGCGTGGATCGTGTCGGACATCCTCTCCGACGCATCGGCACGTTCGACCACTTTCGGCGTCGACAGCGCGCTGCGCCTGCCGTTCTGGGCGGCGGTGAAGACGGGTACGTCGAAGGCGATGCGCGACAACTGGTGTGTCGGCTTCACGCAACGCTTCACCGTCGCGGTCTGGGTGGGCAATCTCGAAGGGGATTCGATGAAGGCGGTGTCGGGCACCAGCGGCGCGGCGCC
>DDFE01000046.1:1154-1727 GCA_002336985.1 Sphingomonadales bacterium UBA1936
ACGACTGGTTTCTGCGCGGAACGGGGCAGGCGCAACTGGCCGCTGCGCCCGCCGCGTCACGCCGCCCGCGGATCACCAACCCCGTTTCGGGCAGCGTCTTCGCGCTCGACCCCGACATTCCCGTCGATCGCCAGCGCATGGGTGTGGCGGTCACTGGTGCGGTCGCGGGCCACCGCCTGGTTCTCGACAAGCGCGACCTCGGCGATGCCGACGCACGGCCGCAGGTATTGACTGGGCCGGGCGTCCATCAACTGGCATTGCTCGACCCGGCGGGACGCGTGATCGACCAGGTGCGATTTACCGTGCGATGAGCGCGCAACAGGACCGTTCGGCTTCCGCCATGCGTGAATTCCTGGCTTCCGAATCCGCAGGCGGAATCCTGCTGATCGTGGCGGCGGTGCTTGCGATGATCGCCGCCAATTCGCCTTTCGCCGCTTCCTATTTCCATTTGCTTCAAGCCGTCACCGGCCCGGCGTTCACGCCGAAACTGGGGCCGATGACCGTGCACCTGTGGATCAACGATGCCCTGATGGCGGTGTTCTTCCTGCTCGTCGGCCTTGAGATCAAACGGGA
>DDFE01000046.1:1826-7067 GCA_002336985.1 Sphingomonadales bacterium UBA1936
CATCATCGCGCTGTTCTATACCGCAGCGCTGGATTGGGTCGCGCTGGGTGCGTCGATGCTGGTGCTGGCAGGAATGTTCGGAATGAATCGCGCGGGCGTAAGGCACCCGCTCTGGTATTTCGCAGGCTTCGCCCTGCTCTGGTATTTCACGCTGCTATCGGGCGTGCACGCAACCGTCTCCGGAGTGCTGGCAGCGCTCGCGATCCCTCTAGTCAAGACGCCTGGCGCACCGGACGACGCGCATTCGACGCTCCACCGGATGGAACACGGGCTGCATCCCTGGGTCGCATTCGCCATCGTTCCGCTGTTCGGTTTTGCGAATGCAGGGGTATCGCTGGGTGGGTCGGCGTCGCCGTTCGCGGTGTTGCCGCTCGCAATCGCTCTCGGGCTGTTCCTCGGCAAGCAAATGGGTGTGTTCGGTGCAGTTTGGCTCGCAGTGAAACTGAAGATCGCGACGCGGCCAGCGCATGCCAGTTGGGCACAGATTTATGGTGTCGCGCTGCTTTGCGGAATCGGTTTCACAATGAGCCTGTTCATTGGTGGTCTAGCTTTCCCCGACCAGCCCCAGGCCGACGCCGTGAAGATCGGCGTGTTGATGGGATCGGTGCTGTCGGCGATTGCCGGAACGGCGGCTCTGGCGGTCGCCGGACGCCGCTGACGGCATCTAATCGACAGGCCGTGCGTGGAGTCCGCCGAAACCGTGCGGACATTTACCATGCGTTCACCGTCCATCGGCGATTTTAAAGACTGTTATAACAGGGGGCTGACCATGCGGACGCGCAAGGCCAATTGGATTGCTGCAATCGCGCTCGCCGCGCTGGTCGCCGGATGTGGCGGCGACAGTTCGGGCGGCCAGACATCGACCGGATCGACTCCCGCTCCATCGCCCGCGACACCCGCACCGGCGACGCCTGCTCCCGCAACGCCCGCCCCAGCAACGCCGACGCCGTCTCCTGCGCCGACGACCTCGATCCCGACCGATTGGAACGGTGGCCGTGCGGCAACCTATGCCCAGCTTCCCGATATCGCCGCGTGCAATGCTGGCGTGATGTCGAATACCGGCCTGCAGGATGCGTTGCAGGTCATGAACGGCATCCGCGCGCTGCACGGCCTTCCGGCTGTCACGCTATCGAGCGCGGACCAGCAATCGGCGATGGAAGCATCACTGATGATGTCGGCCAATTCGCAGCTCAGCCATACGCCGCCGACGACGTGGAAATGCTACACGGCGCTCGGCGCGGCGGGTGCGGGGAGCAGCGACCTCTATGCCTCATTCCCCAGCGCGAACCTGTCGCTGATGAGCAACGACAATATTTTTGCTGGCTGGATGACCGAGGTGAACAACCTCGTCGCGAANNGTGGCTTCGGCAGCGGCCATCCCCGATTACGTCGCCTATCCGCAGGGGAATTACCCCGCGCGTTATTTCGACGCGACCGCACTTTTCTCGTTCACGGCCATCGTCGACAAGACGACGACATGGGGCGGCAATTCCTCGGTCGATTTCTCGGCTGCGACGATCACGGTCAAACCGACCGGGGGCAGTACGAACCTGACTGTATCCGCCATCACTTTCGACAATGACGGGTATGGCGTGCCCAACAATATCCAGTGGAAGGTCGCGGGCGTTGTGACCGGTACGAGTTACGATATCACGATCGCGAATGTGAAGGTTCGCGGCGTCGCGCGGTCGTACAGCTACAGCTTCAAGATCGTCTGACCGGCGCTATTGGGCCGGTTGAGGCAGGGCGTCTTCGACCTTGTCGATGATGTTGCGGCGGATGCAGGCGATCGACAGCAGGATCGCGGGAATACCCAGCACCGCCGTCACCACGAAGAACAGGGCATAGGCCTCCATCAGCGTATAGCTCTTGGCGAGCCACTCGACCGTCGCACCCGAAAAACCGCGCATGAACTTGCCGAGGAACGACTGCACGCTGCCCAGCAGGGCAAACTGCGTGGCGGCGAAACCGATTCCGACGAGGCCCGAGATATAGGCGACACTCGCGGCACCCGCGAAGCCGGTCGCCAGATTCTCGATCAAAACGACGGCGCCGACGACCGAAAAGCCGGGACCGCCCGGCCAAAGGCAAAGCGCGACATAGGCAAGATTGGTGATGGGCGCGACGATCGATCCGGCGATCAGCGTCCGTTCGAGGCCCCAGCGTACCGCGATCAGCCCGCCCAGCGCGACACCGCCGATCGTGCCGACCATGCCGAAGGTGCCGCGGATCGCGCCGATCTGCGCGGAATTGAGGCCGAGATCCACATAGAACGGCGCCATCATCGGGATCATCAGCATGTCGGTCAACCGATAGACGCCCACCATCGCAAGGATCACTGCCGCCGATTTTCCATGGATCTTGAAAAAGGTGAGGAAGGGCGTGACGAACGCATTGGCGATGCGCTTTACATGGTTGCGCTCGGTCGATGCCACGGGCGGTGGAAGCGTGCTCACCGGTTCGCGGGCGAACAACGCACCCAGCAAACCGATCGCCATCGTGAATCCCAGCACGACATAGGAAAGCGACCAGCCGATGAAAGCGGCCGCGATCAGGATCAGCGCGTCGGCGATGACGAACGCGATGCGGTGACCGATCTGGAAGACCGCCGCGAGCAGCGCCATGTCGGACCGGTTCTCGGCGATCTCGATGCGCCAGGCGGATACGGCGATGTCCTGTGTTGTGGACGCGAAGGCCGTCAGCACGGCAAACAGCGCGAACAGCCGCATATCGGCGGTGGGGCCGACGATGCCCATCGCGATAAGGCCTGCGCCCACGATGATTTGCGAGAGTACGATCCAGCCGCGCCTCCGTCCGAGCAGGCGCCCCAGGATCGGCACATCCATCTGGTCGACCATCGGCGCCCACAGGATCTTGAACGAATAGACCATGCCGACCCAGGAGATGAACCCGATGGTGGCAAGTTCGATCCCCTGCTGCCGCAGCCAATAGCCGAGTGTGACGCTGGTCAGCAGGTAAGGCAGGCCCGAACCGAAGCCGAGCAGGGCGACGATCAGCATGCGGGGATGGCGCAGCGCGACCCAGATTTCGGGCCAGGATGGCTTGGCGCTCCTGGACCCGCTTTCCGCATTCGCCGATTGGTCGGGATTCCGCGCAATATCAGCCGAACTCATGGCCACTCCCTCTCCCAAGCTTCCGGCGAACGCATTGATACTGCGCGCGTCATCGAAAGACCTGTCGCGCAGGCTACAGGCCCATGCGACGGGAAGGAATGCTCATCCGCGACGGGAAAGATGCCTAAGGCCGCCCGCTATGGGCGGACGGCCCGGCAAGATTAGAGCTTTTCGGTGAGTTCCGGCACGATCTTGAACAGGTCGCCGACCAGGCCGATGTCGGCGACCTGGAAGATCGGGGCGTCCTCGTCCTTGTTGATCGCGATGATCGTCTTGGAGTCCTTCATGCCGGCTAAGTGCTGGATCGCGCCGGAGATGCCGACCGCGATATAGACCTCTGGCGCCACGATCTTGCCGGTTTGCCCGACCTGGTAATCGTTGGGAACGTAACCCGCGTCGACTGCGGCACGGCTCGCGCCGACGCCCGCGCCCAGCTTGTCGGCGAGCGGTTCGATGAGGCTGTGGAAGTTCTCGCTGTTCTGAAGAGCCCGGCCGCCCGACACGATGATTTTGGCGCTGGCGAGTTCGGGGCGGTCCGACTTCGACAGTTCCGCGCCGACGAACGAGGACAGGCCCTTGTCACCGGTCGAGGCAACGGCCTCCACGGTACCGCTGCCCCCGTCGCGTGCGGCCTTGGCGAACGCGGTGGCGCGGACCGTGATGACCTTCTTCGCATCGCTCGACTGAACGGTGGCGATGGCGTTGCCGGCATAGGTCGGACGCGTGAACGTGTCGGCGCTTTCGACCGACAGGATCTCGCTCACCTGCATCACGTCGAGCAGAGCTGCCACACGCGGCGCGATGTTCTTGCCGTTGGCAGTGGCGGGCGCGACGAACGCGTCGTGATGGCCCATCAGTTCGACGACCAGCGGTGCGACGTTTTCGGCGAGNNGCGGCATCGGCGCCGATGCCTGCGACACCCTTGCCCGCGACGATCAGATGGACTTCGCCCAACTGCGATGCGGCGGTGATTGCGGAGAGCGTCGCATCCTTGATGCCACCGTCGTCATATTCGACCCAGACCAGCGTCTTCATGCTGCGACTCCCATATCCTTGAGCTTGGCGACCAGTGCATCGACGTCGGCCACCTTGATGCCGGCCGAACGCTTGGGCGGTTCGACGACTTTCAGTGTCTTCAACCGCGCGGTGACATCCACGCCGTAATCGGCAGGCGTCTTCTGCGCCATCGGCTTCGACTTCGCCTTCATGATGTTCGGCAGCGACGCATAGCGCGGCTCGTTCAGGCGAAGGTCGGTGGTGACGATCGCGGGTGTCTTGAGGCTGACAGTCTCGAGACCGCCATCGACTTCGCGGGTCACGGTGACCGTGTCGCCCGACACCTCAACTTTCGATGCGAACGTGCCTTGCGGCCGGCCGGTGAGCGCGCCCAGCATCTGGCCGACCTGGTTCGAATCGTCGTCGATCGCCTGCTTGCCGAGGATGACAAGGCCCGGGGCCTCTTCCTCGACAACCTTCGCCAACAGCTTGGCGACGCCCAGCGGCTCGACCTCGGTCTCGCTGACGATCAGAATCGCGCGGTCCGCCCCCATCGCCAGCGCCGTGCGTAGTGTTTCTTGTGCCTTCTGTTCACCGATGCTGACTGCGACGATCTCGGTCGCGACACCCTTTTCCTTCAGGCGGATCGCCTCTTCCACCGCGATCTCGTCGAACGGGTTCATGCTCATCTTGACGTTGGCGAGGTCCACACCCGTGCCATCCGCCTTCACGCGCGGTTTCACATTGTAATCGATGACCCGCTTCACGGGGACGAGGATTTTCACGTTGGACTCTCCCAGAATCGCTTTACGTTAACGTCAACTTTAAGGCATGTGCCGTCACCGCGTCGAAATATCAACCCGGTGACGTTGTAAACGCGCAGCTTACGCTGCGTTACGCACTTCCGCGACGATCTTCTTTGCCGCATCGCCCAGATCGTTTGCCGCCACGATCGGCAGGCCCGAATTGGCGAGGATGTCCTTGCCCTGCTGCACGTTCGTGCCTTCCAGGCGGACGACCAGCGGGACCGACAGGTTCACATCCTTCGCCGCGGCGACGATGCCGTCGGCGATGATGTCGCACTTCATGATGCCGCCGAAGATGTTGACCA
>DDFE01000087.1 GCA_002336985.1 Sphingomonadales bacterium UBA1936
CGGCGCGGCATCGAACAGCGGCGAATCCGGCGCGGCATTCTCCACTGGGTATGGCGGCAAGGTCATGTCGGAAAAAGACGGCTGCTCGCTTCACTGCGACGAGCGCGACAGCGATTACAACATCGTGTCGGCGGCATGCGGCATCACTGGTCGCGACGGCGTCAAGGCTGGTCAGTGGTACGTGTGCCGCGACGGCAAGCTGGTCGAGGCGTCCGCATGACCGGTATCTTGTCACAGGTTGTAGAGAGCGAGGGGGTGCCGGAAAACCCTGCTGCGTTTCCGTTCGCTGGTGAGCGTGACGCTTACGGTTGCGGCATCCGTGAATCGTCGCCCGGCATGTCCCTGCGCGACTGGTTCGCTGGGCAGGCGCTTATCGGCCTTTGCACGACACTCTCGGGAACGACCGTCCCCAAGTACGACAAACTCGTACGTGACGCATTCGCTTTTGCCGACGCCATGCTCGCAGCACGCAAGGTCACCGACAATGCGTGACCTTCCCTTACAGGACGCCGTAGATACGGGCGCTTCCCTTCGGGACCGGGCTACTCATGCTTCGCACCAAGCCCCTGCGGGTCTTGGCCATCCGGTGAGTATCCCTAGCGCGGGCAAGAAATTCTCTGCGTTCGACGACACCGACTGGCACGTTCTCGCTCAAGATATTGCGGCGCATTGGGCGCATCCAGAAGAGGTAGCGATTGCCTATCAGGCCGCTGCCGAGGCCATCAAAATCCTGCGCCGTGAACTCGACCGCCGCGATCGCAATGAACTTCGGAACTGCATCAACTGGGGGCCGTGCAGCGAAAACGACGGCCCCATGGGTGAACCGAAATGACCCGCCTCCCCTACCCCGACGAAGCGCTCGCAACTGACGACCGCACAACCCGCGCTCGCGTACTGTGCCAGTCGCACATCGAACGGCTGAACAAGGCGATCCCGCTGCTGCCGGAATTCGGTGACGGCTACCTCGCCCGCCAGAAGGTCGCACAGTTGGTCCGCCTGCTGCCGACGATCAACATGCTGAACGCGGGCATGCACTTAGGCATGCTGGGTCCGAACGGCCTTGGACCCTGGGTGGACATGGTCTGCACTGACGCTGCTGCGGTTCATTACGCGGCGCTGGCCGACGAAGCTGAAAGGATCGCGGCGTGAGTGTCACCGACGACGCGGTTCGCGAACGCCACGGCGTGGCCTGTCGCATGGCTGGCAATAAGGAAACCAGCATTACGGTCTGGGAAGACGGCCAATGGGTCTGCATCGATCCGAATTTCGAAATGCGATTTATGACGGCTTACCAAGCCCGTTACCTCGCCTCGAAACTCTATCGCCTGTCTCGCCGCATTCGCGCACGCTCGGAGACGGATCAGTGACCACCCCCCTCCCCCGCTACGTCGATAAGCTGGCGTCCGCAGAAGGGCCCGCAACGCGCTGGCTCAGGCTGAACGCCGCCGCAATCTCGCGAGAACACGCTGCGATGATCGCTGAAATCCAGGCACAGAAGAAGGAGCAGGTGCGATGAGCCGCCTTGATTGGGACAATCCCGAAGCGCAGACCGAAACGTCTGGCCGCCTATTTGAGGCTGAGGTTAGGTTCGGCTTTTACATTCCCGACGACGTGGAGCCGTCCGCTGAGCAGCTAAAAGAGTGGCTGTTGTGGGAGCTGAGTCTCGCGAGCGAAATCAAGCACGCTAATCCGCTCTGCGACCACGAGATGGACGTGCACAAGGCTGAACTGGTTCACGTAACCGATCGCGGCGGGCGTCACGTCACCGAGTGGGCAGCGGCAGATGCCGGTGGTCGCCGTTCTGGTCGAACTCGCTTCGTGCGCGAGGACCCCGCGAAATGACCCCCCTGATCCTCGGCCTCACCCTCGTCTCCATCGGTTGCCTGTGCATCCTCTGGGTGGAGGATCTGGCAAAGTGAACGCCTTCGAAACCTACGCGAAGGCCGCGAAAATCCGCGTGATGCAGCCGCAGAAACTTGTTGGCAGCATCAAGACGAGAAGCGCCGGCCGCGAGCGCTATGCCGAAATTCTCGCGGAAATCCGCAGCAGGATCACGAACAACAATCCCGATCCACTGCACAAGTACCTCGCAAGCATCGCGAGCGAGCTGGCGCAGTTTCGGGCCGAACTGGAATTTTATTGGGAAGGGGACGGCGCGGAAATGCGCGGCCTCGCCAAGGAAATCGAGTGGGCGATCGCCTGCTGCGATGAACGCCTGGACCTGCCGCGGTGGCCGGTTCGGGAATTGGAAGCGGAAGGACTGACACAATGAACGCAGTAACGGAAACCAACACGAACACGGCCGTCGCCGTGCCTGGCTACGACCCATTTGCCGCCTACGGACAGGAAGCGGCGAGCGGCAGTGGCGCCTACCTCAAGTTCTCGAAGGGCGAATATCTGCTCGGCCAGAACGATGACGAGGTGAAACTCGAGACGCATCTCGTCGCCAACATGGACGAGTTGAGCATCGGCTGGATCCGCTGGGCCGATGGTAAGCCCGCCGAACGTCGCATGGGTGCGCTGGCACAGGGCTATAAACCCGAGGCCCGCGATGCGCTTGGTTATACCGACCAGGCGCTGTGGGAGAAGGACGACGAAACCGGCCAGCCGAAAGACCCGTGGAATTTCACGAACGAGTTGCCGATGGCCAATCCTGAAACCGGCGAGCAGATGACCTTCTCAGCATCGTCGAAGGGCGGCATCGGTGCGATCGGCAATCTCTGCAAGGCGTATGGCAAGGAATATCGTTCGAAGGGCGGACAGGTGCCGGTGATCGAGCTTGGCCGTGACAGCTACAAGCACCCGAAATACGGCAAGACCTACGTCCCGGTCCTTGCCCTGGTCGGCTGGCGCGATGCCATGCCGGACGCTCCGGTTGCGACCGACGAAGACGAACCCGCTGCCGACAAGCCCGCAGGCAAGACGCGGTTCTAATTCGCGTTCAACACGCGCTTCCGGGCGCAACACAACGCACGACGGGACGGCTTTAGGGCTGGAAAGTGCGGGGATATTTACTGATGTTCGTAGTGTTCGATCTGGATGGCACGCTGGCCAACTGCGATCACCGCATCCACCACATTCGCATGCCGGAGACGGCTGGCGCGGAATACCCAAAGCAGGATTGGCGCGCATTCTACGCTGCATGCGGGGACGATACGCCGATCCATCCGGTAATCGAGACGGCGCAGGCGCTTATCTCCGCCGGTCATCGCGTGGAAATCTGGACTGGTCGCAGCGACGAGTGTCGGAGCGATACGCGCAAATGGCTCATCGACAACGGGCTTGGTAAGCTGCCATCTCAAGGCCTCCGCATGCGCGCATCAGGCGATCATACGGCTGACCACAAGCTGAAACTTCAGTGGCTGGCCGCGAACGATAAGCCAGATATCATTTTCGAGGATCGTGCGTCGGTCGTCCAGATGTGGCGCGATCAGGGCATCATCTGCTGCCAAGTCGCGCCGGGAGATTTTTGATGAACACCGCCACCCCCCGCAAAGCCCCTTCGCGCAATTGGGAGCCATTCGCTCCAACGCGAAAGAAAGACGGCGATCTCGTTCTCACCTCACGCGGCTTCGTTCCCGTAAGGCAAGAGGGGGATAGGCGGTGAGCCTGATCGACATCCAAAAGCTGGCGGCTGAACCGTACTACGGCGCGTTCTATTCGCTGCGGTCGCTCGATCCCTTGTACCAGTCGGAGATTGGTGAACCACGTTGGTGGGAAGCCGACCTTGAAAAGGAGTGCGGCTGCAGCTGCAGACATTGCGAGCCGGAATGGAAGCGCGTCAAATTCGAAGCAGTCACTGCCGAGGATGCTTGGGAAATTGCCATCGCGCAATGTTCTGGCGAGTTGTGCGGGTACTATCCTGTCGGCCTTCGGGTTGCTGGCGCTGGCTGCAAAATGTGGGAAGGCCCACAATGACGACCCCCACCCCAACCAACGGCGGACGCTGTGGGTAAGCGAACTGCTCCCTACTGGCCCCTGACGCTGCGCCGCGACCTGGCTGCGGTTGCGCTCGACATGACGCTGCCGCAGTTTGAGCGCGCCGTCGCGTCGGGCGAATTGCCGCAGCCGATCATGCTTGGCGGCGAGGAGCGGTGGAGCGTGAAGGCTATCGAGACAGCGATCGGCAAGTTGACCGGGGAAGAGGTGGACGACTGGCGCACCAAGCAGCGCGAGGTGAATCGCCATGCCGCGTGAAGTCATTCCGCACGTCAAGCGCGTCACCGCAAAGGGCCGCGTCTATTACTATTTCAACACCGGCAAGCGCGACCAGCGCGGGCGTATCGTCTATGTCCCGCTTCCGGGCTTTGACGATCCCGCGTTCTGGCCGAAATACGCTACGCTTAAAGGCGGACGAACCAAGCGCGCGAACGTCGCTGCCGAGATGACCGTGCCGCGCCTGATCGAACTCTATCGACAGTCGCCGCAATGGCGCAACGATCTCACGCCGTCATCGCAGCGGCTCTACGGCATGGGACTGGACACGGCGGCCAAGAAGCTGTCGCTCACGCCTGCACAAGCTCTCGACGCCGCATTCGTGCGCGAGTTGATCGACGACATGGCCGAAACCCCGTCGATGGCGAACGCCTTTCTCCGCACGCTGGGCGCGCTCTATTCCTGGGGCCGAAAGCGCGGTCACGTCACGAACAACCCGACGATGGACGTCGAGCAATTCGAGGGTGGCGAACACTCGCCATGGAGCGACGACGCCATAGCGGTTGGCAAGGTCGCCACGGACCCGACAGTGCGGCTCGCCGTTCACATGATGCTATTCACGGCCCAGCGGATCGGAGACGTGTCCAAGGCCCGCTGGCAGGATTTGCGCGACGGCTCTTGGCGGATGACGCCCGAAAAGACGAAGCGGAAAAAGGGCGAGATGAAAATCCGCCTGCATTCGGATCTCGTCGCTGAACTGGCACGGCACGCGAAGGAGGGGCCGTTCATTTTTACCGGAGCAAAGGGGCCGATACGCCCCGCCACGCTGCGCGCTCGCATCCAAGCCTATATGAGCGAACATGGGCACAAGATCGTGCCCCATGGCCTGCGCAAGAACGCCGTTATCGAACTGCTCGCATCGGAGTGCAGCGTTGCTGAGACTGCGGCGATCAGCGGGCAGTCGCTCCAGATGGTTGAGCATTACGCCAAGCAACGCAACCAGGCCGAACTAGGCTCAGCGGCGATTCTCAAGTGGGAGCGCAAGGCATGACGAACACAAACGGAACGTGCAAACCGGTTGCTCGAACGGGAAAACTCTCCACCATGAGTCGAAACGATACAGTTAA
>DDFE01000170.1 GCA_002336985.1 Sphingomonadales bacterium UBA1936
GCGGGCAGTCCCTGGATCGCGGCAAGCCGACGATAGCCGCGCGCGGTTTCGAGCCGCAGGTCCGCCGGCGCATCCGGCGCAACCTGAAGCCGGTCGAGGTAAAGTGCGCTGGTCTCGGCGATTTCCGCGCGCTTGCCGACCGTCCCCGGTTGCCGGGCGAGCGCGTCGTACAGGTCGTAGAGCATGAAGCCGGAGAGGTGGCGCACCTCCCCGAAACGCGCCTCGGCGCCAGCGCGGTTGCGTTCGGCCCGCACATAGCTGGACGTGGCGATCAACGAGGTCGTGGCCAGCATCACGAAGGCGACGCCAGTGGCGAAAACACCGGTGCGGTGACGCTCGACGAATTTCGTCGCGCGGTACCGCCACCCGTCCGGCAAGGCCGCGACCGGCAACCGCGCGCGCCAGCGGTCCAGATCTGCAATCAATGCGGCCACGCTACCGTACCGGATCAGCGGATCGGCATGGTGTGCCTTCGCGATTATGGCGCGAAGTTCTCTGTCGGACGTGGGATCCAAAACGCGCGCCATCGTCTTGCCCAGCGCGTAGACATCGTCCTGCACCGATGGACCGTCGCCGGCGATCCGTTGCGGGCTGGCGAATTCGCGCGTCAGCGGGCCGGAACCGTTCGGCGATCGCGCATCTCCACCGATCAGCGCGGCAATACCGAAGTCGAGAAGTTTCACACGTCCCTGTTCGTCGACAAGGATGTTCGACGGCTTCAGGTCGGCGTGCGCGACCATGTGGCTATGTGCATATTGCACGGCATCGGCCGCCTTGATGATCAGCCGTACGCGTTCAGAGTCGGCCAAGGCTTCGGCCGCTTCGTCGATCGGGCGGCCTTCAAAATATTCGAGGACCAGCCAGGGCAATCCCTCTTCGGTAACACCGCCATCGATGAGGCGGGAAATATTCGGATGCTCCAGCCGCGCCAGAAAGCGCCGCTCGTCGTCGAACGCGGCGGCCGCGCGGTGGAGCGCGTGGCGCTGGATCAGCTTTATCGCGACCTTCTGGTCGTACAGCCCGTCGTCACGCTGCCCCGCCCAGACATCGCCCATGCCGCCGCGCCCGATGCGTTCGATCAGCCGGAACGACCCGACCCGCGCCGGGGGGATTGCGGCGTCGCCCGCATCCGCACTGCCGGGAATGAGCGTCGGGATCGCGTTGCCCGCGCGTGTTGCGCTTTTCTCGAGCGCCTCCAGCCGCGCGCGAACATTGTCCGGCTCGTTCTTCAACAGTCTTGCGCGAAGCCGGGCATTATGGGGTTGCTCGGCCAGACGTTCGAACAGGGCGAGCGCACGGCGCTCGATGTCAGGCGGGTAACGGGTCGGCATTGTCGCTCAGATAATCGAGCAGCCAGGCCCGCCCGGCGGCCCAGCGGCGCTTGATCGTGCGTTCGGGAACGCCGCTGGCCAGCGATGCCTCTTCGACGGTCAGGCCAAGCATGAAGCGCAGTTCGACGACCTGGGCATGGTCGGGCGAGAATTCCTCGAGCGCCTCGAGCGCGCGATCGAGATCGCTGACCTCGATCAGGCTGTCCGCCCCTTCGTCGGGCCACGCCGTGACGAACGTGGGTGCGCGGCGCTTGGCGGCGGAGCCCTTGCGGGCTTCGTCGATCAGCACCCGGCGCATCGTTCGTGCAGCCATTGCAAGCATATGCGCCTTTCCAGCGATTTCCATGCGATCCACGCCCATCAGCCGGATCGCTGCTTCGTTCGCAAGTTCGGTCGCCTGGATGGCGCGGCTCATGCCGTCACGCGCGAGGATCGCGCGTGCGATCCGGCGGACGTCATCGTAGCACGCGGCCAGCAATTCGGCCGACGCGCCCGCATCATGGTTTTTTGCCGAGTCCCCCATCAAGCGGGGTTTCGAGCGAAATCATGACACGTGCAAGTCGTCTTGGCCGGACCCTGCGTCCCGAACTTGTACCCTTAAAGGCGCGAAACGCGCGAAAGGGGGCCATTACGAACGCAAATCGGGCTTCGGCCATTGCTGGCCGAAGCCCGTCTGCCGCCCCCGACAGAAGACTGGACGTTAGGCGGCGACCGCCTTGGTTGCCCGTGAACGCCGCCGCATGGAGGCGCCGATCAAGCCGAATCCGCCGATCATCATCGCCCAGGTCGCCGGTTCCGGAACGGCACCCGGTACGGTAACGGCGTCGGCGGTGAGGATCACATTGTCGAGACCCGGACCCGCTTGCGTCGAGCGCAGCGCCTGAATACGAACTCCGATGCTGTTCGAGGTCGCAGCGGCGTCAAGCGTGCGCGTGATCCAAGTGCCGCCGGTCGGATCGCTGTACGATCCCGAAGCAAGGACGGCGCCGCTCGTGGGGTCGTAGAGCTCATATCCGAGCAGGCCGCCGCGCGAATTGACCGCCCACGCCGTCGTATCGAGACTTAGGTGGAATATCTGTCCCGCGGTCGCCGAGACGATCTGGAAGATGCCGCCAAGTGCGCCGCCCTGGTTCATGTCAAGGAAGTTCACGCCGTTCGACGCATCGACCAGCACTTCGAAACCGGGCGCCTGGACGTAGTTGTTGTGAACCAGGTCGACGCCGTCGCCGAACTGCGTCCAGCCGGGCGTGCTGGTGTTGCTGCGCAGGCACCAGATACCGCCCTGGCACGCGTCGGTCGCAGTCACGGTGCGATCCTCGAAGCTGCCGTTGGTAAGAAGATTGGCGGCAAGTGCCGGCGCTGCGGCCAGGACCGTTGCGGCAGCCGTAACCAAAAGACGCGTCATTTTCATCGTAGAACCCCTGTTTACCGGATCATCAAACAGAAAAGGCGCAGCCCCGGGGAAACCGGGGCCACGCCCTTGCCGAAAAATGAATCCCGATCCGGGACGGGTTCTAGAGAACTTCGAACAGACCCGCTGCACCCATGCCGCCGCCGACGCACATGGTGACGACGACGTATTTCGCACCGCGCCGCTTGCCTTCGATCAACGCGTGACCGGTCATGCGTGCGCCCGACATGCCATAGGGGTGACCGATCGAAATCGCGCCGCCGTTGACGTTCAGCTTGTCCATCGGGATGCCGAGCTTGTCGGCGCAATAGAGTACCTGCACCGCGAAAGCCTCGTTCAGTTCCCACAGGCCGATGTCGTCCATCGTCAGGCCGTTGGCCTTCAACAGCTTGGGGATTGCGAAGACGGGGCCGATGCCCATTTCGTCCGGCTCGGTGCCTGCGACCGCCATGCCGACATAGCGGCCGAGCGGGGTCAGGCCCTTCTTCGCGGCGACCGATGCTTCCATCAGGACCGATGCCGAGGCACCATCGCTCAACTGCGATGCGTTCCCCGCGGTGATGTTCATGTCGGGGCCGAGTACGGGCTGAAGCGCCTTCAGGCCCTCCAGCGTCGTGTCAGCGCGGTTGCCCTCGTCCTTCGCCAGCGTGACCTCCTTCTGGGTCACTTCCTTCGTTTCCTTGTTCACGACCGCCATCGTCGCGGTTACCGGCACGATCTCGTCGTCGAACTTGCCTGCGGCCTGCGCGGCGGCGGTGCGCTGCTGCGACTGGAGCGCGTATTCGTCCTGCCGGTCGCGGCTGATGCCGTAACGCTTGGCGACGACTTCGGCCGTTTGCAGCATCGGCATATAGATGTCCTTGTGCATCGCCAGCAGTTCGGGGTCCGGCGCAACGCGCATCTGCGGCGTCTGGACCAGCGAGATGCTTTCGACGCCGCCGCCGATCGCGACATCCATGCCGTCGACGATGATCTGCTTGGCGGCGGTCGCGATCGCCATCAGGCCCGATGCGCATTGGCGGTCGAGCGACATACCTGAGACTGAAACCGGCAGGCCGGCGCGCAGCAGCGAGGTGCGCGCGATGTTGCCGGCCTGATG
>DDFE01000130.1:0-7032 GCA_002336985.1 Sphingomonadales bacterium UBA1936
TTGCGGGCACTCGCGACCTATGTGTTCAACTTCGACAGCAATTCGGGCATTCCGGGCGCCATCACCAACGAACAGGCCGGGGTGAACATCGGGTCGATTGCGAAGTGGCGCGTTTACGCAACGCAGTCCTACAGCACCGACAAGTTCAGCCTGACGGTGATCGAACGCTACGTCAGCCCGGGCGTGATCGCGAACAACTGGATCGAGTGCACGACCGGCTGCCCGGTGCCGACGATCAACAATCCGACCGTGAACAACAACCACATCAACGGCGCGACCTATGTCGATGTCGGCGGCAGCATAAAGTTCACGCCGAACATCGAACTCTACGGCAAGATCGACAACCTGTTCGACATCGATCCGCCGATCGCGGCGAGCGCGGGCGTCAATCCGTATCTCGTGCGCGCCACCAACTCTGCACTCTACGACATGCTGGGCCGGACATACCGTGCAGGGGTACGCTTCAAGTTCTGATTTTCAGGCACCGAGGAGAGACGTTTATGACCGGAATCCGTGCGTCGCTGCTTGTTGCGACTGCCTCACTCGCAATGGTTTCGGCATCGGCCAGCGCACGTCCGGCGCAAGAGCGGGTCGTGTCGGCACCGGCCCATGGCAAGGTGACGATCAAGCGCGACAATTATGGCGTGCCGAGCATCTTTGCCGACGACACCTATAGCCTGTTCTACGGTTACGGATATGCGCTGGCGGAGGATCGGTTGTTCCAGATGGAATCGACCAAGCGCTCGTCGCAGGGGCGGGCGGCCGAGGTGTTCGGGCCGGAATATCTGCAAAAAGACCAGGATGTCCTGACGAACTACGACCCGCAGGCGCTGCGCCCACAACTTGCCGCGCTGTCGGGCGAGCATCGTCTTGCCGTCGATGGCATGGTGGCTGGGATCAACGCGCGCATCCGCGACGTCCTTGCCGATCCGGCGCACCTGATGCCGAAACAGTTCAACGATTTCGGTTTCAAGCCGGAGGCATGGAGCGACCTCGACATTGCGATGTCGTGGGTCGGGCAATTGCTGTTCCGCTTTTCGGATTACACTTCACAGATTTCCAACAGCAGGATGCTGGCCGAGCTGACCGCCAAGCATGGTGAAGCGGATGCGCGCCGAATCTTTTCGGCACTGCGCTGGCGCGACGACCCCACGTCGCCGCTGACGGTGATGCCCGAAGACCAGAAATCGGGACGTGCCGGTGTGCCGGGCAAGCCGTTCCGGCCCGTGGAGATGACGGGCCTCAAGCCGATCTCGCCCGCCGCCGCTGCCGAGGAGGCGCGCCAGTCGGTTTCGCTCTGGGGCGGCACCGGCCCCGACAAGACGCCGCATTCGAGCAACACCTGGCTCGCCAACCGCGACAAGTTGAGTGATGCCGATGCCGTGCTGGCCAGCGGACCACAGGTCGGCGACCAGGTGCCCAGCATGATCTGGGGGGCATCACTGCACGGGGCGGGGCTCGACGTTACGGGCCTCACCTATCCCGGCCTTCCCTATTTCCACTTCGGCACCAACGGTTCGATCGCCTGGGGCCGGACGGCACTGGCCGGCAGCATCCTCGATATTTTCCAGGAACAGCTGAACCCGGCGAACCCCCATGAATATCGCTTCAAGGGCAAATGGGTGCCGATGACGAAGCGCACCGTCACGATCGCCGTGAAGGGCGGCAAGAGCGAGACGCTCGACGTCTATGGAACCGTGCACGGCCCGGTCGTCGCCTTCGACGAAAAGAACAACACGGCCTATTCGAAGCGGCGTTCCTGGGCGGGCCGCGAGATCGAATCGATGTTCGCCTATTACGACGAGATGAAGGCGAAGAACTTCACGGAATGGACGGCGGCGATCGCGCGCAAGTCCAACAACCAGAACCAATATTATGCCGACCGAGAAGGAAACATCGGCTATATCCAGGCCGGCCGCTATCCCATCCGGACCAAGGGCTTCGAGATTCAGCTGCCGACACCCGGGACCGGTGACCGCGAATGGACCGGGTTCCAGCCCGCGACCGACAACGCGCGCGTGCTCAATCCTAAACAGGGTTATATCGCCAACTGGAACAACCGTCCTTCGGTCGATGTCGTAAACACCGACACGCTGATGTGGTCGCGCCTGAACCATGTCGATGCGATTACGCGACAGTTCGACGCCAAGCCGAAGATGACGGTGTCCGACGTATGGGACGTCAATCGCGACGCTTCATATGCCGCCGAACAGCAGCCTTATTTCGTGCCGCTGATCCGCGCCGCGGTTGCGGGCGAACCGGCGGGCAGCCGTATTCGTGCCGTTGCCGATGCGATCACCAACTGGAACGGGCAGGAACGCGACACGACCTATTCCGGCCATTACGACTCCCCGGGGGTCGCGGCTTATTACGAGTGGATGCAAGGGGCGCTGACCCGCTTTTACGAGCGTGACATGCCCAAGCAATATCTGGGCGGCTGCGGGTCGGAAGAAGCGTCCATGAACTGTCCATGGGGCCAGCCGCTCGGCGCACAGGTGCTGTATTTCGCGCTGGCGCAGAGCCGCGGCAGCACGCTGGTTCCCCCTTATGACTTCCTGCACGGCAAATCGCCGGACGCGTTCATCCGCGAAACGCTGGCCGAGGCGGACAAGGCGCTGACCTCGCGCTATGGCGCCGATCCGTCGAAATGGTTGCTCCCGACGAAGCCGAAAACGTGGCGGACGCTGAGCCCGATGGATGTGCCGTGGAGCAGCCCGGACGAGAAGATCGTCATCCGGCCGAACCAGAAGCGCGGGACCATGAATGCGATGTATGTGTTCCGGAACGGCAAGGTGCAGATGTGCGACGCCGTCCCGCCGGGGCAAAGCGGTTTCATCGCGCCCGATGGCAAGGCCGATCCGCATTATCGCGACCAGCAGCAGATCTATACGAGTTTCACCTGCAAGAACCGGCCGGTGACGGCGGAAGAGGTCAACGCCAATACCGCCAGCGAAAGGACGCTATCGTTCTGAACGGACGATGATCCCTAATTTGCAGGGCTGACCACGGCGACGCCAAAGCCCGAACGTGCACGCACGTATTTGCCCGCGGCATCCCGTTCGACTGTTGCATGGGGCAGGTAAACACGGTCGCGTTTGGTGTCGTACGCCGCGGTCCTCGCGCCTTCGCGTGTCGAGACCGTCCGGATGACCGTGGCAGTGCCGCTGCGATCCAGCCGGTAAATCGTAAGTTCGCCGAGCAGGCCGGGTATGAAGCCGATCCTGCGCACGGGGTCGAACACCGAACCGTCGGCACGCGCGCTGATGGACAGCGTCCCCCGGTCCGCACCGGATTTTTCGTCGACCAGCTTTGCGACGCGATTGCGGCACGCGGCGATCAGCAGGCCTGAAACGGCGTCGCGCGCAATGCCGGTGGGTTCTTCGCAGCCCGGCAAGGCGTATCGTTTGGTGACGGCGCGGCGGTTGATATCGACGACCGCGATTTCGTTGGTCTCCTCGATGTTGACGAACAGATGCCCGGCACCATCGGCAACAGCACCTTCAGGCGTTCCGTCCAGGTGGATGGTGCCCTCCGTCTTGGCGCGCGCAATATCGATCACGGTCACGGTTCCGCCGTCACCGTTCATCACGAACGCCTGTCGCGACACCGGGTCATAGGCCGCGCCGTCGGGGCCTTTCCCGGTCCGGATGTCAGCGCGAACGGCACCGGTGTAGCGGTCGAAAAGCGTTGCCGTGTCCGATCCGCCATTCGTGCTCAGCATCAAACGCGATCCGTCGATGGGCAGCACTGCCGCAACCTGTTTGCGGGCCAGCAATGTCCGCGACCGGCCGGTGACCGGGTCGAGGACCATGATGCCGAACTCGCGGCCCACATAGACATGGCCGGTATCGGGATCGACCGAGACATAGTCGTAACTTCCGTCCGGTGCTTTGATATCGCGTACGACGCGATATCCCGCGGCTATGGGCGCCAGAGCGGCAACTGCCGCGGTTAGGGTCAGCAGCGATTTGAGAATCATAAGCCGTTTTCACCCCCACCGGCACGTGCGAAAACCTCCAGTTTCCGCAAATGCACCGGCCCAGCGGTGCTGTGGAGGAGGCTAGTTCGACAGCTCCCGCGACCGGCTTTCCGCGGCATCCACGGCACGTCGGACCAAGCGGTCCAGCGCCTCATCCTTGTCGAATTGCGCAAGCGCCGCGGCGGTGGTTCCGCCCGGACTGGTCACCCGGATCCGCAATTCCGCTAGGCTGGCAGGATCGAGATCGGCAAGAGCTGCAGACCCCGTAAACGTCGCACGCGACAGCCGCATCGCCAACTCGGGATCGAGCCCCATCGCCGCCCCGGCCTGCGCCATCGCCTCGGCAAAGCGGAAGAAATAAGCCGGACCGCTGCCCGATATCGCGGTCACGGCATCGAGTTGATCTTCCGATTCCAGCCACACCACGTCGCCGACCGACCGCAACAGCGCATCGACCATCGCGCGATCGGCCGCGGTTATCGCCGATCCGCCAAAAGCCGCCGTGATCCCCTTGCCGATGGCAGCAGGGGTATTCGGCATCGACCGCACGATGCGTTCGGTGCCACCCAGGGTCGAGCCCAGCGTCGCGGATGTGACGCCGGCCATGATCGACAGGATCAGGTCGCCGCGTTCCGCAAGTGGGCGAACGGCGGGTAGCACTTCGGCGGCCATCTGCGGCTTCACCGCAAGCACGACGACCAGCTCGCGCGGCAGATCGGCGCCGTCGATCCGGTCGACCCTGCGCGTTCCGGGAAGCGGCGGCGCATGGGGATCGAACACGATCACATCGTGCGTCTCGGCCCAGCCGCGCGCCATCGCTCCGCCCATCCGGCCGCAGCCGACCAACATGATTGCACTCATTGTTTCGGCTCTCCGGGCAGCCAGTGTTCGGTCGTCACACCCTGTCTGAACCATGGCGCCGGGAGCGGACGTGCCAAGGGCCAGATCTCGTCGAGCGTGGCTGCGGCATAAAGATGGCCGCCGCGCATCACTTCGCTGACCGATTGCGTGTTGCGGATATCGCCGACCGGGTCGCGGTCGAGGACCAGAATGTCGGCAAGCTTGCCCGCCTCGATCGTCCCGAGGTCGTCGAGCCGCCCGATGGTCTCCGCCGATCCGGCGGTCGCGGCGTGCAGGACCTCCATGGGGGACATGCCACCCATGACGTGCGCTTCCATTTCCCAGTGAAATCCCAGGCCCGGAACTTCGCCATGCGCGCCGATGCCGACCAGCCCGCCTGCCCGCATGACGCGCGCTGCGCCTTCTGCAACGGCCGGGAAGCGGTAATGGTCGAGCGCGCGCCACGTCCGGTCGGTCAGTTTCTGCTCGATCGCCGGCGGCGGCCAGAAGGCCTGCGTACGCTTGTCATTCTTCGGATCGCTGGCAGCGACGAACCAGTCGTCGGCGGGCGGTCCGCCATTGGTGACCATCAGTGTCGTCGTATAGCTGGTGTGCATCGCGGCGAGCAGGCCGGTGACATCGGCGCCAAGCGGGTCGGCGGTCAATGCGTGTTCGTTGCCCGCATAGCCATCGATGATCTGCGACAGGTCGAGCTTGAACGACAGCGCCCCCTCGGTCGTCGGCAGCAAGCCCAGTTCGCGCGCGGCGATCGCGATCCACTGGCGGACGCGGCGGTTGCCGGTGCGATATTCCTTGATGTTGGTCAGGCCATAGGCGTCGCGATAACGGCGCAGCACGGTGCGCACTTCGTCGAGCGACTGGAACCGGTTCATCGAGAACAGCGCGGGGCCGGTCGAACGCAGGCGCGGCCCCAGCACCAGCCCGGCATCGATCATGTCCTGGTAACCGATCATGTCGATGCTTAGCGTCGAGGGATCGAAACTGGTCGTGACGCCATAGGCGAGGCGCGCGCGCAGTCCCCATTCCTCCGTGGACAGCACGTCGCGCCGGATCGTGCCGATGTGATCGTGGACATCGATAAATCCCGGCACGATTGTCTTACCGCTCACATCGCGCACCACGGCGTCGGCGGGAAGTTTCAGCGTCCCGCGCGGACCGACGGCCACGATCCGGTCACCGGTGACCAGGATGTCGGCATCTTCGATCACGCGATTGCTGTTCGCCATCGTCAGCACGCGTGCGCCGTGCAGCACGATCGAACCCTGCGGCCGGTCGCGTGGCACTTCCACGACGATATCCGTCATGTGCGCCTTCGGCAGCGATTTCGCCGTCAGCAATTCCGGTGTGAGCGGGAGGCGGCGGAATTGCGTGCCGACGGCCCAGTCGATCGTGTTGTTCGGCCCAAAGCCGATATAGTCAGCCCCGATGTCGCTCAGCCGACGCTTGATCGTGCCGGGCTTTTCGAGGTCGATCTCGGCTGCTCCCTTGGGAGGTGCCGGAAGCAGATAAAGTTGCTGTGCGCTCTGGACGATCAGCCATTGTCCGTCCGGACTGATGCGCGTGTCATCGACGGGGACGGAGCCCTCGATGAAATAATAGCCGGCACCCTTGACCTGGATGACGCGGCGACGCGTGCCGGTCGTCATGTCGACGGCATTCAGGCCGTCGGCCGCTGTCAGGAAAACCGTGTTGGCCGTATTCGAGAAATGCGGCCGTCCGCCGATCCGGCCACCGGCAACGACGCGCGCGTCGCCGCCTGCCTTTGGGAAGGCGGCAAGCTCGCCATCGCGTATCTTGCCCCAGTCGAAGTTACTCTGCTGGCGCGCAGCGGCCGGTGACCGGATGGTCAGGATTTCGCGTCCGTCGGGCGTGAAAACGGGATTGGTATAATATGCAGGCAGATCGCTGATCTGCTTGGGCATTGCCGCCCCGGCTGAGTCGATCGTCCATACCGCGCCGCCGCCGGCCTCTGTCCAGGTGACAAAAACTATACGCTTCCCATCCGGGCTCCAGCTTGGCTGAAACGCCGGCGCAGGCGTCGGCAGGTGACGAATGCCGCCGTTTGCAGGGCGAATGTAGAGCCTGCCAAGCGTCGAAAAGGCTATGCTCTTGCCATCGGGCGAAACGGCTGGCGCCTGGATCAAGCGGGCGCGAACCGGCCCGTTGGGCTCGTGCAGGCGGACGCGCGTCGT
>DDFE01000130.1:7043-14078 GCA_002336985.1 Sphingomonadales bacterium UBA1936
TTGTCGCGGTCGAGTTCGGCAACGATCAGCCGGTCGTTGCCGGTCGCCAGATCGCGCAGGCGCAACTGGGTCTGTGTGCCACGGCGCATGGCATAGGCCAGCAGCTTCCCATCGGGTGACGGCAGAGGACGAAAGAACGCTTCCTTGTCGGCGCCGCGTGATCCGGGGCCCGCGATCAATATGGTCTCGACGCCTGTCCTCAGGTCACGGCGGACGATTGTCCATGGCGTAATCGCATCATCGACGGGCGCGGCATTCTGACGCGCGAAATAAAGATAGCGCCCATCGCGAGTGGCCTCCGCACCGAGTGTGCTATGACGGTCCTTGCCGTCCTTGACCGGCACCACCAGCGTTGCGCCGCCGGTGAGATCGTAACGCCACAATTCGTAATTGTTCAGGTCGGCGCGAAACCGGCTGACGAAGACCGACTTGCCGTCGGTGCTCCATGCGGGAGAGGTGAGCACGGTATCGTCGTCGCCGAAGCTGACCTGGCGTGCGTTGCTCCCATCCGGCCGGGCGATCCACAGGTTCTCGGCACCCGACCGGTCGCTGACGAACGCGATCATGCCGCCATCGGGTGCGAACGCGGGCTGCGCGTCGAACCCAATGCCGCCCGAAATGCGCGTGGCGCGACCGCCGGTCGCCGCCATGGAATAGAGATCGCCGAGCAGGTCGAATACGATCGTGCGGCCGTCGGGGGAGATGTCGAGCGACATCCATGTCCCGGTCGTCGTCGTAAACCGCAATTGCCGCGCCGGCTTGATCGGCAGTGTCTGCCCCGCGGGCTGTTGCGGCCGTGTGTCCTGCGCCTGAGCGACCGAGGCCAGCAGCGCGAGCGCCGTCGCCGCAATCGCGCCCGGCCGCATCACGGCGTGACGGGTTTGGGAGCGTAGCGGCGCTGCAACTCGGTTTGCCGCGTCGTGATGCCGACCTGTTTTCCCTCGACGATGACCGCGACGGTGCCGGACGACGGTTCGAACGGGTCACCGTCCCAGACCACCAGATCTGCGGCGGCACCGGGGGCGAGTGTTGCCGCGCGTCCGCCCCATATCGCGGCAGCGTTGATCGTAACCGCGCGCAGGGCGTCGATCTTCGACATGCCGTTGCTGACTGCCAGTCCCGCGCCCTCGCGCATGACCAGCCCCGCGTTATAGTTCTGCTCGATCACCCCGCCGACCAGGCCGAATGCCACGGTAACCCCGGCTTTCGTCAGGATCGCCGCATTGTCCTGTCGCGCGCCGAGCTGATCAAACGTGACGGGCAAATTAGCCAGCGGATCTAGAACGACGGGAATGTGCGCGACGGCAAGCACGTCGGCGGCTCGCCATGCTTCCGTGCCGCCGACGATCACGACCTTTACCCGGTATTGCGCCGCCAGTTTTACCGTCTGACGAATGTCGCTTTCGCGATGCGTGACGATGGCGAGCGGCATCGCGCCGGCCAGCACGCGCCGCATGGCCGCGAGGTCGCGCCGGTTGAGCAGGGGCTTCTCGCCCGTCACCGGTGTCGGGCTTTGCGCTTCGTCGAGGGCGGCCCGCAACAGGCTCCATTGCGCCCCGCGCGAATCCGCTCCCTTGTCCCATGCGCCGCCGCCGATGACGGCGAACATCGCTGCCTGCGCCTTGTCGAGAATGTCCGCCCCGGCGCGCAGCCGCGTCATCGCCGCCATGCCAGAAAATGGCGCGACGCTCGAAGGGCCGGGGAAGCTGAGCGTCCGGGTAAGGCCATCGGCGCGTGCGAGGTCGACGAGTGTCGAATTGCCGTTGAGTGCATAGGACACGTCGAACGCCGGTCCCACATCCTCGCTTACCGATGCGGTGTCGCGTGTGTCGTTGGCGGAGGAAACCTCGGTCAGGCCCACCTGCGTCGCGGCATTGATGAAGCCCGGCGTCACCGGTTTGCCTGCGGCGTCGATCACCGTTGCACCCGCCGGAACGGCGCCGCGAGCCGTGACCGACACGATATTTCCGGCGTCGATGACGATAGTTGCGTCGCGCACGGGCGTTGCCGATGTCAGCGTCCAGGCCTCTGCATGGACGATCGCGATCGGCGCTGCGGCGGCGGGTGCCGCTGCTGCGGCCAGCATAAATGCGAGCATTCTCATTGCTGCACCGCCCGGCGTCCGAGCTCGAAATCGGATATGGGGCTAGCGGGCGGCGCATTGCGATCCGAAGCGATCGCACCATCGATCAGCACGAGATCCGTCTTGGTATAGATGCTGAACGGATCGCCCGACCATAGCACGACATCGGCATTGTAGCCGGGTGCAAGCGTGCCGATCCGGTTGCCGAGACCCAGCACCTTTGCCGGATTGCTGGTTATCCAGCGGACCATGCGTTCGGGGGGGATGTCGATGCCCATCCGTCGCCCTGCGCCGGCGGCCTTCGCCGCCTCGATGTTCAACCGCTGGCCCGATGCCGGTGAGTCAGAGTGCATCGTCACGCAAACGCCCGCCCTGTCGAGCATCGGCGCGTTCGCCCGAACGGCGTCCTGCGCCTCCATCTTGAATCCCCACCAGTCGCCCCAGACCGCGGCACAAGTGTCGGCCTCACGCAACATCGCGGGAATCTTGTAGGCCTCGGTCGCGTGGTGAAAGGCTGTGACGTGGAAGCCGAATTCCCGCGCCATTTCCATCATGCGGGCCAGATCGTCCGCGCGATAGCAATGCATGTTGAGGCGCAGGTCCCCGGCCATGATCCCGGCCAGCGCTTCGCGCTTCATGTCGGCGGGACGGCCGGGAGTTGGCCCTTTACGCGGACCCGGTTTGCCGTCCGGACCGACCCAGTCGCGCAACACGTCCTGCGCGTCGGTGAACGCCTTTCGCATATAGGTCATGACGCCCTGACGGCTGGTCGGGCCGCGATGGGTCGATGCGCCATTTTCCTTGGGGTTTTCGCCGCACGCCATCTTGAAGCCGTGGGGTGCGTCCGGAAATTTCATCGCCGCGACGGTGGTTGCGCGGACCGGCTTCAGCGTGACCGCACGACCGCCGAAAATCGGGCTCGACCCGGGCAGGACCTGGACCGTCGTCACGCCGTTCTTCAGCGCGCGGGAGAATGCCATGTCCTGCGGGTTCACCGCGGTTTCGATCCAGGTGTCGGCGACATTGACGTCGCTGCTTTCGGCGACGTCGCCTGCTTCACGGTCGATGGTCGTCAGCGGAAGAACGTAAGTTCCGTCATGGGTGTGGACGTCGATGACACCCGGGGTGATCCATCGGCCGCGCGCATCGATCTCGCGGACGCCGCCGGGGTTTGCGATGTTACGACCGACCGCAGAGATCTTTCCATCATGGATCAGGACATCCCCGTCGTCGATACGACCGCCCGCACCATCGAGCACGGTCGCGTGACGGAAGAGGATGTCGGTGCGCGGGCCGGGCGTGTAGGTGCTGGGAAACGGATCGACGAGCCAGGGCGCAACCTGCGCGGGCGTTGCAGTCGGCGGTGAATTCGTCGCCGCGACCGATGTGGTGCACAGCGATGTGCCGAGTGCGCCCGTAATTGCCCATCGCATCCGGTGACCGATCATGCCCGTCCCCTGTTGAACCGGCGCATCCATTGCACCAGATCCTGGTCAGGATGGTTGGCAAGGATCGCGCGCAGCGTCTCCGGCTTTTCGTCCTGACCGAGTTTGAACTTGCCCGTCACCTTTGTCACGGTGGCGCGAAAGCCGACGATGGCGTCCAGCATCGCGGCATAGCGCGGCCCCAGCTCTTCTTTTCGCCAGCCGCTGCCGTCGGCAACCGCATCGGTCAGCATGTCGAGCGCGGCTTCCGTGCGGTCGGGCTCGAACAGGATTTCGGTCTCCACGCGCAACTGTGCATAGTTCCACGTCGGTGCCCAGGTGCGTGATCCCGCATGTTCCGGCGAGACGTAGCTGCTCGGCCCGGAAAACAGGATGGTTGCGCGAGACGATTGCGAAAGGCCGGCAAACAGCGGATTGCGGCGCGCCATGTGCCCGACCAGGCAGATCAGCGATCCTGCTTCGTCGTATTCGCCGAGCAATGGCAACAGGCTGTATTGTTCGGCCCGCATGCCTTCGCCACCAACCCATGCCAGCGGATATTCGCGAATGAGATCGCGGACATCTTCGACGCCGTACTGTTCGAAAATATCGCTCACGCCATCATCCGTTTCACCAAAACCCATATCCTGGAGAGATATTTCTGCGGCGCTTGGTTCGGCGGCAAGCACCAAGAGTTAAATTCGGGATGGACCAACGTTCCCATTGCCACTCCGGAGTGCAAATCGTAACTTGGCCCCTTCATCGGCAAAAATTTCAGGGCAAACAAGATCCATGCTGCGTCCGTGGAAAGTCAGTCTCGGGGACCGCATCGAACAGTCGAAGTCTGTTCCTGTCTATATGCAGATCATCCAGGCGCTCATCCGCGACATCGAGCGCGGACGCCTGGTTTCGGGTACATTCCTGCCGAGCAGCCGCGAACTGGCGGACGCGCTCAACGTCAACCGCAAGACCGTGGTGCTGGCGTATGAAGACCTGATCGCGCAGGGCTGGCTGTCGTCTGCGGGAACCCGCGGCACCATGGTTTCGACGTCGCTGCCAGAGCCCGCCCGTGGCGCAGCGGGCCGCGTGCAATCTTCCAGTGACGAGCACGGCGTGACAGCCGATTATCACTTTGCGGCGCCGCCGGAACGGCCTTTGGCACTTCCGGGCGGGAACGGGCCGAAGCTTGACGAAGGGACGCCCGATGGCCGGCTTTTCCCTGCAGAATTGCTGGCGCGTGCCTTTCGTTCGGCGACGCAGCGCGCCTCGCGCGACAATCGCCTGCAGTATCGCGATCCCCGGGGTTCGGAAGGATTGCGTGAAAGCATAGCAGTCATGCTGAAGACTCAGCGCGGCCTGCCCGTTACCGCCAGGAACATCTGCATCACGCGCGGAAGCCAGAACGGAATTTTCATGGCGGCGCAGGTGCTCATCAGTCCCGGGGATGCCGTCATCGTCGAGGCGCTGACCTATGAACCCGCTGTCGCTGCCTTTGCGGCGTGCGGCGCGAAGATCGTGAGTGTCGGGCTCGATGGCGAAGGCATGGATATCGATGCCGTGGAACAGGCGTGCCGACGCCACGCGGTCCGGGCCGTGTTCGTCACGCCCCACCATCAGTTTCCCACGACCGTCGCCCTGCGTCCGGAACGCCGCCTTCGCCTGATCGAGCTTGCCCGGCAGTTCGGCTTTGCGATCGTCGAGGACGATTACGACCATGAATTTCACTTCGAATCCCAGCCGCTGCTGCCGATGGCCGGCTATGCGCCCAGCCGCGTCATCTATGTCGGATCGCTGTCGAAGCTGCTGCTCCCCGCCCTTCGCATCGGATATATCGCCGCTCCTGAAGAAGTAATCGATGCGGTCGCGCACCGCGTCTCGCTGATTGACGGCATGGGCAACACGCTGACCGAGGATACCGCGACCGAACTAATCACCAGCGGCGAATTGCGGCGCCACGCGCGCAAGGTGCGGCAGGTCTATGCAAAACGCCGCGAGACATTTGCGGTGGCGCTCGATCATTCGCTCGGCGACCTGGTGGACTATGCGATGCCCGATGGAGGACTCGCATTCTGGCTGCGCTTCCGGAATCCCGCGGATCTCGATCGTGTCGAAAAACGCGGTCCCGAACACGGATTGCGGTTCGCGCCATCAGCATCCTTCATGACGAGTCCGGATGCCGAGCGGGGCCTTCGTGTCGGATTCGCGAGCCTTACCGAGCATGAGGCGCAAAGTGCGCTCGGTGTCCTCGCATCGGCCGCGCGCCCCTTGGACCAGTCATAAAGGCAAAACTGGATGTTTTTCCGGGTCCTGTGCAGGGGAACAACCCATCCGGGAGAATAGGGAGAACCATCATGAAGATCGTATTCGGAATGGCGCTGGCGGTATCGCTGCTAGCTTCTGCCGCGTCCGCGCAGACTGCTGCACCGGCTCCAGCCAAACCGGCCGCCGAAGCGCCCTGGCCGGAAGCCTGGTTCGAAATCTTCAAACTGGCCCCCGGCAAGCAGGAAGATTTTATCCGGCGTATCGCCCGTGCCGATCAGGTATCGGCAGTGGCCGGGCAGCCGCCTATCCAGATATTCGTGCATCAGGATGGCGACGACTGGGACGTCCTGCTGTTCAAACCGGTGACCGGCTTCAAGCCTACGCCTGCGCAACAGGCGGCGATGGATGCCAAGCGCAAGGAACTGCACATGGAAAGCGGTCCGGCCTATTTCCTCGCAATCCGCGAGACGATCGCATCGCACACCGATAGCAAGGCTTACGGCCCGCTGAGCGCAGCGCAGTGGCTTGCGAAACTCGATAAATGGCGTGCGGACAATCCAAAGCCAGGCAAATAGGCGAAGCGGTTATGATACACCGTCGCCAATTCATGGGCGGAACTGCCGCTTTCCTGGCAACGCGCGCAGGCGCGGCAGCGCCCCCTCTGGACGTCGCCTATGTGAATGCCCGGACCTGGACCGGGCGCAGTTCTGAGGATCGCACCGACGCGATCGGGACGATCGGGAACCGTATCGCCGCGCTGGGCACGGCGCAGGTTCGCGCGCGCACGAGCAAGGCCACACGTGTTATCGATCTGCAGGGTGCGTTCGTCGTTCCCGGGATGCACGACTGCCATACGCATTTCACCCGTGCCTCGCTCATGCTGTCGCGGCCGTCGCTGCGGGACGCCAATACGCGTGAGGAGTTCGTACGGCGGATCGCTGCGGCGGCGGCGGCCCTGCCCAAGGGGCAGTGGCTCGAGGGCGGAAACTGGGACGCGGACCGTTGGGGCGGCGAGTTGCCTGCGCGCCAGTGGATCGATGCCGTCACGCCGGACACGCCCGTCGCGGTCATCCGTTACGACCTGCACATGCTGTTCCTCAATTCGCTGGCACTGCGGCTGGCGGGGATCGACCGCAATACGCCCGACGTCGAAGGCGGCGTCATCGTGCGCGATGCCAGCGGAGAGCCGACCGGCGTCCTGAAAGATGCGGCGCGTGCGCTTGCCACGCGGGCCATTCCGAAACCCAGCGATGCTCAGGTCGATCT
>DDFE01000130.1:14180-15088 GCA_002336985.1 Sphingomonadales bacterium UBA1936
TATCTCGACGATCCGTCGACACATGGCATAGCCGTTCTGAAGCGCAGCGACCTGCGCGACTGGATCGGCGGTGCCGACAAGGCGGGACTCCAGGTGTCCGCGCACGCCATTGGCGACGAGGCAAATGACGAGGTGCTCGATGTGCTTGCCGAGGTCGCAGCCGCCAATGGCACGCGCGATCGCCGGTTCCGCATCGAACATGCCCAGTCGCTCAGCCCGGCCGCAATTCCAAGATTTGCACGGCAGAACGTCATCGCGTCGGTGCAACCATATCATGCGATCGACGACGGTCGCTGGGCGATAAACCGTATCGGTCCTGAGCGGTTGACGCGGACCTTCGCATTTCATTCGCTGGTCGCCTCCGGCGCCCATGTCTGCCTGGGGTCGGACTGGCCGGTGGCGCCACTCGACCCGATGACAGGCCTGCAGGCGGCGATCTTGCGTGAAACCCTGGACGGTAAAAATCCCGGAGGCTGGTACCCGGAACAACGGATTTCGCTGGCCCAGGCACTGGCAGGCTACACGCGCGAAGCCGCCTATGCGGGGTTCGAGGAGAACCGTCTCGGCATCATCGCGCCGGGGTTCCTCGCCGATTTTGTCGTTCTCGATCAGGACCTTTTCGCGATCGATCCGGAGAAGATCACTGCGGCAAAAGTGCTGCGGACCATCGTCGGCGGGCGGCAGCGTTTCGGTTGACGCATTTGCGGCGAGGCTTGGTCCCCTCAACTTCGGATAAACTGGATGTTTTCCGGTCCTAGTTCCGGAGCGACGATATGCACTCTCCCCTGAGGACGGGGAGGAAAGCCGATGACGAAGCAAAGCGGCGCGTCGGCGACACGGACAAACGGGGATAGAGACATGCGCGCAGCCGTCATCAATGGAACCAGCATTGCAGCACTGGCTGCGAC
>DDFE01000130.1:15152-19656 GCA_002336985.1 Sphingomonadales bacterium UBA1936
GTGCTGGAGAACGACCCGTCGGTGCGGACCACCTATGGATCGGGCAACCAGTCCGAACTGTTCGTGATCCGCGGGTTTGCCCTGAGTGGCGACGACGTGTCGATCGACGGTCTCTACGGCATCACGCCGCGCCAGCTGGTCTCTCCGGAACTCTACGAAAGCGTCCAGGTGCTCAACGGCGCGAGCGCGTTCCTGTTCGGTGCGGCACCGGGCGGATCAGCCATCGGCGGCGGTATCAACCTGACGCCCAAGCGCGCGCAGAAGACATTGATGCGCGCGACGGCGAGCTATGGCGCGAAAAGCATCTTCGGCGGCAACGTCGATGTCGGCACGCGCTTTGGTGACGAAAAGCAATTCGGCATCCGCATGAACGGCGTTTACAGGTCGGGCAATACCGCAGTCGACAATGAGGGGCGCGATGTCGCTGTCGCGGGCGCCAGCTTCGATTTCCGTTCGGGGCCCGCTCGGATCATGCTCGACGTGGGTTATGAAGACCAGCGTGCGAACTGGAGCCGTCCGACCGTTCGCCTGAACGCGAACATCGCCGTGCCGACACCGCCGCGCTCGACCTACAACTATGGCCAGCCGTGGACCTATACCCAGTTGCGCGACCTTTATGCGCTGGCACGGATCGAGGTCGACCTGGCTCCGGACATCACGGCCTATATCGCCGGTGGCTTCCGGGACGGCGAGGAGAACGGCGATTATTCGACGTTGACAGTGGTGGACCCGACAACTGGCTCATCGACACAGTCGCGGCTCTTTGTCCCGCGCGAAGACAATAACGAAGCGGGCCAGATCGGCATTCGCGGCAAGTTCAGGACGGGCGGCATCAGCCACGAGTTCAATGTCGGCGGCTCGGTCGTTTATACGGAGAACCGCAACTCGTTCTCCTTCGGTGCTTTCACACTCGCGCAGCGTACCGGCTGCGGCATTCCTGCCGCGACGACGACGTCGTTCTGCACCAATCTCTATAACGCGACGATCGTTCCGCAGCCTGCGAACGTCACCCTTCCGGCCAGCGGCGGAAGCCTGACCNNATCCAGGTGACGCTCGGTGCGCGCCGCCAGAATATCGTCGTCGATAACTACAATCGCGGCACGTTCGTCGTCACGGCACACTACGACGAATCGGAAACGACGCCGGTCGTCGGCGTCATCGTCAAGCCGACGGACACGATCTCGCTCTACGCAAACCGTATCGAAGGACTGGCGCAGGGACCGGTCGCGCCGCTGACCAACGTCACCAACCCGGGACAGGTGTTCGCGCCGTTCAAGTCGGTGCAGTATGAAATCGGCGGCAAGATTGCGGTGCGCGGCCTTACCGGCACGATCGCGGTCTACCAGACCAAGCAGCCCAGTTCGTTTCTGACGACGGCACCTGTTGGCGGGCTATCGACGTTCGTGGTCGACGGCGAGCAGACCAATCAGGGTGTCGAGATCACCGCAAATGGCGAACCGACCAAATGGCTGCGCTTCATCGGCGGCTTCACGGTCAACGACGCCAAGATCACCAAGTCGCTGAACGGCACCAACGACGGTAAGAAAGCGATCGGCGTTCCCGATTACCAGGTCAATTTCGGCGTCGAAATCGTGCCGCCGTTCATCAAGCAGATGACGCTGACCGGCCGCGTCGTCGTGACCGGCGAACAGGCGATCAATATCCCGAGCACGACGGCAAGCCTGCAAACGCTGCCCAGCTGGACCCGTTTCGACTTGGGCGCGCGATACGTCGCCGTCGTCGGCGATCATCCGATCACCTTCCGGTTGAGTGCCGAAAATATCGACGACCGCAGCTACTGGTATTCGGCATTCGGCGGATATTTGCTCCAGGGATCGCCACGGACGGTGAAGGCGTCGGTTACATTCGAATATTGAGAGCAACCGGTTCCGGCGCGCTAGCGCAGGATTTCGGCATAGCGTGAATCGAGTTCGATCGCTCGACCCTCGTCCGACTTCGCGGCGCGGACATCTCCCCGCTGACGCAACAGGAGGCTGCGGTTGTAATAGCCGCGCGCCTCGCCCGGCGCATATTTGATCGCGAGATCCAGGTCGGCGATCGCGCGATCGAGGTTGCCCTGGTTCCGGTAGGCAAGTCCGCGGTTGAGATGGGCGATGGACGACCGGGGATCGGTCGCGATCGCGCGGTCGAATGTCGCGATCGCGCTATGGTCGTCGCCCAGCCAAGCCTGGGACAGTCCGTCCGCGACCAATGCCTCAGCTTGCCCACGCACCCCCTTGCGGCCCGGGCTTATCAGACCCTGGCAGCCGCGAAGGCTTCGCGCGGGATCGCTCACCGTACAGGCATTCCAGTCGCCCCGTGGAACGGGTCGCGCGCGTGCCCGATACGCACCGGTCACGACGATCGACGAGTCGTCACTCTCTTCCGCATATCGCGCCAATGGCGGCGAAGGTGCAGGCGCGCGAGCCTGTACGGTCGGCGTGTTCGTACGTGCGAACTGGTCCTGGGCTTTCTGGGACTCCGCGCGATCCGCCATCGGCTGTGGCGTCACAACCGCAGGCGGCGGTGGCGATACGACTCCCGGTGGCATGATAGCGGGCGGCACGATTCCGGGTGGCGGTGCATATGCGGCAGGCGGTGTTGCTTGCCGTACGGCATCGTTGGAGGAGATGACGATCTTCGGCGGTTCCTGCGGAGCGGTTTGTGCGCCAGTCGAACCCGATGGCGTCCTCTCGACATAAGCGGTGTCGGTTGCCGTCGGCGCGTTGCCCCGAGGCGCTTGGTGCGGAACCGAGACCCA
This sequence comes from Sphingomonadales bacterium UBA1936, assembly GCA_002336985.1. GTDB lineage: Bacteria > Pseudomonadota > Alphaproteobacteria > Sphingomonadales > Sphingomonadaceae > Sphingomonas_O. The sequence goes on from DDFE01000130.1 coordinate 17,914, forward strand.
GGCCATGGGCAGGCCGATCACGGCAACCAGCGCCGCACTGACCAGAAGGCCGACCTGTGGCCGGTTCAGCAACGGCTTTCGGGTTGAAGGCGGTCGNNGGTGGCGGTTCGGGCAGCAGGGCTGCGATATCGTCGTCCGCCTTCATCCGGATGCCTGCTCGAACCCGTATGCACCGAAACGCCGGGCCAGCGCGAAGGTCGCAAGGGATACGGTGAAATACATCATCCGGCCTTATACCTAGCGCGCTGGCCCGTCGAATGCCTAGCCCGGCAACGATGGCGCCAGTTTTGCCGCGCGAACCATCTGGATGAACTCGGACCGGTAACCGAATGCGTCGTCGCCGCGCGCCTCCAGTGCGACGCGCAGCACATCGTCATACGTCATCGACCCGGTATAACGGCCGCCGCGTAGCAATTCTGCAAAGGCAGCCACTCCGGTTGCGAAGCGCGCGTCCCGCGGAGCATCCGCAAAACGGCCGAATTCCGAAACCCGGCTGATCGGCGCGGAGATCAGCCGGCTCGTATCCGATTTCGGCAGCTTGTACCGGATCTTGACGAAGCCGTATTCGCTGCCGCCGCCGGCCGCGATCGGTGACGGCGTGGCATAGCGGCGGCCGTCCATCGTGCGGGGTGCGCCGACAGGTACGATTTCGTAGAGCGCGGTTACGGTCTGGCCGGAACCGACATCGCCCGCGTCCACCTTGTCATTGTTGAAATCCTGGCGGTTCAGCATGCGGGTTTCGTATCCGATGAGCCGATATTCGGCGACGGTCGCCGGATTGAACTCGACCTGGATCTTCACGTCCTTTGCGATCGGGAAAAGGGTGGAACTGGCCTCCTCGACCAGGGTCTTCCGCGCCTCGCCGATGGTGTCGATATAGGCTGCCGCGCCATTTCCGTTCTGCGCGAGCGTCTGCATCAGGGCGTCGTTGTAATTGCCCATGCCGAAGCCGAGCACCGACAGGAAAACGCCCTTGCCGCGTTCGCGTTCGACAAAGCCCTTGAGCTCGTCCTGGTTGGTGATCCCGACGTTGAAATCGCCGTCGGTCGCCAGGATGACGCGATTGACGCCCGCGGGATCCAGATTGCGTTCGGCAAGCGCATAGGCCTGCCGGATACCCTCGGCGCCCGCGGTGCTTCCGCCAGCCCCAAGGCCGTCGATCACGGCGCGGATCTTCGCCTTTTGACTGGCAGGAGTCGGAGCGAGCGCCGTTCCCGCGTAGCCCGCGTAAGTGACGATCGCGACGCTGTCGTCCGGGCGCAACTGGTCCAGTAGCATGGCGAGCGATTGCTGGACGAGCGGCAATTTGTTGGCCGCCTGCATCGATCCCGAGGTGTCGATCAAGAACACCAGATTGGCGCGGGGCCGGGTCGCCCGCTGGATCGAATACCCCTTGATACCGATGCGGACGAGCTTGCGGTTCGCGGACCAGGGACTCGGGAACACCGCGATATTGCTGGCGAACGGTTCCGCGGCCGTCCGCGGCGAGAGGTAGTCGTAGGGGAAATAATTGACCATTTCCTCGGTCCGCACCGCTGCTTTTTGCGGAAGCGTGTTCTGGTTGAGAGACGCGCGCACGAACGCATAGGAAGCGGTGTCCACGTCGATCGAAAAGGTCGAGACAGGTTCTTCCATCGAGACCTTGAACGGGTTCTGGGAAACGGTCGTGAAGCGGTCGCGGCCGACAGGGGGCGGCATTGGCATGCGCGGCTCCATGATCGGTGAAACCATGCGCGCGGCATA
>DDFE01000130.1:19667-20885 GCA_002336985.1 Sphingomonadales bacterium UBA1936
CGCAGCGCAGAGTCAGGGGAGTGCATTGCCGTAACGACAATCGAGTCCGCCGAATCGGTTTCGGACGGGGCGGGGACGCTGGCCGGTCCGGCGATTTGATCGCCGCCGGTTTTCGAACATGCGGCCAGCGTTGCGATCAGGCACAGGGCAAGGGCAGAAGACGTAGAAAAGCGGGGCATGGCATTCCTCCCAATCCGCGGCACACCATTGGCCGCATTTGACTGGGACGCGCCCGCCACGGAAATCCTTGGGACCATCGTGAAATTTTTTAGGCGGTGCTCTTTTCCGCGTCCGGATCGAGACTGAGCATCTTGCGGATCTCGTGCATGCGCCAGGAAACAGTTGCCTCGGAAATCCCCAGGATTTCGCCGGTTTCCGCATGGGTGAGCTGTTGCCCGGCGACCAGGATCGCCGTGTCGCGATAGGCCGGCTTCAAACGCATGACGGCGCTCTTCACCCACATCGCATCGTGAAGATCGCGGCCGTCAGGCTTCTGGGCGAGCCCGGAGAATATCGTGAGCCGCTCAACGAATGCGCCGAAGGAACGCCGCCGCCGCCGGAAATCGCGAGCCGCGTTGACGACGATGCCGCACAACCAGGTCGTGAACTTCGCCTCGCCGCGAAAAGCCGCGAGCTTTTCGACAAGCGTGCAGCAAACGTCCTGCGCAATGTCGTCAGCGTCGGTACGCGTGCCGGTCAGCTGCCAGGCAAGGCTGTGGATCCGTCCGTAATGCCGCCGCAAAAGCGCCTCGAACGCGGCGCGATCACCTCCGACTGCCGCTGCGATCAGGTCGCTATCCGGATCGTCGCGGGAATCGTTCATCCAGACCTGGATGCAGATTTACGGCTGATCCGCATATGCCTTCACGAGGTCGTAGAGAAAATCGCGGGATACATACGCCGACCGGACGGCGTGACGCTCGTTCAGGCCATGCGCGCCATTGCCGTCTGGGTCACCCCATGGGCCGGGTATGCCATAGGTCGGGATGCCGATCGGCGCGAGGTAGGTCGCGTCGGTCGCGCCCGTCGACATGCTGGGCAGGAAGGGGACGCCCGGGAAGTAGCGGGCAACCAGCCGCTCGGCCGGACCCATCAGTTTCGGATCGAGTGGCGGCGGCACGGCGATGGGCCGTAACCGCCCGACCATCGTCACGGTGATTTTCGGGTCGCCGATCGCCTTGATCAGCGCAGCACGGGTCGTATCCGCGTCCTCACCGG
>DDFE01000123.1 GCA_002336985.1 Sphingomonadales bacterium UBA1936
GCGATTTCTTCGACACGTTCGAGGTCATGCGCGAAGTGCTGGAATATGTCCGCGCAGGCAATGGTCCGGCGGCGGTCGAACTCGATACCGAGCGGTTCTTCGGCCATTTCGAGGGCGATCCGCAAAAGTATCGCGGCCCGGGCGAACTCGACCGGCTGCGCGAAGAGCGCGACTGCCTGACCGCCTTTCGCCAAAAGGTGACCGAGGCGAAACTGCTCGAAGGGGCGGACCTCGATGCGATCGATGCGGAAGTCATGCAGCTGATCGAGGAAGCCGTCGACGAGGCGCGCGCCGCACCCCGGCCCACCGCCGAACACGTCCTGACCGACGTCTACATTAGTTATTGAGGAGACGCGTCGTGGCGATCATGCAATTGCGCGAAGCGATCAACCTGACACTGCATCAGGAGATGGAGCGCGACCCCAATGTCATCGTGCTGGGCGAGGATCTCGTCGGCGGCATGGGGACGGCCGGCGGGCCGGAAGCCATTGGCGGCATCTGGAAAACGACGGCGGGGCTTTACGACAAGTTCGGCGCGGGCCGCGTGATCGACACGCCGATTTCCGAATCGGCGATCATCGGTGCGGCTGCGGGTGCGGCACTCGCGGGCAAGCGCCCGGTCGCGGAACTGATGTTCGCGGACTTCATCGGCGTGTGCCTCGACCAGATCTGGAACCAGATGGCGAAGTTCCGCTACATGTTCGGCGGCAAGACCCGCTGTCCGGCGGTCATCCGTGTCGCCTATGGCGCAGGGCGCAATGCGGGGCCACAGCATAGCCAGGCGGCCTATGCGATGATGACGGCGATCCCGGGCCTGAAGATCGTCATCCCGTCGAGCCCGGCCGAGGCCAAGGGTCTGTTGACCCAAGCCATTCGCGACGACGACCCGGTGCTCTTCTTCGAACCCAAGGCGCTGTATGCGACGCGCGAGGAAGTGCCGGAGGAAGAATATCTCATCCCGTTCGGCCATGCGCGGCTGGTGCGTGAAGGATCGGACGTCACGATCGTGACGTGCGGACAACTCGTCGGCACGGCGGCGGCGGCGGCAGACCGGCTTGCGCAGCAGGGCATCGGTTGCGACGTCATAGACCTGCGCACCACCAGCCCGATCGATGAAGAAGCGATCCTCGATTCCGTGGAGACGACGGGCCGCCTCATCGTTCTCGACGAGAATCCGCCCCGCTGCGGACTTGCATCCGACATCGCGGCAACCGTCGCGGAAAAGGCGTTCGCGGCACTGCGCGCGCCGGTGAAGATGGTGACGCCGCCGCATACGCCGGTGCCGTTCGCGGTCGAACTCGAGCGGGTTTATCTGCCGAGCGCGGATACCGTCGAAGCGGCCGTGAACGAGGTGCTGGGCTATCGCGGGAGCGCACCGCGATGAGCGGGCTACGCGCCTTCACCATGCCCAAATGGGGCATCGAAATGGAAGAAGGCCTGGTCGCCGAATGGATGATCGGCGAAGGCAGCGACTTCGCCAAGGGCGACCTTGTCACGCTGATCGAGACCGACAAGATCACGAACGAGTATGAGGCCGAATTCCCGGCGAAGCTGGCGCGGATCGTCGTACCGGCGGGAGAAACGCGGGCCGTGGGGACGCTGCTGGCGGTATTCGCCGATGCCGGATCCGCCGTCGATGCAGCCGCCGTCGATGCGTTCGTGCAGGGGTACAAGCCAAGCGGAGCGGCCAGCGGTGCAGTTCCCGCGCCATCACCGGCACCCGCTGCCGTTCCGGCGGCAGCGCCGCCGCCGATAGCGGCTCCGGTTATTCCCGACGGCCTCGCGATCAGCCCCGCCGCCCGGACGCTCGCCGGAGAACGCGGCGTCGACGCGACTGCCATTGCCGGATCGGGCAGGGGCGGGCGCATCACCTATCAAGATGTCGATCAGGCCGGACGGCCTGCGCCGGCCTCCCTCGGCGGCGCGCCGGTTTCGATCGCGCCGACGACTGCTTCGGTCGACAAGGCTTTCGCATCGCCGCTCGCAAAGCGGCTGGCCGTTCAGCACGGGATCGACCTTGCGGGTATGACCGGTTCGGGGCCGCGCGGCCGGATCTGCAAGGCCGATGTCCTTGCACGCGCGACGGTAGCACCGGTCGCAAGCGCGCCGTCCGGCTCGGTCGAAATCGTCAAGATGTCGCCGATGCGCAAAGCGATCGCGCGGCAGCTTTCCTTCTCCAAGAGCACGATCCCGCACTTCTATCTGCGCAATACGGCGCGGATCGACGCGCTGAACGCGATGCGGACGCAGGCCAAGGCCGCGACCGGCGAAGCGCCGTCGATCAACGATTACCTGATCCGCGCCTGCGCACTCGCGCTCAAGGCGCATCCGGACGTCAACATTCAGGTGCACGACGATGCGATCCACCTGTTCGCCGATGCGGACATCGCGGTGGCGGTGGCGACCGACAAGGGGCTGATCACCCCCATCATTCGCGCGGCCGATACCAAGTCGGTCGCGGCGATTTCCGCCGAGATGAAGGCGCTCGCGGGCCGCGCCCGGTCCGGCCGGCTGTCGGCGGAGGAGTTCCAGGGCGGCAGCTTTTCGATTTCCAACCTCGGCATGTTCGGGATCGAGCAGTTCGACGCGATCATCAACCCGCCGCAGGGCGCCATCCTTGCGATCGGCGCGGGGCGGCGGGAGCCTGTGGCGGTCGACCATGCGCTGGCCTTCGCCACATGCGTCCATCTGTCGCTGTCGTGCGACCACCGCGCGATCGACGGCGCGGTCGGCGCGAAGTTCCTCGCCGACCTGACCAAGCTGATCGAATCGCCCGAAGCGCTGACCGCATGAGCAACGAGCCCACGCTGGGTGCGCTCGTCCGCGCACAGGCCGCGCGCTATGGCGACAAGGCCGCTCTGCGGCTCGACAAGGAAGAAACGAGCTATCGCGCGCTCGACGAGCGGGCGACGCGCGTGGCGAACGGCCTGATCGCGCTCGGCATCGAACCCGGCGCGCGGGTCGGCTATCTCGGCAAGAACGATCCGATCTATTTCGAACTGCTGTTCGGTGCGGCGAAAGCCGGTGTGGTCATGGTGCCGGTCAACTGGCGGTTGGCGGATGCNNTTCGCGCCCCGGATGGAGACATTGTTTGCGGGCCGCGAAGACGCGCCCGCCCTGCTTGCCGCCGCCGACTATCCCGCGTGGCGCGACGCGCAGGGCGATACCGATCCGATGGTTCCGGTCGATGCCGAGGCCGTCGCGGTGCAGCTCTACACGTCGGGCACGACGGGCAAGCCGAAGGGCGCGATGCTCAGCCATCGCAACCTGCTCGTCTTCCGGACCCTGCCGAGCGAGGAACAGCCGGTCTGGAACCGGTTCACCGACGACGACGTCAGCCTGATCGTGATGCCGATGTTCCATATCGGCGGTACCGGCTTCGGAACGCAGACCTTGGCGGCGGGGGCGACGGGCCTGGTCGCGCGTGAGTTCGACGCGGGGCAGGTGCTGGGCTTCATCGAGAACGAACGGCTCAGCAAGATTTTCGTCGTGCCGTCGGCGCTACAGATGCTGATTATGCATCCGCGTGCGGGCGAGGTCGACTACAGCCGGATCCGGACCATCCTGTACGGCGCGTCGCCGATCCCGCTGCCGGTCTTGCGCGATGCGATCGCGACGTTCCGTTGCGGGTTCGTGCAGATGTACGGCATGACCGAGACATCGGGGACGTGCTGTGCA
>DDFE01000128.1 GCA_002336985.1 Sphingomonadales bacterium UBA1936
CGTCGAAACGGTGTGGGAACGCGGCGCGGACGGTTGGCGCTGCATTCCCGGCGAGCGCGCCATACTCGATCCCCACCCGGCTGATGTCTATCACGCGATGGTCGTCGGCCTGCGCGACTATGTGAACACCAATCGCTTCCCCGGTGTCGTGCTGGGCCTGTCGGGCGGCATCGATTCCGCGCTATCGGCGGCGGTCGCGGTTGATGCATTGGGTGCGGACCGTGTCTGGTGCGTCATGCTGCCCTCGCGCTACACCGCCGATATTTCCGAGAGCGATGCGGCGGAATGTGCGCGGCTGCTCGGTTGCCGCCTGGACACCATCCCCATCGCTGACGCCATGACGGCATTCGATGGGATGCTTGCGGGAGTGTTTGCCGGGCGCACCCCGGATCTTGCCGAAGAGAACATCCAGTCGCGCATCCGCGGGCTGACGCTGATGGCGATCAGCAACAAGTTCGGGCCGATGCTGCTGACGACCGGCAACAAGTCGGAAATGTCGGTCGGCTATGCGACGATCTATGGCGACATGGCCGGTGGCTATTCGGTGTTGAAAGACGCGTATAAGACGACCGTCTTCGCACTGTCGCGTTGGCGCAACGAGCATGCACCGCGCCTGGGTCTCGGCCCGCCAGGCCCCGTGATGCCCGAACGCGTCATCACGCGTCCGCCCTCGGCCGAACTTCGCGACGACCAGAAGGATTCGGATTCGCTGCCGCCCTATGACGTGCTCGATCCGATCCTGCGCGCGCTTGTCGAGGAGGAGGCTTCGGTCGCCGATATCGTCGCACGCGGGTTCGACCATGCGACTGTCGCGCGTATCGAGCGCCTGCTGTACGTCGCCGAATACAAGCGCCGCCAGTCGCCGCCGGGCGTAAAGCTCGGCAGCCGGAACTTCGGACGCGACCGCCGCTATCCCATCACCAACGCATTCCGGACCGCATGACCACCATCACCCGCTTCGCCCCGTCCCCGACCGGACGGCTTCACGTCGGCAACCTGCGTGCCGCACTCCACAACTGGCTGTGGGCGCGCAAGAACGGCGGGCGGTTCCTGCTGCGGATCGACGATACCGATCGGGCAAGGTCGACCGAAGCGAACGTCGATGCGATCCGCACCGATCTCGACTGGCTCGGACTGAATCATGACGGGGAGGAGCGGCAGTCGCTCCGGTTCGATCTGTACGAGACCAAGTTCGAAGCGCTGAAGGCGGCGGGGCGCGTCTACGCATGTTACGAAACACCGGAAGAGTTGGATCTGCGGCGCAAGGTGCTGCTTGGTCGCGGTCTGCCGCCGATTTACGAGAGACCATCTGTCGATTCGGTACCGCCAGAAGGACGTGCGCCGCACTGGCGCTTCCGGCTGGACCACGACGTCATGATCGCATGGGAAGACCTGATCCGCGGGGCCCAGCATTTCGACGCGGCAAAGCTCAGCGACCCGGTCATCCGCCGTGCCGATGGCTCGTGGCTCTATCTGCTGCCGAGCGTCATCGATGACATCGAGATGGGCGTGACGCATGTCGTGCGCGGCGAGGACCATGTGTCGAACACCGCTTCGCAAATCCAGATGTTCACAGCACTTGGGGCTACGCCGCCCGCCTTTGCGCATGAGGCACTGCTGACTGGCAGCGAGGGGAAGCTGTCGAAACGCCTGGGCAGCCTGGACTGCGATGAACTGCGTTCGGCGGGCATCGAGCCACTGGCGATTGCCGGGTTGCTCGCGCGACTGGGGACCAGCGATCCGGTCGAGCCGGTCACCGGGCTTGCGGCACTTGCCGAAACCATCGACTTCGCGCGCTTCGGTCGAGCGCCTGCGCGATTCGACATGGCCGAGCTAGAAACGCTGAACGCCAAGACCATCCATATGATGCCGTTCGCCACGGTTTCGGAGCGCCTGCCGGCGGGCATGGACGAGGCGGCGTGGACAGCGATCCGGCCGAACCTGAAAACAATCGCAGAAGCTGCGGACTGGTGGCGCATCGTGACCGGCCCAACCGAAACCGCCGTCGCGGACGAAGACCGCCTTTTCATCGCGCAGGCCGCCGAGGTTGCAGCGACGCTCGACTGGTCTGGGGATCCCTGGCACGCGCTGACTGGTGCGCTCAAGGCGAGTAGCGGCCGTACCGGCAAGGCGCTGTTCCTCCCACTTCGCCGCGCATTGACGGGTCTCGATCACGGCCCCGACATGGCGGCGCTGCTGCCGATCATCGGCCGGGAACGTGCCATCTCACGCCTCGTGTAACCGTTTCACGCGCGTTATCACCCTTGCGGAGGTGATGTTTTGATATAGCATAACATTTGTGGGCGACTCGGCTCGCGATGTCGCTCCGTGAAGGAGGATGTCATGCCTGCCACTGGTTACCTCGACACCCGATCCCGCCATCCCGTCGCACTCATCGCGGCGATTTCCATCAATCTCGCCATTGTAGGCGGTGTTCTTACCTACAAGACCGTCATTACGCCGCGCGGACCCGACGGGATTCCCACAATCAAGCTCAATCCCCCGCCGCCCATAATCGTCAAGCCGTTGGAACAGCCGAAGACGCGGCAGACCAGGCCCGCAGATCCGCAGCCGCAGCCCATTCCTGTCCCGACACCGCCGGATATCTCGAAGACCATCATACCAACCGAAACTACGCCATGGCCCGAAAATCCGCCATTGCCGCCGATGCCTACCGGCGACCAGGAAGCAACGAAGCCCCTTCCG
>DDFE01000055.1:0-2166 GCA_002336985.1 Sphingomonadales bacterium UBA1936
TGACGCGCAAGCCAGTGCCGCCCGCCCGGACCGCGGTCGTGCGGCGGCTGTACGATGCACACGAAGAACTGCTCGATGCGGCGATGGTCCTGTGGTTGCCGGGGCCCGGTACGGCGACGGGCGAAGACATGGTCGAACTGCATCTTCACGGCAGTCGCGCGGTAGTAGCCGGCGTCGAAGCGGCGCTTTCCGAACTGCCCGGCATCGTCGCGGCGGAACCCGGCGCCTTTACCCGGCGTGCTTTCGAGAACGGGTGTATGGATTTAAGCCAGGTCGAAGGACTGGCTGACCTGCTGTCTGCCGAAACCGCGCGTCAACGGACTGCTGCCTTGACCATGGCCGAAGGCGGCCTGCGGCGACAGGTCGAGGCGTGGCAGGTACGACTGCTTGACCTTGCGGCGCGTGTCGAAGCGTCGATCGACCATGACGACGAAGCGGATGTGGTGACCGGCCCGGTCGATGCAGACACGCGCGCACTTGTCGCGACGCTCGATTCCGCGTTGGAAAATCCGCCGGCCGAACGTCTGCGTGATGGCGTGAGAGTAGGAATCGCAGGACCGCCGAATGCCGGTAAATCTACCCTAATCAATGCGTTAGCTGGGCGTGACGCCGCTATCGTATCACCTGTAGCAGGAACCACGAGGGATCTGATCGAAGTTCCGCTGAACCTCGATGGAATTCCCGTGGTGCTGATCGACATGGCTGGCTTGCGCAATGACAGTGCCGATAGCGTCGAGCAGGTCGGGATCGAGCGTGCATACCAGGCCATGGCGCGTTCGGACCTGATCTTGTGGCTTGGCGATCGTGTTGCAGCGCCAGAAGGGCGCGTTATTCCAGTCGCCGCCAAAAGCGATATCTGTCCGGACCCTCAAGCTGCATATAATGTGTCAGCACTGACGGGTGACGGACTGGCCTCACTTCGCCTCGCAATACGCGCGCAGGCGGAAGACTTGTTGCCATCGGCAAATCAACTGGCGTTGACCGCGAGCCAGCGTCGCCATCTTTTGGAAGCGAGAGATTCGCTGTCACAGGGGATCGGTGAGCAGGACGATGTGCTTCGTGCGGAATCACTCCGCAGCGCGATGGTGTCACTCGATCTCATCACCGGAAGAGCGGATACGGAAGCGATGCTCGACAGCCTTTTCGGGCGATTCTGCATCGGCAAGTGATGTTCCACGTGAAACACGCTATGGACCGATAATGAATTTCGATGTTGTTGTCATAGGTGGGGGCCATGCTGGCACCGAGGCTGCCGCCGCATCGGCCCGCCGTGGCGCGCGCACAGCGCTCATCACGTTCGATAAAACCATGCTTGGTGCAATGTCGTGCAACCCCGCTATCGGCGGGATCGGCAAGGGGCATCTGGTCAGAGAAGTTGACGCGCTCGACGGTCTGATCGGTCGCGCAAGCGATGCCGCAGCAATCCATTATAGGTTATTGAACCGTTCTAAGGGTCCGGCAGTCCAAGGGCCACGCATCCAGGCAGATCGTAAGCGGTATGCCGCAGCGATCAAGCAGATGCTTTCGATCGAGCCGGAGTTGCACGTCATCGAGGGAGGAGCAGACGCCCTTGACCTCAACAATGGGCATGTTGCCGGCGTGCTGCTGGACAACGGTGACCGAATTTCCTGCACTGCAATAGTCTTGGCAACTGGCACGTTTCTGAACGCACGTATGTTCAGGGGGCGTGACACGGAAACCGGGGGACGTGTGGGCGAACGCTCCGCGACGATTTTGGGAGAGCAACTCCGTGAACTGTCGCTGCCAATCGGAAGGCTGAAGACCGGAACACCACCACGGCTCGATGGTCGCACGATTGACTGGTCGCAACTCGATCTCCAGGAAAGCGACGAAGAATTGTGGATGATGTCACCGCTCGGGCGTCGCGTCTTGCCGCAGCTCTTCTGCGCGATCACGCGAACCAATTCCGCGACACATGATGCGATCCGCGGTGGCTTGATCGATTCGCCGTTGGCATCTGGCGCCATCGAGGGGCAGGGGCCGCGATATTGTCCTTCGGTCGAAGACAAGGTGATGCGCTTCGGGGATCGGGACGGGCACCAAGTGTTTCTCGAACCCGAAGGTCTCGACACCCATTTGATCTATCCGAATGGCTTATCGACATCGTTATCGGTCGAGACGCAACAAACGATGCTTCGGACGATC
>DDFE01000055.1:2251-2399 GCA_002336985.1 Sphingomonadales bacterium UBA1936
GTCATGATCGATGACCTGGTGCTTCAAGGAGCGAGCGAACCCTATCGAATGTTGACGGCGCGTGCTGAGCACCGTCTTGCATTGCGCGCCGATAATGCGGGATCGCGCCTTACAACGCTTGGTGCGGAACTAGGGCTGATCGGTCCGG
>DDFE01000055.1:2434-15312 GCA_002336985.1 Sphingomonadales bacterium UBA1936
GTTCAGCGACAGGACGCTGAACGACGCAGCCTCGCTTCCAGCGACGCGCTCACGTTAACTGATGATATGCCATGGGCTTCCATCCCAGGACTTTCTCATGAGATGGTAGAGCGGCTTGGACGTGCGCGTCCCCGGACTTTGGGCGAGGCGCGCCGTGTGCGCGGTGTAACGCCAGCTGCCCTTGCAGCAATCATGGTTACAGCAAGGCGTGCCAATGGATGAAGCGGCCGCGAAGTGGTGGCTCGGCGATAATTTCGATGTTTCACGTGAAACATTGGAACGTCTTGAAACGCTCGTTGCTATGCTTCGCGATGAGAACAGCCGTCAGAATTTGATGAGCGCAGCATCGCTCTCGGACATATGGTCCCGCCACGTCGTCGACTCGGCACAGCTGATGCGGATCGCAAAAGACTGGCCAGGGCGCTGGATGGATCTTGGAAGCGGGGGCGGCCTTCCCGGACTCGTGCTAGGATGTCTCGATCCACTGAATACCATCGTCTTGGTAGAATCGCGCCGACTACGATTCGAATGGCTTCAGCGCGCTGCGAAGGCGCTGGATCTTGCCCATGTAACGGTCGAGCCGCTGTCCGTGCAGAATGTCGGCCAGTATAATGCAGGCGTGATTACCGCGCGTGCGTTCGCTCCTTTGCCGAAACTTTTCGCGTTGGCGCACCGGTTTTCCACAGAAGAAACGCTCTGGTTGTTGCCAAAAGGGCGAAGTGCAGCGGAAGAACTGGCATCGGCGCGCGTGGCATGGCAGTGTGACGCATATATGGAACCGAGCGTGACCGATCCCGACAGCGCGATCATCGTCGCCCGTCACGTGCGTCCGGTTGCCCGGCAGGGTGGCCGCCGATGATTACGATCTGCGTAGCCAACCAGAAGGGCGGTGTCGGGAAGACGACGACCGCGATCAACGTTGCCACCGCGCTGGCTGCGATGGGATGGCGGACGCTGCTGATCGACCTGGATCCGCAGGGAAATGCGTCGACCGGGCTCGGCGTCTACCCCTCGGAGCGTGTTCGTTCGAGCTACGAACTGCTCACGGGCGACTGCACTTTGTCCGAAGCAGTGATTGCTACAAAGGTCCCGAGGCTGGATCTTATTGCAGCGACCGTGGACCTTTCGGGCGCAGAGATCGAACTCGTCGATTTCGAGAACCGCACCGACCGGTTGCGCAACGCGCTGGGCGCAGCTGCGGATGCGCGCTGGGATATCTGCCTGATCGACTGTCCGCCGTCGCTGGGGCTGCTGACGATCAATGCGATGGTCGCTGCGCAATCGCTGCTCGTGCCACTGCAATGCGAGTTCTTCGCGCTGGAGGGGTTATCCCAACTCCTTCAAACCATTGATAGAATCCGCGCGAAGTTCAATCCCGGCCTGGCGATTCTCGGTGTGGCGCTGACAATGTACGACCGCCGCAACCGGCTGACCGAACAGGTTGCGCAGGACGTGCGAGCCGCCCTCGGCAATGCCGTCTTCGAGACCGTTATTCCGCGCAACGTGCGCCTGTCCGAGGCGCCCAGCCATGGGCTGCCCGCGCTCATCTACGACATGCGCTGCACGGGATCGGAAGCGTATATGAACCTGTCTCGCGAACTCATCGGGCGCCTGCCGCCGCTGGCACAGGCGAAAGCCGCATGACGGACAACGTCGAGCCGCTGTCACCGAAGCGTCGCCCGACCGGTCTTGGCCGCGGTCTTTCGGCATTGTTGGGTGACGCGACGCCCGCCGAAACCGCGCGTCCCGACGGTATCCGGGAAATCGCCATTGCGGACATCGCGCCGCACCCCGGCCAGCCCCGCCGCCACTTCGACGAGGATGCGCTGAATGAACTCGCCGAGTCGATCGCATCGCGTGGCGTGCTGCAGCCGATTGTCGTGCGTCCTGCGGGTGACCGGTACCAGATCGTGGCTGGCGAACGCCGGTGGCGCGCGGCCCAGAAAGCGCAACTGCATAACATCCCGGCAATCGTGCGGGCGTTCGATGAGGGAACGACGCTCGAGGTTGCGCTGATCGAAAATATCCAGCGCGAACAGCTGAACGCGGTGGAGGAGGGGGAAGCCTATCGCCGCCTGATCGACGACTATGGCCATACCCAGGATGCGCTGGCGAAGCTGCTGCACAAATCGCGCAGTCACATCGCGAACCTGATGCGTCTGGGCGATTTGCCTGAAAGCGTTCGTGCCATGGTGGCGGACGGGCGGCTGTCGATGGGGCATGCACGCACCCTGATCGGTGCACCTGATGCTGAATCGCTGGCGGAACAGATCGTCAAGGGCGATCTATCAGTTCGCGCGACCGAAGCTCTTGTAAAGAAAACAAAAAAACCGGCTCCGATCGAGTATAAATCGATGCCGGAACGCGGATCGAACGCCGATATCGAACTGCTTGAACGTCAATTGGGCGACCTGTTGGGCCTCAAGGTGGGTATCACGCACAAGGGCGGGGCGGGGAGCGTTACCGTTTCCTATGCGACCCTCGACCAGCTCGACATGATCTGCCAGCGCCTCAGCGGCGGGTCGGTTTAGCGGCGCCGTTCCGCGGCGCGTGCGAGGCCGACCATGGCCTGGCTCGATAACACGTCCCCGGCAGTTCCCGGCCGCTTGATCGCTGCCTCGGTCTCCATCGCGCGAGCGTGGCCTGTCGCGAGTGCTGCCGGTGACCAGATTCGCGCCTGCCGCTCAATCGCATCGCGTTCGCGCGGGTTTCCGCCACGGGGAGCGGTGCCGCCGCGCTTCGCCGCGTGGATGCGTGCGACCGCAAGCGCCCGGCGGCCGATAGCCCGCAGCGTCGGAATCGGTTCGGCCGCGCCTTCACCGACGAGTTCCGCGGCCAAGTCGGCCGTGTGCCCGTCGAACAGTGCATCGACCAGAGTCCAGGGTTCGCGTACGTCGATTGCCGCGCCGATCGCCTCGACATCAACCTGTTCTATCGGGCGCGGGCGGTCGGGCGCGGCGTCGGCATAGAGCGCCAGCTTTTCGAGTTCGCGCTGCATCAGCCCACGGTCGCCATTGGTGGCGTCCGCAATCATGTGTGCGGCTTCAGGGGACAGGCGCACGCCCATCGCCTGGCCGATCTGACGCGCGATCGTGTCGGCCTTTTGTCCCTCGGGCTTCCAGCTTGCGTAAGACAGGATGCGCGCGTCGGCGAGCGCGAGCTTGAGCAGTGCCGATGTCGGGCGAAGCTGTCCTGAAATCACGACCACCGGACATCCCTCNNTTCGTCGGGCAGGCGAGCAGGATCCTCCTTCAGGACCGATCCGTCGAGATCGATGCGTTCGGCATCCGCGCCCATCGCCGCGCCCAATCGGTCGGACAGTGCACGCGATCCGGCTTCGTCTGGACCATGGAGCAGCAGGAGTTTGTAAGCCGCGCTGGGAGAATCGACGGCGCGGCTGACTTGTGTCTCGTTCGCCTTCACTGCGCCGGCTGTTCGGCGGCGCGGCGGGCGTAAAGCGCGACGCGGGCAACGATCTGGTCGGCGACGGTGCCTGTCAGCCGCTCGAGCGCAGTGTTCTCGGCAGCGATCGTCGCATAGTCGGAGCTGACGACGTCGATACCGGCATCGGACCCAGCCGTCGCATCAAGGACAACGGTTCCGGGGCCGATTTCAACCAAGCGGAAACGCGCGCGCAATGTCCGCCGTTCACGCGTGACCGCATCGTCGCGGCGCACACCGAAACCGGTGATCTGGTCGTCAAGTTCGACATCGAGGCGATAGCGCGGGGTGCCCGCCGCGCTAAGTCGATCTTTGAGCGCCGCCGACATCAGCCAGCCCGCCTTGCCCTCGATCGGCGCGACATCGACGCCGGATAATGTCGTCGCCACCACACCTGCACTGCCACCTTGGTAGAGCGGCTGCAGTCCGCATCCGGCAAGGGCCGCGAACAGCGCGAGGGCGGCGAGGCGCATCATGCCACCAGATTGACCAGCCGGTCGGGCACGACAATCACTTTCTTCGGCTCGGCACCATCGAGGATACGGCGGACATTTTCCGATGCGCGCGCCATGGCCTCGAGGTCTTCGCGCGTGGTTCCCTTGGCGACCGTCGCCGTATCGCGCAGCTTTCCATTGACCTGGAATGCGATCGTCACCTGGTCATCGACGAGCAATGCTGGATCGACCGCAGGCCAGTTGTCGTCGGCGACCAGTCCCATGCCGATGTGGAATTCGNNCGGCTGGCGGACAGCGGTGCTTTTTCGATAGCGCCGGTCAGTTCGTAGATGCGGGCGACTGCCTTGTTGAACGACAGGTCCTCGATGTCGGCCGCAATGGCGGCAGTGATCTGGTGCACCTTGCGGTCCAGCGCCTTGTCCTCGATCGTGTCCGCACCTGCGCCGCCCGCGCCTCGCTCACCGAACAGGCGCCACAGGCGTTGGACGAAACGCCAACACCCCTCGATCCCGCTTTCGGACCAGGGCAGGTCGCGTTCGGGTGGCGAGTCGGACAGCATGAACCAGCGCACGGCGTCCGCGCCGTAACGCTCGAACATCGGCTCGGGGTCGATAGTATTGCGCTTCGACTTCGACATCTTCTCGACACGGCCAACCTCAACGTCCCCCCCATCGTCGACGGCGAGCCACTGACCATCTCGTTGAGTGACCTCGTCAGGTGCTAACCATGCGCCAAGTACACGGGCCATTTCTGGCGGCATGTCGGGCTGAGGCGGAAGCTGGACAATTCTGCGATAAGTCTCGTGCGTCACCATCCCCTGGGTGAACAGTCCGGCAAACGGCTCTGTGATCCCGATCTTTCCGATGCGGTTCAGCGCGCGCGTCCAGAAGCGCGCGTAGAGCAGGTGGAGGATCGCATGCTCGACCCCGCCGATATATTGCCCGACCGGTAACCAGCTTTCGGCCTCCGCCCGGTCGAACGGCGCGTTGTCGGGCTGGCTGGCGAAGCGGATGAAATACCAGGACGAATCCACGAACGTGTCGAGCGTATCCGTCTCGCGCCGCGCCGGTTCGTTGCAATTCGGACAGCTGACGTTCTTCCACGTCGGATGACGGTCGAGCGGGTTTCCGGGCACGTCGAAACTGACGTCATCGGGCAGTACCACCGGCAATTGCCCGCGGGGGACCGGCATCACGCCGCAGAAGTCGCAGTGGATGATCGGGATCGGCGTGCCCCAGTAACGCTGGCGGCTGACGCCCCAGTCGCGCAACCGGTATTGCGTCTGCCCCTCGCCCCAGCCTTCGCGTTCGGCGCGGGCGATGACGGCTGCCTTGGCCGCATCGACGTCCATGCCGTCGAGGAAATCCGAATTCACCAGCGTCCCGGCGCCGTTGAACGCCTCGTTCCCGCGGAAATAGGGGTCGGTGATCTCGCCATCGGCGACGACGCGTCGCACGGGCAGTTCGTACTTCCGGGCGAAATCCAGATCGCGCTGGTCGTGCGCCGGCACGCCCATGACCGCGCCGGTGCCGTAATCCATCAACACGAAATTCGCGACGAACACGGGCAGCTTCGCATCCGGAATCAGCGGATGATCGACGGTGACCCCGGTGTCGAAGCCCAGCTTTTCAGCGGTTTCGATCTCGGCCGCGGTCGTGCCGCCCTTGCGGCATTCGTCGATGAACTGTTCAAGCGCATAACGCTTTGCCGCCAGCTCCTGTGCCAGCGGATGATCGACCGCGATGGCAAGGAAACTCGCGCCGAAGATCGTGTCGGGCCGCGTCGAATAAACATCGATGCTGTCGGTCCCGCCGGTCAGGTCGAAACGGATCCGCATCCCCTTCGACTTGCCAATCCAGTTTTCCTGCATCAACCGGACCTTGTCGGGCCATTGGTCGAGCGTCTCCAGCCCTTCCAGCAGTTCCTCGGCAAAGTCGGTGATCTTCAGGAACCACTGGCTCAGCTTCTTTTTCTCGACCAGCGCGCCGGAGCGCCAGCCGCGCCCGTCGATGACTTGCTCATTGGCAAGCACCGTCATGTCTACCGGGTCCCAGTTGACAGCCGATTCCTTCCGGTAGACCAGCCCCGCCTTGTACAGGTCGAGGAACAGCGCCTGTTCCTGCCCGTAATAATCGGGTTCGCAGGTCGCGAGCTCGCGGCTCCAGTCGATGGCCAGACCAAGCCGCTTCAGCTGCGCGCGCATCGCCGCGATGTTCGCGCGGGTCCAGTCGCCCGGATGCACGCCGCGTTCCATCGCCGCATTCTCGGCGGGCATGCCGAATGCATCCCAGCCCATCGGGTGCAGCACTTCATGCCCCGTCATCCGCTTGTAGCGCGCGAGCACGTCGCCCATCGCGTAATTGCGGACATGGCCCATGTGGATGCGCCCCGACGGATATGGAAACATCTCGAGGACATAGGCACGCGGTTTCGCGCTGGCCGAATCGGCGGCAAAGCTCTGCCGCTTGTCCCATTCGGCCTGCCAGCGCGCATCCGCTTCGAGGGGGTTGAAGCGTGTCGCCATGGTCGGTTTATCCGGCGATGGCGTTCCGGCGAAGGTCGCGGGCCTTGGTCAGGATGATGTCTTCCAGCTTCTGGACGGTCGCGGCCTGAACCGGCACGTCGATCCATGCGCCCGACTGCTGCACCTGGCGCGACGCAGCGACGCGCAGCGCATCTGCGCGCAGGTCCTGGTCGAGGATCGTGATCGTCAACTTCATCCGCTCACCGGCGACATTCGGGTTCGCATACCAGTCGGTCACGATAACGCCGCCGTTCGAGTCGGTCTGGACCAGCGGCATGAAGCCGACGGTGTCGAGCGCCGCGCGCCACAGATAGCTGTTGATACCGATGGTGGTCGTGCGCGACGCGGCGAGATCGGCAGTCCGGGGGCGCTTGTTCTTCGATCCGCAAGCAGCGAGCGGAGTAATCAGGATCATCGCGGCAAGGACGATACGGCGTTTCATGTAAGGCTGTTTCCTTCGGGGGCGGAACATTGCCCGCGTGTAGCGATTAGCGTTAGGCGATGGCTTCGCGCCCCGCAAGCGCGACCGGCCGGGCATGGTTTAGGACATTTTGTGTGTGAGTCATGCAACATGCACGAAACAAAAGCATTGCAGGGCTTTTCGCAGCGGGCGAATCGCCTATGTGGGTAGGTGATAAGAGGGGTATCGAGTCGAAATGACGACGCGGCGGATCATGGGCGGAATGGCGGCGGGCGCAATGCTCGCGTCGCTGGCCGCGCTGTCGCCTGCGATCGGTGCCTCGAAACCGGTCGATACGCTCGGCCCGCGCATCTCGCTGGGGTTCGGTGACGGAATCGGTTCGTTCACGCCTGCCGCAACAGACGCACGTCTGGCTGCATCGCTTTCGCGCTCTGGTCTGTCGAGCAGCGGCTTCCGCTTCACGCCTGCATCGTCGGTCCGGCTCAGCCGTTCGGTAACGGTCGCGGTTCGTGCGCGTTCGAATGCAGATAGCGTGACGGGCGGGCAGTCGGGGCTGGTCGCATCGTCAACGCCGTCGATCGCGCCCATCGCCTATAATCTGGGTGTTGCCGTCGGCTGGAAGAAGTTCGCCGTGTCGGGCGACATGCAGAAGATGGACATCATGGGCGTCGGCCAGCGTGAAGCCGTCGATGTCGGTGTCAGCTACACCAACCGCCGCTTCAGCACCCGGCTTCAGGTTGGCGCCGACCGGTCGAGCGGACCTGCGCTTCGTGCACCCGGCACCGGCGATGGCTATTCGGTCGATCTCGGCAGTTCCTATTCGATCACGCGCAGTGTCGACGTGACCGCTGGCCTGCGTTACCGCGCCGAGCGTGAAGATCGCCTGCTGCCGCAGAACGATACGCGCCGCGACAGCCAAGCCGTCTATGTCGGAACCGCCTTCCGCTTCTAAGCGAATGCGTCGATTGCGGCCCAGCCGTGAAGATCCAGACCTCGTAACCGCCTGAACTTGCACGCGGTCATGCCGCCGAGTGCCACCACACGTCGGCGCTGATCGCCGATCATCAATCCCATTCGAACAGGGCCCAACGTACGCGCATCGGGATGCGACCGTGTAGGGAAAACCGGCGAGACAAAGACAAGATCCGCCTTTGCGCGCGGGGCGAGTCGAAGTTCGCTGAGGTCATGCACGGCGATGGTGCGCAGACCGACGCTTTTGAGCGCCGAGCGGTTATGCGCCCCGTCCGCTCCCCATGCCTGCGCGCGCGTCGGTGTATCGGCCAGCAGCAGGATCAGCCGGCGACGGCGAGCAATCGTCTTGATCCGGTCGAAAAGGGCGCGCCTGACAGGCGTATCGGTTGCATGATGCCGGAACACGACACCGGATCCTTTCGGCAACCGCGCCACCGCGCTAGTCAGGTCGACGATCCGCTCGTCGGTCATCAGCCACAGGCGTGGCAAAGGCAGGTGGCGGCGCGGCATCGTGCCCCCTATAGCCCCGCGCCGTGGACACTCTGCAATCCCCCAGCGCTCGCCTGACCGCCGTGCGAGACTCGATCGCCACCGCCGCGAAGCAGTCCAGCCGTGATCCCGACGATGTCACGCTGATCGCGATCAGCAAGCTGCACGATGCGGGGGCGATCCGCCCGCTGATTGCTACCGGCCAGCGTGTGTTCGGTGAAAACAGGGTGCAAGAGGCGGCGGAGAAATGGCCTGAACTTCGCGAAGAGGCACCCGACATCTCGCTGCATCTCGTAGGACAGCTGCAATCGAACAAGGCGCAGGACGCGGTCGAACTGTTTGACGTCATCCATTCGCTCGACCGGCCGTCGCTGGTCGCAGCACTGGCTCGCGCGATGGACAGGACCGGGCGTCGCCTGCCCTGTTTCGTTCAGGTCGACCTGGCAAACGAACCGCAAAAAGGCGGATGTGCGGTGCCCGACCTGCCCACACTCCTTGCCGAAGCGCGCGCCGCCGATATCCCGGTCGTAGGGCTGATGACGGTGCCGCCGCTCGATCTCCAGCCCGCGCCCTGGTTCGCGTTGCTCGGCAAGCTCGCCGACGACCATGGCCTGACCGGTCTCAGCATGGGAATGTCGGGTGATTACTCCACCGCTGTTACGCTCGGCGCCACACATGTCCGCGTCGGTACGGCATTGTTCGGCAACCGCGCATGACAATCGACGCGATCATCTTCGATTTCGACGGCGTGCTGATCGAGAGCGAATACGTCGGCAACGTCAACATCGCGAAGGTGCTGACTGATCTCGGCTATCCGACGACAGTCGAACAATCGCTCGATACCTTCGTTGGCCTGGGCGGACGCGATTTCGTCGAGGCGGTCGAGCGTTACATCGGTGGTGACATCCCGGAAGCGTTCTATGCCGCGCGAAAGACAGAGGATACGCGCGTCCTGGCCGAGGGACTGGACGCCGTGATCGGCGCAGTCGAATTCGTTCGTTCGCTCCCTGCCGACCTGCCCCGCGCGATCGCCTCCTCCTCGACGACGCACTGGATTACGACGCACCTCGACCATCTGGGCCTGCGCGGTGCGTTCGGCGGCCATATCTATTCCGGACGGGAGCATGTGACGCGCGGAAAGCCCGCGCCCGATATCTACCTGTACGCCGCGAAACAGATCGGCGTCGATATAGCGCGGACGTTGATCATCGAGGATTCGCCCGTCGGCGTGACCGGTGCGGTTGCGTCCAGAGCACAGGTCGTCGGTCTCGCGGTCGGCCGTCACTGTGGCGATGACCATGATGTTAAATTGCGTGCGGCGGGCGTGCAGCAAGTCGCTTATAGCTTCGACGAAATTACCAGACTGATGACCGACCGCTAAAGCTGGTGCCCTGTCCGGTCGCGTTTCGTGGCCAGATAACGCTCGTTATGCGGATTGTGCGCGACGACATGCCGCACGCGTTCGGCAACAAACACGCCCGCCGCCTCCAGTCCCTCGACCTTGGCGGGGTTATTGGTCAGCAGTCGCACCTTTGCCTGGCCCAGCAGTTTCAGCATCCGCGCGGCCACGCCGAAGTCGCGCGCATCGACCGCGAACCCGAGCCGAAGATTCGCATCCACGGTGTCGAACCCCTGGTCCTGCAATTCATAGGCGCGCAGCTTGTTGATCAGGCCGATCCCGCGCCCCTCTTGCCGCAGGTAGAGGAGGATTCCCCAGCCGGCATCGGCGATTTCCGACAGCGCGGCGTGGAGTTGCGGCCCGCAATCGCACTTGAGGCTGCCCAGCACGTCGCCGGTCAGGCACTCACTGTGCAGCCGCACCAGCGGCGGCGATCCATCGGGTGTGCCGATGATCAGCGCAACATGCTCCGAAATGCTCTCGGGGCTGCGGAAGGCGACGATCTCCGCATTCTCGGCAGCATCGACCGGCAAGCGCGCACGGGCGACGATCGCGAGCCGGTCGGCGCTATCGTAAGCCACGATGTCTTCGGGCGTAAGGTAGACGTCGGCCGACCCGTCACCGGCAACGAAGAATGCCGGCAGGATGCCGGTCAGTCGCGCGAGCTCCAGGGCCGCTTGTGCCATCTCGACACTGTCACTCTCGATCGCCCGGAACGGCCCTTGCATGGGATTGGCGAGATCGGTCGCCGGATCGGCAAGCGCGCGCGCTGCGACGAGATCGATCCAAGGCGCGCGCGCAATTGTTACCGGCTGTGCGTTGTCTGCCGCAGCGCCCTGATTGCAGAGCTTCAACGTCGCGGCGCGTGAACCGGCGATAAGTATGTCGGCCTGCATCTGGGGGTCAAACTCTTCCAGCCGCAACGCATCAGCCGTCTCGATCGGCAACAGGTGCAACGTGCCGACGGCAACCGGCCAGCCCCGGCGCAGGGCATCGATGGCGCGTGCGGCGGCGCGAGGTTCGGGCACGCTCAGAACGTGAACTCGGTGACGAGCGGAACGTGGTCGGACGGCTTCACCCAGCTGCGGCAGGGTTCATGCACGGTGTGCGACACCGCCTGCGCTGCGACATCCTTGGTCGCCCACATATGATCCAGCCGTCGCCCGCGATCCGACGCCGCCCAATCCTTGGCACGATAGCTCCACCACGTGTGCAGGCGTCCCGGTGCAGGGTAGAATGTCCGACCAAGGTCGACCCAGTCACCTGCCGCCTGAAGCTTGCCCAGCGTTTCGACCTCGATCGGTGTGTGGCTGACGACGTCGAGCAACGCCTTGTGATTCCACACGTCGCATTCGAGCGGCGCGACGTTGAAATCGCCGACGATCAGCGTTTTGTCCTTCACGTTTTCCGACCAGCGCGTCATGCGCCCAAGGAAATCGAGCTTCTGGCCGAATTTAGGATTGAGGTTGCGGTCGGGAATGTCGCCGCCCGCCGGGATATAGACGTTCTCCAGTCGCAGGCCGTTCGGCAACCGCACACCGATATGCCGCGCTTCGCCATTGTCCTGCCAGTCGTTCCGCAGGTCTTCGGTAAAGGGAATGCGCGACAGAATGGCCACGCCGTGATGCATCGGCTGTCCATTGATCGCGCGGTAGATATAGCCCAGCGGCGCAAACAGATCGTGCGGGAAATCGGTATCGCGCGCCTTGGTTTCCTGAAGGCACAACACGTCAGGGGACTGCTCGCGCAGGAACTGTTCGACGATGTCACGCCGAAAGCGGACCGAATTGATGTTCCAGCTGGCGATCTTCAGGCGGTCGGACATGCGCGCCACTTAGGGTCGCGCATGTCCGATGCCTAGATCAATATGGTTGCTGCGAGGGTGCAAGCTTCGTGTTCAGCACCCAGCCGACATTGTCGTTCTCGTCGGCGACTTCCCACCATAGGCCGTTCTGCGGACCGGTCGGATAGACGACCGATCCCGGTGGCAGCGTGCGGACTACCTTGCCAGCGGCCGCTGCGGTCGCGCGCATGACGACCGAACCCTGGGTGGTGAACGTCTTCTTCGGCGCGGCCTGCGCCGTGCCTGCGTCACCGGGACGGACGAGGCCGAGTTCGGTCACCATCTTCGAATAAGCCTGGATGAACGCCATGGTGACAATACGTCCGATGTCCGTGTTGTCGTAACCGCCGCCGACAGCGCCCACGCCGCCGCCCAGGAAGCCGGTGCCGCCACCGACGCCGAACGAGATGCTGTTCTTGGCTGCATAGCCATCGACGGTCGAAATCGTTTCGGTCGTGCGGACGTTGGTGAGCGACAGAACGGTATTCGCCTCCATCTTCTTGCTGCCGATGCCGCCCGCAAGCGCGCCGAAGCGTCCGCCGATCAGGCCGCCGATGGCGCCGCCGACCGCGCTGCCACCCGAATTGCTGTTCGATGCCTGAACTTCCGCGACCAGCACATAGTCGGCTGCCTTGATCTGGCCTTGTCCGACGTTCGATCCGCGCTGCAGGCCCATGCCGCCGCCGATGTCACGCTCGCGCTGTGCCGCACTCAGGCCCGATCCGCGATCGACCAGGTTGAAACAGCCCGAACGCTGCACCAGCACTTTGATCAGCTTCTGCGGACCGGTCAGCTGGAACTGCGTCCAGCCGCGTGGGTCGTCGCCGTCCATGACCGATACCGTGCCAAGCTTGCGCGTGCAGCGCGGCACGTCGTCCATCAACTGCTGTTGGGTCTTCTGGGTCTTCGATGGTTTGGCGAGCTGCGCGTTCGCCGGTGTTGCAACGAGCGCGGCAATGGCCGCGGCAGTGAAAATCTGACGCATTGTGTTCCCCTTACCCCACGGCGCCCCGCTCTTGGGTGCGCGTGAAACGACTGTGCGATCCCGTTTCGGTGCGGTGGTCTAGCAGTCGGGCGTTCGCTCCGCTAGGCGCTTCGCGCATGACCCCGCTCGACAAGATCCGCAATTTTTCGATCATCGCACACATTGACCATGGCAAGTCGACCCTTGCCGACCGGTTAATCCAGACGACTGGCGGCCTGACCGAGCGCGAAATGAGCGCGCAGGTGCTCGACAACATGGATATCGAGAAGGAACGCGGCATCACCATCAAGGCGCAGACGGTGCGCCTCGACTGGAAGGGGCACGTCCTGAACCTGATGGACACGCCGGG
>DDFE01000055.1:15360-23143 GCA_002336985.1 Sphingomonadales bacterium UBA1936
TCGAAGCCGTCCTCGACGCCATCGTCGAACGCATCCCCGCGCCAAAGGGCGATCGCGATGCACCACTGAAGGCCATGCTCGTCGACAGCTGGTACGACCCCTATCTCGGCGTCGTCATCCTCGTCCGCGTGATGGATGGCGTCATCAAGAAGGGCCAGCAGATCAAGTTCATGATCGCGGGTACCACGCACATCATCGACCGCGTCGGCTGCATGCGGCCCAAGATCGAGAATCTGCCCGAACTCGGCCCCGGCGAAATCGGGTTCATCACGGCACAGATCAAGGACGTGGCACAGGCCCGTGTCGGCGACACCGTGACCGACGCGAAACGCCCCGCCGCAGCACCCCTCGCCGGCTTCAAGGAAGTCCAGCCGGTCGTCTTCTGCGGCCTGTTCCCGGTCGACGCCAACGACTTCGACAAGCTGCGCGAATCGATCAGCAAGCTGCGCCTCAACGACGCGTCGTTCAGCTTCGAGATGGAAACCAGCGCCGCACTCGGCTTTGGCTTCCGCTGCGGGTTCCTCGGCCTCCTCCACCTCGAAATCATCCAGGAACGCCTGACCCGGGAATACGACCTCGACCTCATCACGACCGCGCCCAGCGTCGTGTACAAGGTGCACATCGCGCACAGCGACGAGGTGATGGAACTCCACAACCCCGCCGACATGCCAGAGGCGAACAAGATCGACTTCATCGAGGAACCCTGGATCGAGGCGACGATCTACGTCCCCGACGAATATCTCGGCTCGGTCCTGAAACTCTGCCAGGACCGCCGCGGCATCCAAAAGAACCTGACTTACGTCGGCGGCCGCGCACAGGTGACCTACGACCTGCCGCTCAACGAAGTCGTGTTCGACTTCTACGACCGGCTGAAATCCATGTCGAAGGGCTATGCGAGCTTCGACTATCACCAGACCGGCCACCGCGAGGGCGACCTCGTCAAGATGGGCATTTTGGTGAACGAGGAACCGGTCGATGCGCTGAGCATGATCGTCCACCGCGGCACCGCCGAAATGCGCGGGCGCGGGATGGTCGAACGGCTGAAGGAACTCATCCCCCGCCACCTGTTCAAGATCCCCATCCAGGCAGCGATCGGCGGCAAGGTCATTGCCCGCGAAACCATCAGCGCGATGCGCAAGGACGTGACCGCGAAATGTTACGGCGGCGACGCGACCCGCAAGAAAAAGCTGCTAGAAAAGCAGAAGAAGGGCAAGGCGCGGATGCGGGAATATGGCTCGGTCAGCATCCCGCAGGAGGCGTTTATCGCGGCGCTGAGGATGGGGGAGGAGTGATGGCTCGCCTACGTGTAACGCCGGACGCAGATCTTCCACCAGCGAAGTATGATCGCATAATGATTGCGCTCTTTAGGAAATTAACGAAAAACTACGAATTAGAGACACTGCCTGACCAAATGCCTTTTGATCAGGATGATGTATACGAAGCAATGGTAGCCGCCGTTCATGATGGTTGGATCGACAAGCCAGTAAAGAACGTGCCGGATATAAAATATCGCTTCGATGCACGGCAAAATCTACCAGATGAATGCGAACAAGGCGGGCCGTGGACTTGGCTGCAGAATGGCAAGGGGCGTTACAGACTGCAACGCACCCGAAGGAAAAACATAATTGTTTTGCCGGATGATTTGCAATCCGCGGCACCGCTGGTTGAATCGGAGGTGGATCAAACTCCACCCTTTGTAGCGAGGTTACTCGGCGACGACGAGCAGGCGGTATTCACGCGAGTACGAAACTGCGGGCTCATTTCCAAGTTTCTAGGCTTTAATGCATGGGCCATCCAAGGTCATCACCGCACCACTGTAAATTATGGCCAAATCGAAGTGGATGAGGTGCAAGCAGGCATCGACAGCGAAATACGCGTGATAGTTCCGATCTCGGGAAAGGGCGGACAAGACAAGCTGTCTTGGTCGCAAGCCTTAAACTTAAACACCTACGGTGCCGAAAAGCCTCTTGTTAGCGGTCTAAAGACACGCAGCATTGGGTTATGGCGAGATCGAGAATCAATAATTTGGATGGTCGAATTTTCTTCTCATACGGATATCGATCAGATTGAGATCGTTAACGTCCGCCGATTCCGGCTACTCTTCGAGTAGTGTCTTCGATTTCCCATTGCCGACGCTTGGTCGCACCGCTTTTGCGATCCCGCTTGGAGGGCATGGCTTCGATCCCAAAAAACTCCGCTGCTTGAGTCAGATTCATTCGTAGAAGCGCCGCGTCGCCTAAGCCGACTGTCTCGAAAGGCCGTTCGGGAGTTATATTCAACGATGACATGACGCGTTCCGCTACCGCGCGCGCTAATGGTGGCGGCACCGAATTACCGATTTGCCGTGCTCCATGCCATTTCGTTTCATTGAATCGGAACCAGTCGGGATAGCCGTGTAGTCGCGCCATTTCACGAACGGTGACGCATCGGGCATAATTGTAATGGATCGGGCGGGGACTGGTGAAAGCACCCCGAGCGCCGTCCGTTCCGGCACGAAGCGTGTTGCTAACCCCATCGGCCGCAAGCTTGTAAAAGCGCGAAACGGGTTCGGTATCGCCGCCTTGTGTCGATGCAAATCGACGTTGTGAGATTTCGGTGTGCGACGTTCTCGCGCTGGAAGTGAGCAGCGACGGATCCCAATTTCGAACATAGCCATAGTGCCAGGCTTCGTTGGTCAAACAGCGCAGCTCGCTCGCGTACGGGCTCGGCGAGCCCCAAGCATCGGGCCTGACCTCGTCGGTTTGGTTCAGAACTTCGAAGAGTTCTGCATCCGGCAAATCCGAAAGCGCATCGAAGGCCGACGGTCCCGTAGGGAGGGATGAGGACGCCTTTCCGCGCCCGTCAGCGGCCTTGGTCGATTGCCGGGGATAGCCCGGCAATTTTTTCGGACGCCTCGCACCATACAGAAACAAACGCTCGCGATGCTGAGGGACGCCGAAATTTGCGGCGTCGAGAACGCGCCAAGGCGAAAGCACATCGTAACCGAGTTCGTCGGCCGTCTCGACAATCTCATCCAAAAACTTTCGATGCTGGCCGAGCGTTAGACCTTTTACGTTTTCGAACACGAAGTAGCTGGCTTCGAGTTCGGAAACGATACGCAGGAAGTCTCTCACAAGCGAGTTTCGCGGATCGTCGAGCGCCCGCTGCCCGATCATGGAAAATCCCTGACAGGGCGCGCCACCGAAGACGACATCGACGCGACGCTTTCCGATCCCGGCGGCGACGCGGATTTCGCTTCCGGTTAGGCCTACGACCGAACGCGGCATTACAGCGCAATGCGGAAAATTGAACTTATGAACGGCGCAATGAACCGGGTCGATTTCGACTGCCGCGACGATGTCGAAGCCCGCTTGCTCGAAGCCGAGACTCATGCCCCCGGCGCCCGCGAAAAGATCGATTCCGATGGGTCTGGTCATGCGATCCTCAATACCATGTTCACGATCCGTTTACCGCGAGTTTGGTCCATTGTCGATCGGATTTTCCGAGCCGGTGACGATTTTTTCGAGTTGTTGCGTCAAAGACTCAATCTCTTTTGTCTCGCACTGCCATATTTCGTGAACCGTCCAACCGGCGCGTTCCAACGCATCTCGCTTTTCGGCATCTCTTTCCTTGTTGCGTCTCAATTTCGGCAGCCAGTATTCCGGCCGACTTTTCGGCGGACGGCCCTTCGAGCATTCGTGCGCGTGCCAAAAACATCCGTGCACAAAAATTGCAGTTTTCAGGCGCGGAAGAACGATATCCGGCGTTCCGGGCAGGTCTTTGCGATGTAGCCTAAATCGATAGCCTTTTTTGTGAAGCCACCGCCGAACGGTCATTTCGGGCGAAGTATTCTTCGGTCCGATCCGCGACATAAGTGCGCTACGGCTTTCAGGGGATCGGTTATCCGTCACGTCGTCTTAAATGCCGCGCGATCCGGATTGTTCAAACCCCTCACCCCACATCCCCCATCCCCACCAGCATCTCCGACGCCGCTTCCCCATTCTCGCCCAGCGGTATTGCCATCGTCACGATCATGTCGGGGCGGTTCTGGTTGATGGGCGTGTCTTCGTAACCCTTATACGCGGGTACCTTGTCGAAAGCCGACCAGTCGGTGGGGCCGGTCAGCAGTTCCCATGCGGCGCGCAGGGCGGGGTCGTGGGCGATGCTGCGTTTGAAATGGCTGCGGATCGCGTTGAACCTGGTGTTCAGTGACTCGGTCGTGCGTGCGCTTTTCGCGCGGTTCTTCGCCTCCTGTTCCGCATACCATTCCTTCCGCCATTCTTCCTTCAGCCGCTTGAGGGCGATGGGGCTCGACGCGACGTGCATCAGGCCGCCGGAAACGCCGAATTTGTCGGGCATATAGTGCGCCGCGATCCACATCTGTGCGCGGGTGTTGAACACGCGGCGTTCGGCGACCAGCTCGCCGTCCTTGTAGATGCGTTCGGGAATGCCCTCGATTGCGTGCTCGACCAGCACGTCGCGCACGCGCCGGGCGCCGCGTTCGACCGCGCGCTCCCATGCCTGCGCAAAGCTGTCCGCGCCGGGGGAATTTCTCAAGTGATAGATCGCATGGTCGGAACAGCCGATCGCGCGGCAGGCGGCCTGGACGCTGCCGGTGAGCGCGAGATATTTGATGAACAGCCGCTGGCGTTTCGGGGTCAGGCCGTTGCTGCGCGCACGGCGCGGGACGGGTTCGAACTCCAGGTCGGGGGGCAGGCGGTCATCCATGTCGGCGGCGACCGGCGGCGGTGTGTCCGCGAGGATCACCTCCGGCAGCAGGATTTCGGCTTTCGGCGCGGCGCGGGTACCGGTGCCGGGGCGGCGGGGGCGCTTTGCGGGTGGCTTTGGCGTGTCGGGCATCCGGGCGGCTCCATGAAGACGAGTCGCTGTCGATAACCAGATAGGTTCGTGTAGGACAGGGGTTAGCGATCGACCTCTAGCACGCCGCCTGCCGCCAGCCGGTCGACCAGTGCGACCGCGACATCCGGTGTGAGGCCGGGCAGGTCGGCGACGCGGAAAGCGCTGGTGCTGGCGATATGGGCGAGGGCTTCGTGTGCGGCGGCGTTGACGAACACATGCCCGCCGGGGAGCGCGACGTCGATCACGTTTCCGCGCGGCAGCAGGTGGAGCAGCGCGAGCGGGGTGTGGCGGACGCGGGTGTCGGGGGTGATCGCGGCGGGGGCGAGTTTGGGCAGGGCGGGCAGGCTGCCGACGAAACGTGAGCGGCGTTTCTCCTCCGCGTCCGGCAGGAAGTGCGGCGTGCGCCATTGTTCGGCCAGCACCGCGAGTGCGCCGCCCAGACTCCCGTCGGCGATGGCGGGCGCCGTCGTGCGCAGGCGCCGGTCGAGGTCCGACGCATGGTCGATCGCGGCGATCAGCGCGGTACGGTGCGTCACCGGCGTGAAGGTGAAGGTGATGTGCAGGCATGTGCCGCTCGATTCGACGCTGTGCGGGGTGCCGCGGGGCACGTAGATCAGGTCGCCGGGCGACAGGTCCACGGTGCGGTGGTTGGGCATGACCGTCGGGCCGGCGGCGGCATCCTTCCACACATTGTTCAGGCCCGGCAGGTCGGTGGAGACGAACCAGCGCTTGGTGCCCGCCAGCTGTACGACGACGATGTCGTTGTCGTCGTAATGGATTTTCGCCCGCGCCCGGTCGATGCTCCAGAACAAGGATGCGTCGACGGGGACCGTGAACACCGCCTCCAGCGCGCGGGCCATGCGGGCGGCCGTTGGGGACAGCGCGAGCAGGTCGGGCACGCGGACGGTGTGGCCGCGGGCGTGGTAGGTGGCGATGAGTTCCGCGAAAGCCTGTGGGCTGTCGATGTTTTCGGGAGCGGGGATATCGCCGGTGGGCGCGACGGCGTGGCTGTCCAGCTTGCCCGCGTGGGTCGCGTATCCGGAAAGGACGGTCGCGGCGGGATCGCTGCCCATCAGGGCGGTGCGGGTGTCCACAGGATGGCCGGTGATGTCGAAGTTCCGGCTGGCGCCGACGCTCTCGCGGAACTGCGCGAGCGGCACGGGGGAGAGCAGGCTCTCGACCAGGGCTGTTGCTTCGCGCGGGGTCATTGTGCCTTGCGCTTTACCACTCGCCGCAGACTTTACCACGCCGGTCTAGGCGGCCCCCCCATGCGCGGTTATGGAGTGGTCGGTGTCCACCTCTCCACACTTATATCTGGTCGACGGTTCGGGGTATATCTTCCGCGCCTATCACCGCCTGCCGCCGCTCACCAACAAGCATGGCGAGCCGGTGGGGGCCGTGTACGGCTATACCACGATGCTGTGGAAGCTGGCGGCGGACCTGAACGCCAGCGACGGGCCGACGCACATGGCGGTCATCCTCGATGCGTCGTCCAAGACGTTCCGCAACGACATGTACGACCAGTACAAGGCGCACCGCCCGCCGCCGCCCGAGGACCTGGTCCCGCAGTTCCCGATGATCCGCGACGCGACGCGGGCGTTTTCGATTCCCTGCATCGAGACCGAGGGGCTGGAGGCCGACGACATCATCGCGTGCTATTCGAAGGCGGCGCTGGCGGCGGGCTGGCAGGTGACGATCGTGTCGTCCGACAAGGATTTGATGCAGCTGATCGAGCCGGGGCTCGACCTGCTCGACACGATGAACAACCGGCGGATCGGGCCGGAATATGTCGAGGAGAAGTTCGGCGTCGGGCCGAACCGGCTGGGCGATGTGCTGGCGCTGATGGGCGACAGCGTCGACAATGTGCCCGGCGTGCCGGGCGTGGGGCCCAAGACGGCGTCGAAGCTGATCGTCGAGCATGGCGATTTGGAGTCCGTGCTGGCCGCGGCGCCCGCGATGAAGCCGGGCAAGCTGCGCGACAATTTGATCGAGCATGCCGAAATGGCGCGGCTGTCGAGGCGGCTGGTCGCGCTGGAGTGCGAAGCGCCGCTGCCCGAACCGCTCGACGATCTGGTGCTGAAAGGCATTCCGGAAGAGCCGCTGCGCGCGTTCCTCGACCATCACGGATTCAAGTCGCTGCTGGCGAAGGTCGGCGGAGCGGCGGCGATCCCGGCGAAGGCGGATGCGTCCGCGCCCGACGAGCCGCTGCCGGTCGACAATACGCCGTTCGATGTGGACGGGTATGACTGTGTCACCACGCTCGATCGCCTCGACCAGTGGATCGAAACCGCGCGTGCGGCGGGGACGGTCGCGTTCGATACCGAAACCGACGGGCTGGACGCGACGCGGGCGCGGCTGATCGGCTTTTCGCTGGCGGTCGCGCCGGGGCTCGCCTGCTATGTGCCGCTCAGCCACGGCGGCAACGACATGTTCGCGGAAAAGCCGGAGCAGGTTCCGCAGGCGGAGGCGCTGGCGCGGCTGAAGGTGCTGCTCGAGGACCCCTCGACGCTCAAGATCGCGCACAACGCCAAGTACGATATGACGATCCTCGCGCGGCACGGCATCGCCGTCGCGCCATACGACGACACACTGCTGATGAGTTTCGCGCTCGATGCGGGAAAGCAGTTCAACCATTCGATGGACGACCTGTCGGCGCTGCACCTGGGCCACACGCCGATCCCGTTTTCGGAGGTCTGCGGCAAGGGCAAGGGGCAGATCTGTTTCGACCAGGTGCCGCTGCGCGATGCGACGCGCTACGCCGCCGAGGACGCGGATGTGACCCTGCGGCTGTGGCACCGGTTCAAGCCGCGGCTTTCACGGGAAAGCGCGACGACGGTGTACGAACGCGTCGACCGGCCGCTGGTCGCGGTGATCGGCGAGATGGAACGCCACGGCATCAAGGTCGACCGCGCCGCGCTCGCCGACCTCAGCCGTGAGTTCGCCG
>DDFE01000013.1:0-4282 GCA_002336985.1 Sphingomonadales bacterium UBA1936
CAGCATGGATCACCTTCCACGGCTTCTGACCGAGCTTGTCGATCTGCCCGCTTCGCCCGAGGAGCGCCGGATGCTCGCCAATTTCGGCATGGGCATTCGCAGCCGCTGGCGCCTGTTGTCGCTCGCATATCCGCTGTTGCTGGCGGTGATGGGCGTGCGGGGGTTGCGTCGCAGCGACCTGCGCTCGGCGGACCAGCCACCGTCAGACCAGGTTCTCGCCCAGTTGATCGGGCCAACAGGGAAACCGCCGGGCGGGTTCGGCGAAAGGCTGTCCGACATCCTCGCCCAGCGTTTCGCGCGGTCTGACGCGACGGCAAGTACGGTGGCCCAGGTCTTCCGCAGCGGCTGGGTCGTCAATTTCGCGCTCGGCGCGCTCGCCGTGCTGTTATCGCTTGCCGGGCTGGTCATCCCGGATGCCCTGAAGCCCGTGCTCGTCGTCCTCGAAGTGCTGGTGATCGCCGTCATCCTTGCCGTCACCCGGGCAGGAAACCGGGCCGGCTGGCACCGGCGCTGGCTCGACAACCGGCACTTGGCGGAACGGCTACGGTGCCTCGCGATTTCGGCGCAGCTGGGCGATCTCGACCTGCGCGGCGATGCCGGAAAATATCCCGGCTGGGTTGCATGGTACGTCCGCTCCACGGCGCGCGAGCTCGGCATGCCGGATGCCCGGGTCGATGAGAATTATCTAACACGCGTGCGGAATAGCCTGAGGGCGCTGATAGACGACCAGATCACCTATCTGGGTAACGAGGCGCGGCGCATGCATCATCTCGATCACCGGCTGCACAAGCTGGGAACGCTGCTGTTCACCATCACCGCCGCGGTCTGCGTCGCGGTGTTCGTGTACAAGGTCGCGGACAAGGCGCACGCGGTCGATACGTGGCACGGCTTCGTCGATCCGCTGCTGACCTGGTCGACGATCATCGGGGCGGGCCTGCCCGCGATCGGTGCGGCGATCTACGCCATCCGCGTGCAGGGCGATTTCTCGGGGACCGCCCAGCGCAATCATGCATTGGCGCACACACTGCAGAAGCTGCGCACGCTCATCGACACCGACAACGGATTCGACGCTCTCGTCCGCCGTGCACGTTGGGCGGGCGACCTGCTGACCGAAGATCTCGCCAACTGGCTGCAGACCTATCACGCGCGCCCGCTGACCCTGCCGGGTTAACGCCTATTGTTCGCGGCGGTCGCCGATCGTGTGGCTGCCCAGCGGCTGCCGTGCGGGCGACTGTTGTACGCGCTCGGTTGTGCTGCCGTCGGTGGCATTGGCGTTCAGCGGGACATCGTCGACCGGTTGCGCTTCGACGGGATTGGCCGTGGGGGCCGGCGCGGCCATCAACGCGGCGGGTTTCGGCTGCGGCGCCTCTTCCTGTTTCTGGCTGTCGCCGCATCCGGCGATCATCAGTGCCGCGGATAATGCGGTGATTGCGTGAATCCTGGTCATGGTGTTCCTCCCCATCATTCGAAGCCCAGCTCGTTCAGCAGGGCAATGAACCGCGGTGTCTTGCGCAGTGAATCGATCATCGGGTCGTTGCGCATATAGCCGAGGCCGCCGTCGCGCCCCTTGCGTGCCCGGTCGAGCGCACCGAGCGCCGCATCGGTCTGACCCAACTGGGCGAACACCTGTGCCTGCTGGTAGGATGCGGCGTCGCCGAACTGGTCGACCAGATCCTTGAGCGCCTTTTGGGAAGCGGCCTCGTCGCCGAGCTTGTGCTGCACGATCGCCAACCCTGCGAGCGCAAAACTGGGACTCGGTTCCGCCTTATACGCGGCAAGCGCCTCCGGCAGCTTGCCCATCGCGAACAGTGCATCGCCGATTGCCGCATGCGCCACGCCCATTTTCGGATTGAGCGAAAGCGCCTTTTGCCCGGGTGCGATCGATTCCGCATAGCGATGCTCGGCATACAGGACGGCCGCAAGCGTGCGGAACGCGCGCGGGTTGAGCGGGTCGAGCGAGATCGCGCGGTCCACTGCCTTGCGCGCCGCGGCGAACTGTCCAGTGCGCGCCCCGTAAAAGGCATAGCGCGTCAGCACATCGGCATCGCCGCTGCCCAGCGATAGCGACTGCTCATAAGGCTTGCGCGCCCCGCGGACGTCGAGCCTTCCGGTAAACAGCGTGTAGCCCAGCGCCGATTGCGCATCGGCGAAGTCGGGCGCCAGCTTCACCGCACGCTCCGCCTCCGCGATGGCTTCGTCATAGAGCGGCCGCAGCTTGTCGGCCTTGGTATATTGGTTGGCGATGGCGGTCAGCGTGCGCGACCGCGCGGCGCGGGCAGCGGCATAATTCGGATCGGCTGCAATCGCCGCCTCGAACTGTGCAAGCGCATCGCGGTCCGACGCCTCGTCCGCCGACAGTTCGAATGCGGCGCGGCCACGCAGATAGGCTTCGTACGCCTGGACGTTCGTGGTGCCGCCCGGCGTCTTTTCGGAAGAGGATGTCGCGCCCACCTCGATATCGAGCGCTTCTGCCACCGTACGCGCGATCTCGCTCTGCACGGCGAAGATGTCGGTCATCTGCCGCTCGAACGTCTGCGACCATTTGCTGAAGCCCGTCGCCGCATCGACGAGTTCGGCGGCGATGCGAACGGTGTTGCCCGCGCGCCGCACGCTGCCGTCGAGCAGGAAGGCGACGCCGAGCTTGCCCGCGATGGTGCGTGCATCCTCGTTGCGCTCACGGAACTTGTTCGACGACGTGGGCGCCGCGACCTTAAGCCTCTTGTTGCGAGCGAGCGCGGCGCGGACTTCTTCCGAAAGACCGTCGGAGAAATAGGCTTGGGCCGGGTCGCCGCTGAGGTTTGCGAAAGGCAGGACTGCGACGCTGTTCCGGATCGCGGTTCCGCCGAACGGGTTGAACCATGCGATGCCTCCTGCCGCGAGGACGGCAACGGTTCCTCCACCGGCAAGCAGCATCGTTCGCCGTGACAGGCCGCGCGGCTTGGGTGCTGGGGTGATGACATGGCGGGGCGCGTCACCGCTGCCGTGCACGCCCGCAATGCCGCGAACCAGGCTTTGCAGCTGGGGTTCATCGACTCCGCCTTTCCAGCTGGAAAAGTCGACGGCGTGATATTGGCG
The DNA here is from genome assembly GCA_002336985.1 of Sphingomonadales bacterium UBA1936. Classification (GTDB taxonomy): domain Bacteria; phylum Pseudomonadota; class Alphaproteobacteria; order Sphingomonadales; family Sphingomonadaceae; genus Sphingomonas_O. The sequence goes on from DDFE01000013.1 coordinate 3,076, forward strand.
AAACCCGAGCGGTCCCTGCGTCCCGTCGATCGAAATCGGGACCAGGCATTTGCGGTCGCGACCATGAGCGGCTTCGTCCCGGACCCAGTCGGATTCGACCGATGTCGCCGACCAGCAGACGACGACGGCACTGGCGCTGTTGAGCTGGGTTTCGATCAGTTTGGCAAAGGCGGCGCCGCTGTCGATCAGGGCATCCCACCAGACAGTGATACCGGCGGCTGTCAGAGCGTCGGCGATCGGCGCCACCCGTGCGCGGTCCGCGCGGGCGTAGCTCAAAAAGACCGACGGGCCTTGCGATGCAGACGGATCGGATGCCGGATCGCTGATACGGTGTTCCCCCTTGGCGCACCCTATCTCACACCGGTTCGTCCACCGCCAGAGTGTTGCATCGCAACGCCAAAATTCGCCTGGTTGATGCTTCCATCTTTTCGGCATTGACCGAATCGGCGGGAAAGGCTCAATTAGAACATAATAGGAACATTATGCCTCGCTCGCTCAGCCTTCTCAAGCATGACCTGCGCCGTGTGTCAGGTGCGCATGCGGAAATCATGGAAAATCCCGTGACTTTCGGCGTGGCGGCAATCGACGCACGGCTAGGCGGCGGACTTGCGCATCGTGGGCTGCACGAATTCTTCGCGGCGACGGCGGAGGACGCCAGTGCCACCGCAGGTTTCGCGGTCATGTTGGCCATGCGCGCGTCGAACGGACGGCCGCTGGTCTGGGTTCGCGAAAAGCGGTGCGCCCGCAATTCGGGCCAGCTTCATGCGGCAGGGCTGGGTGAGCTGGGGTTCGATCCCGGCAACCTCGTTCTGGTCGACGCGGATGACACACTCTCCGTGCTTCGGGCGAGCGCCGATGCGGTCAAATGTTCGCCGGTGGGTGCGGTGGTGATCGAACCTTGGGGAAAGGCGTCACCCTACGACCTGACCGCGTCGCGTCGCCTGTCGATGGCGGCTGCGGCTTCGGGTGTGTTCACGCTTGTCGTTCGCGCCGATGCCGATCCCTTGCCCAGTGCGGCGCAGACCCGGTGGCAAGTCGCCTCTGCCCCCTCATGGCCATTGCCCGCCGATGCGCCCGGTCATCCTGCTTTCGATATTGCCCTGCTGCGCCATCGGGGCGGCGTTGCGGGGTTAGAGGCCCGTGTGGAGTGGAACCGTGACACCCGATCTTTCGCGCCGTTACCTGGGCGTCTTCCTGCCGTTCCTGC
>DDFE01000013.1:4302-13700 GCA_002336985.1 Sphingomonadales bacterium UBA1936
GGCGGTCGACCGTGCGGCGCTGACGCTCGGTCTCGAACCCGGCCTGCCACTTGCGGATGCGCGTGCTCGCCTGCCCGGCCTGCTGGTATTCGATACAGACGAGCGCGCCGATGCCGCGTTGCTCGACTGGCTGGCCGATGCCTGCGACCGCTACACGCCGATGGTCGCGGTCGATCCGCCACAGGGCCTGATCCTCGATATTACCGGCTGCACGCATGCGTTCACCCATGGTGAGGCAGGACTGGCCGGCGATCTTTCGATGCGGCTCAAGCGGCTGAATCTCACTCCGTGCCTGGCACTGGCCTCGACGCCCGATGCGGCACTCGCGCTGGCACGACATGGCGGGGGAGATGTGCATGCACTGCCGGTGGAGGCACTGCGCATCGCGCCGGAAACCCATGTCGCGCTTGGGCGCGCGGGGCTGAAGACCATCGGTCATATTGCGAAGCTGCCGACGCAGCCGCTCGCGGCACGCTTTGGCGAGGATTTACCGATCCTGCTCGCCCGCCTGCTCGGCCACGTCGACGTCCGCATCACGCCACGCCGCGTTGCTGCCGAAATCGAGACCGAAACCCGCTTTGCCGAGCCGATGGCGCGGACCGACGATGTGCTCTCGATCATCGTCGGCCTCGTCGAACAGGCGGCGGGAACCTTGTCCGAACGCGGCGTGGGCGGGCGGCAGTTTTCGGCCGCTCTGTTCCGCAGTGACGGGCATGTCGCGCGCTTGCGGGTCGAAACCGGCCAGCCGACGCGCGATCCCGCATTGCTCGACCGGCTGTTCCGGGAACGGATCGACGCGCTCGCCGATCCGCTCGATCCCGGCTTCGGCTACGACATGATCCGGCTGGGCGTGCATGTCACGGAATCGCTCGCACCCGAACAACTGCGGCTCGACGGAGGTCGGGTCGCGGCGCATGAAGTGGCGGCGCTGGTCGACCGGCTAGGCACGCGGCTGGGCCGTAACCGCGTGCGCCGCTTCGTCCCGGTCGACACGCATATCCCCGAACAGGCCGTGCTCGAATTCCCGGCCGTCGAGGCGCGCAAGGCCGCGGCATGGCCCGCGCCCGAACCTGGCGAGCCGCCCCTGCGCCCGATCCACATGTTCGACCCGCCGCATCACATAGAGGTATTGGCGGACGTGCCCGACGGCCCGCCGCGTCGCTTCACCTGGCGGCGTACGACCTACCATGTCGCGCGGCACGAGGGGCCCGAACGCATCGCCGCCGAATGGTGGACCAGGCGGGACAACGCCGGCCTGACCCGCGACTATTACCGCGTCGAGGACGTACGCGGACGGCGATACTGGCTGTTCCGGCACGGACTGTTCGGATCCGAGAAGGAATTTCCCCACTGGTACTTGCACGGACTGTTCGCGTGACGGGCTTTGCGGAGCTGGTGGCGGCGACGAATTACTCGTTCCTGCGTGGCGCATCGCATCCCTCCGACATCGTCGGGGAAGCGCATGCCCTGCGCCTTGCCGCAATCGGTGTCGCCGACCGGAATAGCGTTGCGGGCGTTGTGCGCGCCTATGCCGCCTTGCGCGACGCTCCGGAAAAGGCGCGCATCTCTTTGCTGGATGCCAAGAAGGCGCGCGGCGAAGAACTCACGCTAACAGATGGAGAAGAAGCGGGTTGCTCGGTGGATATACGTCTGCTCGTCGGCGCGCGGCTGGTTTTCAATGACGGGACGCCCGACATCGTTGCCTATCCCGCGACCCGCTATGGCTGGGGGCGGCTGACGCGTTTGCTGACCTGCGGCAACCTGCGTGCGGTAAAGGGCGATTGCATCCTGCGGTTCGCCGATCTGATCGAGCATCTCGACGATCTGCTGCTGATCGTCCTGCCGTCCTCGACATCGGAACCACAGCAGGCCCACTCCAATCCAGTCGATTACGCGCAGGACGATCCTCTTGCCACGAGGCCCGTACTTAAACTGGTTACCCCATCAGCGCCTGATGGTCTTGCCGATACTCTCGACACGCTTGCGCGCGCAGCACCCGGACGCGTTTGGCTTGGAGCCAGCATTACGGGTCGGGGCGATGATGCGCGTCAGTTGGCTAAACTTTCCCGGATTGCCGCATCGGCGGGTGTCCCGCTGCTTGCCACCAGCGACGTGCTTTATGCCACGCCTGAACAGCGGCCACTTCACGATGTGCTGACATGCATTCGGCGCGGGACGACGCTCGAAGATGCGGGACGCTCGCTCGAGCCCAACGCCGAACGCCATTTGAAGCCCGAAACCGAGATGCGTCGCGTGTTTCGGCGCTATCCCGAGGCGGTTGATCAGACGTTGTGGTTCATGGAGCGCATCAGCTTTACACTGGATCAGTTGCGCTACGAATATCCGCACGAACCGGTGCCGCCGGGATGGAAGCCGCTGCCGTATCTCCACCATCTGGTGAAGCAGAAGGCCCATGAGCGTTACGGCGCCGAACTGCCTCCCAGAGTCCGCAAGGTATTGGCCGAGGAGTTCCGGCTGATCCGCAAGCGCAACTACGCCTATTATTTCCTGACCGTCTACGATCTGGTCCGCTTCGCCAACGCTCAAAAGCCGCCAATCCTGTGCCAGGGACGGGGCTCTGCCGCCAACTCTATCGTCTGCTTTCTGTTGGGCGTGACTTCAATTGATCCGATCGAACACGACCTGCTGTTCTCCCGCTTCGTATCCGATGACCGCAATGAGCCGCCGGATATCGACGTCGATTTCGAGCATGAGCGGCGTGAGGAGGTCATGCAGCATGTCTATGACCGCTATGGCCGTCATCGCGCCGGGATTGCGGCGACTGTCATCCATTATCGTCCACGAAGCGCGGTCGGTGAGATCGGGAAGGTATTGGGTCTTAGCGAGGATGTGACAGCCCGGCTCTCCAGCACGGTCTGGGGCAGTTTTGCGGGATCGATGGATGCGAAACGCTATGCCGAAGCCGGTTTTGATGCCGATAATCCCGACATCGTCCGGCTAAAATCGCTCGTCGACCAACTCCTGGAATTCCCGCGCCACCTGTCACAGCACGTCGGCGGGTACGTACTGACGCAGGACCGGCTCGATGAAACCGTACCAATCCACAATGCGGCGATGGACAAACGGACATTCATCGAATGGGACAAGGACGATATCGATACGCTTCATCTGATGAAGGTCGATGTCCTCGCGCTCGGCATGCTGACCTGCATCGGCAAGGCGTTCGCGCTGATGAAGGAGCATGAGCTCGGCGAATATGCGCTGGATGTCGATCTGAAATCGGATGACGAAGCGGTCTACAAAATGCTGGAAAAAGGCGACAGCATCGGCGTGTTTCAAGTCGAGAGCCGCGCGCAGATCAACATGTTGCCGCGTCTGAAGCCCAAGAACCTTTACGATCTGACGATACAGGTCGCGATCGTTCGCCCCGGGCCCATCCAAGGCGGCATGGTTCATCCCTATTTGCGGCGGCGATCAGGGGCGGAAAAGGTCGATTACCCTTCTCCGAACCCGCCGCACGATAAAAATGAGTTGCGTGGATTGTTGGGAAAGACCTTTGGCGTACCCCTGTTCCAAGAACAGGCGATGAAGCTCGCCATTACTGCTGCGGGCTTCACGCCTGCCGAGGCTAACCAGCTCCGCCGCGCGATGGCGACATTTCGCAACGTCGGTACCATTCACCAAATGCACGGCAAGATGGTCGATGGCATGGTCGCCCGTGGCTACAAGCAGGACTTCGCCGAGCGCTGTTTCAAACAGATTGAAGGGTTCGGCAGTTACGGTTTCCCCGAAAGCCACGCCCTGTCGTTCGCGCGGCTGGTTTATGTGTCCGCGTGGATCAAGTGCCACCATCCCGCGGTGTTCGCCTGTGCGCTGCTCAACTCGCAGCCGATGGGCTTTTACGCGCCCGCGCAGATCGTGCGCGATGCGCAGGAACATGGTGTCGAGGTTCGCCCCGTCGATGTGAACCACAGCGCCTGGGACAACAATCTGGAGGATGGCGGGCTGCGGCTGGGGTTCCGGCAGGTCGACGGGTTCCGCGACGAATGGGCAACGCGGATCGTCGCCAATCGTCCCTATACGAATGTGGAGGATCTCGCGCGGGGGGCGAACCTGCCGTCACGCGCGTTGCGCCTGCTGGCCGATGCCGATGCCTTCCGCTCGATCGACCTCGACCGGCGGAATGCCCTGTGGGATGTGCGCCGCACGCATGGCGACACGCTGCCGCTGTTCGCCGCCGCCGATGCGCGCGAGCTGGGTATCGAGCCCGAGGTCATATTGCCCGCGATGCCGCTCAGCGAACATGTCGCCGCCGATTACCAGACGATCCGCCTGTCGCTAAAAGGGCATCCGATGCAGTTCCTGCGGCCCGTGTTCAGGGCGGAAGGCATATTGTCCTGCGCGGAAACATCGGCCGCAAAGAACGGCACGCGGGTGAAAACGGCGGGTATCGTGCTCGTCCGTCAGCGCCCAGGAGAGGGCAACGCCATCTTCGTCACCATCGAGGATGAGACCGGCATCACCAACATCCTCCTCTGGGCGCGGCTGTTCGAAACCATGCGCCGTGACGTGATGGCGTCGCGGCTGATGGTCGTGGAGGGCGAGGTCCAGCGCAGCCCCGAGGGCGTTACCCACCTGATGGCATCGCGCGTCCACGACAGGACGCACGAACTGTCACGCCTGACCGAAGGGCAGTGCGTCAACTCGCTTCGTTCGCGCACCGGCAATATCATCCGTCCCGTTCACCCCGGCACACCGGATCCCCGTACCCGTCATCCACGAGATGTGCGGATATTGCCGAAATCGCGCGATTTTCATTGATCGTCACCGCAGCCAAACGGCTCAGGACGACGCGTTCAACCGGTATCCGACGCCCGGCTCGTTGATGAGGAGTTGCGGATTGGAAGAGTCCGGCTCCAGTTTCAGCCTCAATCCGCGCATCGCGACACGCAGGTACTCCACGTCCTCGAGATGGGCGCTTCCCCAGACTGTCTTCAGCAGATGGTCATGGGTGATGACCCGTCCGGGACTGCGGGCGAGTTCGGCGAGCAAGCCCCATTCCTTGCGCGTCAGCCGGACTTCGGCGCCCGCGCGCGAGACGCGGCGATCAGCAAGGCTGATCGTGATCTCGCCTGCCGCAACTTCGTTATGCGGCGCATCTCCGGCCCTGTGGCGCAAGGCGACCCTTACCCGGGCGAGCAACTCTTCGGTGTCGAACGGCTTGACCACATAATCGTCCGCGCCAAGGTCCAGCGCCGCGACTTTCTCGGACGTCCCCTCACGCGCCGTCAGCACGATCACGGCCCGGTCCATCGCTTTCAGCAGCGGCACGAGTTCCAGCCCGTCCCGGTCGGGTAGCCCGAGATCGACCAGCACGAGTTCGCACCCTTGATGACGCGCACTGCCGAGCGCTTCCGCCGCTGTGGCGGCCTCGGCAACCATGAAGCCGGATCGTTCGAGTGAGCCGCGAACGAGGCGCCGGATCGCCGCCTCGTCATCGACGACGAGGATACGCGCGTTCATGCCGTTGCCGGCCTGAGCAGGATTTTCGGCCAGGCGATCTCGAACACCGCGCCGCCCTCTTCGCGATTGGCCGCGGACACCGTCAGGCCCATGGCGGCGGCAAAGCCCTTGACGATGGCAAGGCCCAGACCTGTGCCGCCGCTGCGGTCGTCGCCGTCGACGCGGGAAAAACGGTCGAACATCGTCTTTTCACGGCCGGGTGGAAGGCCGGGCCCTTGGTCGAGCACTGACAGCGTCACGCCGTGCGTCGTGCGGCGCGCCTGCACGGTGACTGGCGTGTTCACGGGCGCGAATTTCGCCGCATTGCCCAGCAGGTTGATGAGGACATGATGCAGCATGCGCGGATCGGCCTCGACCAGCGGCAAGCTTGGGGGCACGTCGAGGACGAGTTTGTGCTGCGCGAGTTCGGCGCGCAGGTCCTGTGCTGCGGCGGCGACAGCATCGGTCAGGTCGGTCGCCTCGCGCCGGACAGCAAGCGCACCGGCCTCGATCCGCGTCATCTCGACGAGGTCGTCGAACACGCGGCGCAGGCGGCGGGCCTCGCCGCTGAGCATCGCGGTCGTCGGACTCGCGCCATGTTCGGCGGCAAGCGCGTCCGCTGCGGCGACGACTGCGGTCAGCGGTGTCTTGAGATCATGGCCGAGCGACGCGAGCAGGGTAGAGCGCAGGTCGTCACGCTGTTTCAGCGCACCGACTTCGCGGGCGTTCGCCTCGAGCTTCAGGCGTTCGTGCGCGAGTGCGGCCTGTCCCAACAAGGTAGTGAACAGTACGCGTTTTTCGGCAGGAACGGGGTCGCCGCTCCCCGCCTTCGCGAGGCCGATGACGCCAAGCACGCCGAGCGTCGTTTCCAGCGGATGAAACTGCCAGTCGCTCGCCGTCAGCGTGCCGCTGTCCCGCCCGGCGATCTCGCCCCGGTCATAGGTCCATTCGGCAGCGGCGATATCGAGCGGATTTATCGCCGGATCAGCCGGACTGGCGCCGATCACGACAAGCTGTCCGTCGCGCCGGGTGAACAACACCGTTGCGACGTCCAGCAGCGTCGCGACCTCCTCGCAAATGGTGCTCGCGGTTCCGGTTTCGTCCGACACGCCGGCCAGCCGCTGGCCGAAGGCGGCGAGGGCCGCATTTTCGGTCGCGGTGCGCGCGCCGATATTCGCTTCGCGCTTCAGCCGTCCGGCAAGATTGCTGGCGACGACCGCGACGATGACGAGGACCAGCAGCGTGCTGACGTTCTCAGGATTGCTGACCGTGAATGTGTAGAGCGGCGGCAGGAAGAAGAAGTTATAGGCAAGTGCGGCCGCAAGGCTGGCGATCAGCGAGGAGCGCAGCCCGAACAGGGTCGCGGTCGCGATGACGGGCAACAGATAGAGCAGGTCCATCGCATTGGCGCCGAGCACCGGTTGCAGCGCCACGGCCAATGCCGTCGTCACGCCGACAAGGCCGATCCCGGCCGCGATGCCGCGTGCCGCAGGCGAGCGGCGCGCCGGCGGATCGTTCGCCGTCGGAAGCGTGTCGGCGACCGGCACGACGTGTACCGCGACGCCGTCGAGCGCCCGGACCAGCCGGTCGACGACCGAACCATGGCGCAACTCGAACCACCAGCTGCGACGGGACTTGCCGATGACGACCGCAGTGGCGCGCGTCTCGATGATGTGCGCGCAAAGCCCGTCGAATACCGACCGCGCAGGCACGGTCGCGATTTGTGCGCCGAGGCCGCTCGCGAGCTTCAGTGAATCGGCGATGCGCGTCCGGGCATGGTGGCCGAGTGTCGCATTGCGCGGGGTTTCGATGCTGACGGCGGTCCATGGCGCGCGCAGGGCATCGGCAAGGCGCTTCGATGCGCGGATCAGCGTCTCGCTGCCCGGCTGGTCGCCGACCGCAACAACCACGCGCTCACCCGCGGCCCAGGTTCCGGCCTCACCCGTACTCTCGACGTGATCGAGCAGGTGCCGGTCGACGGTCTGCGCCGCGCGCCGCAACGCCATTTCGCGCAATGCCGACAGGTTCGATTTCGAAAAGAAATGCCCCAGCGCTCGTGTCGCCTCGTGCGGGACATAGACCTTGCCCGCCTTCATCCGGTCGATCAGCTCGTCTGGTGGCAGGTCGACGATCTCGATCTCTGCATCGTCGAGGACGGCGTCGGGTACAGTCTCGCGCACCCGTACGCGCGTGAATCCCGCGACGATGTCGTTCAGGCTTTCGACGTGCTGGATGTTGAGCGTGGTCAGCACGTCGATGCCGGCGTCGCGCAACTCCTCGATGTCCTGCCACCGCTTGGGATGCCGGCAGCCTGCGGCGTTGCTGTGCGCCAGTTCGTCGACCAGCGCGACGGCAGGGCGGCGCGCGAGCATCGCGTCGAGGTCGAATTCCTGCAGTTCGTGCGCACCATGCTCGATCGTGCGCCGCGGCAGGAGTTCGAATGGCTTGACCAGTGCCATGGTCTCCGCGCGGCCGTGCGTTTCGATGATCCCGGCGACCACGTCTACGCCCTGTTCGAGCAGTTCGGCGCCCTCGCGCAGCATTTCGAACGTCTTGCCGACGCCCGGTGCGGCACCCAGGAAAATCTTCAGCCGCCCGCGGGCTTCGCGCTTCGCCGCCTTCAGCAGCGCTTGGGGGGAGGGGCCGGGCGCATCGTTCACGGGGCCGGATGTATCGGGGTCCGGTCCAGCTGTCGATTGAGCTTCAGGACGTTCACATGCGGCTCGCCGATAATGCCGAGCAACGGATACTGGATGTTCGACGCTATCAGCACGCGCAGCTGCCCGGGGTCCATGTTCCGGGCCCGCGCCACTCGCGGCACTTGCGAAAGGGCAGCCTCGGGGCTGAGATCGGGATCGAGCCCCGAGGCGCTAGTAGTGACCAGGTCAGGTGGGACAGTGCGACCGGTCAATCCGTCGGCGCGTGCTTGGGCCACGCGTTTTGCGATGGCATCGCGCAGTTCCCTGGATCCGGGCGCCAGGTTGGTCGCGGCGGAGGCGCTGGCGTCGTAACCTTTGCCCGCCGCCGATGGGCGGGGGTGGAAATACCGGGGTGCGGCAAAGCCCTGCCCGATCAGTTCGGAACCGATGATCGTGCCGTTATCGACGATCAGGCTGCCGTTCGCCTGATGCGGCATCGCGACTTGCGCGATGCCGGCGACGAGCGCGGGATAGGCAAGGCCGGTGATCGCGGCGAGCAGGAGCAGCAGGACGAGCGCGGGGCGCAGGGCGGTGCGGATTTCGGTGAGCATTGGCAAGTCCTCAGGCGAGGTTGAGGCCGGTCACGGCCAGGTCGATGAGCTTGATGCCGATGAACGGTGCGATGAGGCCGCCAACGCCATAGACCGCGAGGTTGCGGGCGAGCAGCGCTCCGGCGGGCGCAGGGCGATAAGCGACACCTTTCAGTGCGAGCGGCACCAGGGCCGGAATGATCAGCGCGTTGAAGATGATCGCCGACAGGATCGCGCTTTCCGGGCTGCCGAGGCGCATGACGTTGAGCATGCCCAGCCCGGGATAGAGCACGACGAAGATCGCGGGCAGGATCGCGAAATATTTGGCGACATCGTTCGAGATCGAAAAGGTCGTCAGCGCGCCCCGGGTCATCAGCAATTGCTTGCCGAGCCCCACGATCTCGATGAGCTTGGTCGGGTCGCTGTCGAGGTCCACCATGTTGCCGGCTTCACGCGCGGCCTGCGTCCCGGTATTCATCGCGACGCCGACATCGGACTGGGCGAGCGCCGGTGCGTCGTTGGTGCCGTCGCCGCACATCGCGACCAGCTTGCCGCCCTCCTGCTCCTTGCGGATCAGCGCCAGCTTGTCCTCGGGCGTTGCCTCGGCAAGGAAGTCGTCGACACCGCTTTCGGCGGCGATGCTGGCGGCGGTCAGCGGGTTGTCGCCCGTGATCATCACGGTGCGGATGCCCATGCGGCGCAGTTC
>DDFE01000013.1:13753-27325 GCA_002336985.1 Sphingomonadales bacterium UBA1936
CCGCATCGACCGCACCCTTGATCAGTTTTCGCTCGCCGATCTTCAGCCCCGACACGCGCGTCTGTGCGGTGAACGCGATCGGTTCGGCATGCGCGGGCATGGCTTCCCCGTCCCCCGCCAGTAGGACGATCGAACGACCCTCGGGCGTCTGGTCGGCCAGGCTGGCGAGGCGCGCCGCTGCGACCAGTTCGGCGTCGGCGATGCCCGGCAGCGGCAGGAATGCCGTCGCCTGGCGGTCGCCGATGGTGATCGTGCCCGTCTTGTCGAGCAGCAGCGTATCGATGTCGCCCGCCGCCTCCACCGCACGGCCCGACTTGGCGAGCACATTGAAGCGGACCAGCCGGTCCATTCCCGCGATACCAATCGCCGAAAGCAGTGCCGAAATCGTCGTCGGGATCAGCGTCACGAACAGCGCGACCAGCACGGGAATGGCCAGGCTGCCGCCCGCATAGGCGGCGAAGGCCGGCAGCGTGCCGACGGCGATCAGGAAGATCAGCGTCAACCCAGCAAGCAGGATGGTCAGCGCGATCTCGTTCGGGGTCTTCTGGCGGCTGGCGCCCTCGACCAGCGCGATCATGCGGTCGAGGAAGCCGTGTCCTTGTGCGGCGGTCACGCGCACCTTGATGCTGTCTGCGAGGACCCGCGTGCCCGCGGTCACCGCCGAACGGTCGCCGCCCGCCTCACGGATGACGGGTGCGCTTTCACCGGTGATCGCGGCCTCGTTGACGCTCGCCACGCCCGAAATCACCTCGCCGTCGGCGGGGATCAGGTCGCCTGCCTCGACCAGCACGACCTCATCGACGAGCAGCTGGCTGGCGGGGATCCGCGACCAGGTTTCACCGACGCCCAGCATGCGCTTTGCGTACAGGTCGGCCTTGGTCGCGCGCAGCGATGCGGCCTGCGCCTTGCCGCGCCCTTCGGCCAGCGCCTCGGCGAAATTGCCGAACAGGACGGTGAGCCACAGCCAGAAGACCAGCTGCGCCTCGAAGGTGACATTGCCGGTTCCGGCCGCAATCCCCTTGATCAGCAGCACCGTCGACAAGGTCGCGACGAGGGCCGTCACGAACATCACGGGATTGCGGATAAGTTTCGACGGGGCGAGCTTGATCACCGCATCGCGCGCGGCGGCCGCCATCAGCGGCCCGGTGAAGAGCGAAGTGCGTTCGGTCATGTTCGTGTCTTTCAGAGCAGGGTACCGGCCGCGACCTGTGCGTGGTCGGCGATCGGTCCGAGGACGAGGCTGGGCAGGAAGGTCAGGCCGCCGACGATCAGGATGATCGCGGTCAACAGGCCGACCCACAGGGGGCCGGTCGTCGGGAAGGAGCCCGACGTCGATGGTGTGTAGCGTTTCGCGGCAAGCCCGCCCGCGATTGCAAGGACCGGCAGGATCACCCCGAACCGGCCGACGAACATGCCGAGCGCCAGCAGCAGGTTGTAGAAGGGCGTGTTGCCGGTCAGCCCGCCGAATGCAGAGCCGTTGTTCGCGGCCGCACTGCTGAAGGCATAAAGGATTTCCGAAAAGCCGTGCGGCCCCTTGGCAAGCGGCCCTGCCTGTCCAGCAGGCAGCACGCTGGCGATTGCGGCAAGGCCCAAGATCATCAAGGGCGGGACGACCGTCGCGATGACGCTGAGCTTCATCTCGCGCGCCTCGATCTTCTTGCCGACATATTCGGGCGTGCGGCCCACCATCAGGCCGGCGATGAACACCGCGAGGATCGCGTAGATGAGGATCGCATAAAGCCCGGATCCGACACCGCCGATGACGAGTTCGCCGAGCTGCATGCTGAACATCGGGACCAGCCCGGCGAGCGGCATCAGGCTGTCATGCGCGCCGATGACGGCACCGGTCGACGTCGCGGTCGTCACCACCGAGAACAGCGCGGTCGCGACAACGCCGAAGCGCACCTCCTTGCCCTCCATGTTCCCGCCCGACAGGCCGAGCGCGTGATGGACGGGGTTGCCGGCCGCCTCGACCGCATAAGCGGCAGCGATTCCGGCGACGAACAGGACGATCATCGCGGCGAGGATCGCCCGGCCCTGGCGGATATTGCCGACCGCCTTGCCGAAAGTGAGCGTCAGGCCCGCCCCCAGCACCAGCATCGACAGCATCTGGATCATGTTGGAAAGCGCCGACGGATTCTCGAAGGGATGCGCCGAATTGGCGTTGAAGAAGCCGCCGCCATTGGTGCCGAGCATCTTGATCGCCAGCTGCGACGCAACCGGCCCCAGCGCGATCACCTGCTGCGCGCCCTCTACCGTTTTTGCGGTCGCTGAGGCTGCGAAGGTCTGCGGCACGCCGAGCGTGACATAGGCGATCGCGAGCACGAGAGATGCCGGCAACAACAGGTAAAGCGTCACCCGCGTCACATCGACCCAGAAATTGCCGATGCCGCTCGCCTGACGCCGCGCAAAACCGCGGATCAGCGCGAAGGCGACGGCTATGCCGGTCGCCGCCGACAGGAAGTTCTGCACCGTCAGCCCCAGCATCTGCGACAGGTGCGACAGCGTCGTTTCGCCGCCGTAGTTCTGCCAGTTGGTGTTGGTGACGAAGCTGACCGCGGTGTTGAATGCGAGCAGCGTGTCCACCCCGCCGAACCCTTGCGGATTGAGCGGGAGAAACCCCTGCAGCTTCAGGATCGCGAAGAGGAAAAGCAGTCCCGCGAGGTTGAAAACCATCACGGCGACGGCGTAACCGACCCAGCCTTGCTCTGCCTTGGGGTCGATGCCGACCACGCGGTACAGCGTCCGCTCGCCCGGGAGATGGTCATGCGCATAGAGTGCGTACATCCAGTCGCCCGCAGGTTTCGCGAGCGCGACCACCAGAGCTAGGAACAGCAGGATCATCGTCCATCCGGCAAATGTCATCGCTAGATTCCCCCTCAATACCGCTCGGGCCGGGCGAGCACGGCGAGGAGGTAGGCAAGGATGAACAGGGCGGTGATCGCGCCGAGAACAAGATCGGTGGGCATGGGGCGGCCTTTGCTGATTGCGAAGGCAGCTTCTGAACCGGAGCGGCGTTAAGGCGCGCGAGGGAAAACCGGCGCTACGCGTAAAGTTTGCGTAAAGTTTCGGACGGGCCGCCGCGGCGCGCGCGCATGCGAGCGGGGCGTCCTGGAGCCAGTGTTAGGAAAATGGTGCCCGGGGACGGGGTCGAACCGCCGACACTGCGATTTTCAGTCGCATGCTCTACCAACTGAGCTACCCGGGCATCCGCAGCCGTAACCGCGAAGGCGCCGCCTATAGCGACGGGTTATCCTCGCTGTCCAGCCCATCCGTTACCGGCGGCCCCGGAACGCGATAGCCCTCGTTCAGCCAGCGCAGCATGTCGCGCCCGCGGCACCCCTTCGAACAAAAGGGGGCGAACTCGGCGACACTTTCACGGTCGCAGATCGGGCAGCGTTCACGCGCGTTCTTCATATCCGCCCCATATCGTGAGTACGGGGTCCGCGCGCAAGCCGACAGTGCCGCCCAGATGACGCGACAGGCGGTCGATCCAGTCGGGACGCGCAGACAGGCGATCGATGACGGCTGGAGCGGCGACAAGGCGGGTGGCACCAACCAGTCCGGACCGTTCCGCGCGCCGGAGAAGCGCGGGCGCGGCACGCGCTGCCGGGTCGGCACGCAGCTGTTCGATCAGGGATGCCCGAAGGCGCGGACGGATGACCTGCATCAGTCCGAACCCGTTGATCGCGGTCCGCTCGAAGGGTTGGGGCAGTATGGCGTCGAATCGTTCGGCCGCCGTTTGCCGCTCGTCGCGATTGCCGAGCGTTGGAAAGTCGATGCCGATCGATCCCGCAATGCCGAAGCGGCGGATTGCGCGCGCCGCGGCCTCTGCCGCCGCGAAGGCGAGCGGCGCGGGCTGGAGATAGCCATCGATATCGATCACCGTCATCGCGGCAGTCGGTTCGATCAGCAGCGTACCGCCCGCGAATTCGACGCGTCCCGACTGCGCGCTCGCCAGCACTTCGCTCCAGCCTGCCGCTTCCAGCCGGTCCTCACCATGCGGCAGGCAATCGGCAACGGGGGTGCCGCGGGCCGCGATACGGTCGCGCAGGTGCGGACCGGCCTTCAAGTCGGCATCGACTGCCGGGCGTGCCTTCGCGCGCTTCGGATTGCGGGGTTCGGCTATGGCCTCGCGGACGATCTCGACGCGGACGCGCGCGCCTTGCGTCCACTCACGCGGCAGAGGTTCGACCAGTGCCTCGGCACCGTCGTCCAGTCGAGCGACGCCGCGCCGCCCCGGCATCAGGATTTCGACCAGTTGCGCATCGGCAATCGTGCCCGCGCGCCATACCGTCGTATCAGGTTCGATCAGCGCTTCGATAATCTCGCCGTTTTCGACCAGCGCGGCGCGCGCTTCACCGATGCCCGCTTCGTACAGCCATTCAGCCACAGGTGACGCCGCTCGCGACCAGCAGGTTGCGCGTTTCATAGAGCGGCAGGCCGACGACGCCCGAATGGCTGCCCGACAGCGCGCGGATCAGCGCCTCGGCGCGGCCCTGGATCGCATAGCCGCCAGCCTTGCCCTCCCAGTCGCCGGTGGCGACATAGGCGTCGATCTCGGCTGCCGACAGCGGCTTGAAGGTAACGACGGTGTCCGACAGCCGCTCGCGCAACTGGCCCGTCGCATCGATTACGGCGAGTGCGGTCAGTACATGGTGACGCCGTCCGGATAGCAGCGTCAGGCACCTGCGTGCGGTCGTTTCGTCCTCTGCCTTGGGCAGGATGCGTCGTCCCACAGCGACCACCGTATCGGCGGCAAGCACTGCAGACCCCGTATGGCGACCTGCGACCGCAAGCGCCTTCTCGCGCGCCAGCCGTACGGCATGGCTCCGCGGCAATTCGCCGCGATGCACGGATTCGTCGATATCGGCAGCATCGATCGCATCGGGGATAACGCCGATCCGCGCGAGCAGATCGCGCCTGCGTGGCGAAGCCGATGCGAGAACAAGGCGCACGCCGGGCGCGCCTTCGGTCGAAATCAGGACGGGCCGGGGCCGCCGCGACCCGGCATGAAGCGATATGTGATGCGACCCTTGGTCAGGTCGTAAGGCGTCATTTCGACGAGCACGTCGTCGCCGGTCAGCACGCGGATGCGGTTCTTGCGCATCTTGCCGGCAGTGTGGCCCAGCACTTCATGGTCGTTCTCCAACTTGACGCGGAACATCGCGTTGGGGAGCAGCTCGACCACGGTGCCGCGCATTTCGATCAGTTCTTCCTTGGCCATGCGGCCCTTTCATCATTCGGACATAAAAACGGCGGCTCCCTTAACCGCTGACGCGCGGAAAAGGAAGCCGCCGCAAATTTTGCAGGGTTTAACCTGCGCCGTGCGCGAGTGCTGCCAGCAACAGCAGCGCCACGATGTTCGTGATCTTGATCATCGGATTGACTGCCGGACCTGCCGTATCCTTGTACGGATCGCCCACCGTGTCGCCGGTCACTGCGGCTTTATGGGCTTCGCTGCCCTTGCCGCCGTGGTTGCCGTCTTCGATGAACTTCTTGGCATTGTCCCAGGCGCCGCCGCCGCTGGTCATCGAGATCGCGACGAACAGGCCGGAGACGATCACGCCGAGTAGCAATGCACCGAGCGCCGCGAAGCCATTGGCCTGGTCCGCGACCGCGGTTACGACGAAGTAAAGGACGATCGGCGCCAGCACTGGCAACAGGCTGGGGATGATCATTTCCTTGATCGCCGCTTTGGTCACCAGATCGACAGTACGGGCATAGTCGGGCTTAGACGTCCCTTCCATGATGCCCTTGTTCGTCGCGAACTGGTCGCGCACGTCCTTCACCACGTCGCCCGCCGCACGGCCGACCGCAGTCATGCCCATGGCGCCGAAGAGGTAGGGGAGCAGTGCACCGAGCAGCAGCCCGACGATAACGTAGACGTTCGACAGGCTGAAATCGACCGTCAGGTTCGAGAAGAACTCCTTCAGGTCGTTGGTATAGGCCGCGAACAGCACGAGTGCCGCGAGCGCCGCCGAACCGATGGCATAGCCCTTGGTCACCGCCTTGGTGGTGTTGCCGACCGCATCGAGCGCGTCGGTGCGGGTGCGGACCTCGTCCTCCATGTGGCTCATCTCGGCAATGCCGCCGGCGTTGTCGGTGACGGGACCATAGGCATCGAGTGCCACGACCATGCCGGCCAGCGCCAGCATCGCGGTTGCCGCGAAACCGATGCCGAGCAGTCCTGCCAGGCTGTACGACACCACCATGCCGACCACGATGACGAGGGTCGGAAGGGCCGTCGATTCAAGGCTGATCGCCAACCCCTGGATGACGTTGGTGCCGTGGCCGGTTTCCGATGCCTTGGCGATCGAGCGGACCGGGCGATAGTTGGTGCCGGTGTAATATTCGGTGATCCAAACCAGCGCACCGGTGACGCCGAGGCCCACCATCATCGACCAGAACAGATTCCAGCCGGTGAACGTCGGACCTTCGCCCGACGGCGTGCCGCCGACGACAGCGTTCAGGTCCCCGCCCAGCACGTATTGCGTGACGAACCAGATCGCCGGAATCGACGTGATGACCGTGACCCAGAAGCCCTTGTACAGGGCGCCCATGATCGACTGGCCGCTGCCGAGGCGCACGAAATAAGTGCCCAGGATCGAGGTGAAGATGCAGACGCCGCCGATGACGAGCGGCAGGGTCATCAGGTTCAACAGCGCGGTCGCGTCGAGCGAAGCCTTCATCAGCAGCGCGATCAACACCATCGTCGCGCCGACGGTCACGACATAGGTTTCGAACAGGTCGGCCGCCATGCCCGCGCAGTCGCCGACGTTGTCGCCGACGTTGTCCGCGATGACCGCGGGGTTGCGGGGATCGTCTTCCGGAATGCCCGCCTCGACCTTGCCGACCAGGTCGGCACCGACGTCGGCGGCCTTGGTGAAGATGCCGCCGCCGAGACGCGCGAAGATCGAGATCAGCGATGCGCCGAATGCGAGGGCCACGAGCGCGTCGATGACGACACGCGATTCAGGGGCGTTTTTCCCCATGAACACAAGGTAATAGAAGAACACAGAGATCGCGAGCAGCGCAAGGCCCGCCACCAGCATGCCGGTGATCGCCCCCGAACGGAATGCGACGGTCAGGCCGTTCTGCAGCCCCGTGCGTGCCGCTTCCGCAGTACGGACGTTGGCGCGGACCGAGATGTTCATCCCGATGAAGCCCGCCACGCCGGACAACACTGCGCCGATCACGAAGCCGATGGCGGAAGTGATGCCGAGGAACGCGCCGACCAGAACCGCAACGACGACACCGACGATCGCGATCGTCGTGTACTGGCGGTTGAGATAGGCTTTTGCGCCTTCCTGGATGGCGGCGGCGATTTCCTGCATCCGCGCGTTGCCGGGCGAAGATCGTAGAACCTGTTGCGACGTCACGAAGCCGTAGAGCACGGCCGCGAGGCCGCACAATATGGCGAACAACACGAAATTCATGGGGCTTCCCTCTCAGTTTATTGCCGCATCCACCCCCTGGATGCGGAATTTCCCGCGGAGTTAAGCAGCCACTTTCGGCAAAGGCAAATCTTATTGCCCGTGCTGATATCCGAGGCGCGCGGGGAGCGGGACCGGTCCGGAGGTGTCATGCAGGGTCAGGCCCTGTCCATTGGCAAATGTGCCAATGCGCGTGGCCGCGACCGGCGGCATGAAACCGGCGGGCGCCGCGAACAGCAGCTCATAGTCGTCGCCGGCAGTGGCCGCGGCCATACGGTCGCCGGCGACCGGGACGGCATCGAGGTCGATGGACAATGCGAGGCCGCTTGCATCCGCCATGCGCCCGGCGTCGATCAGGAGGCCGTCCGACACATCCATCATCGCGTGGACGTGCGGGGCAAGGGCTTGTCCCTCGGTCAGGCGGGGCGTGGGACGGCGATAAGCGTCCAGGTGTTCGGTGTTGCCGCTCAGGCCAAGGCCCGCCCGTCCGATCGTGCCGGTCACCCACAGGCCATCACCTGCGCGCGCGCCGCTTCGTGCGGGCGCAACCGCCGCCCGTCCGATCGCGGTCAGCGACAGCACGCGCGGTCCCTTGACCGTATCCCCGCCCAGCAACGGTACATCGAAGGCCGCCAGTGCCTCGCCCAGTCCGGCGACGAATGCTGCGTCCCAATCCGCATCGCTGAGCGGATAGCCAAGCAGCACACCGACCGGCGTCGCGCCCTTTGCGGCAAGATCGCTGAGGTTCACCGCCAGCAGTTTCCACGCGACGTCGCCCGGCGGATCGCCGGGCAGGAAATGCACCCCCTCGACCAGCATGTCGTGCGTCAGGACGAGGTCGCCCAGCACCGCCGCATCGTCGAGCAGTCCGCGCGCGGCATCGCCGGTTGCCAGCGGACGAAGGAGTAAAAGGAAGTCGGCTTCGGTCACTTAGCCGTCGGAAACGCGCTCGATATCCGCACCGACCGCCGACAGCTTTTCCTCGAGCCGTTCATAGCCGCGGTCGAGGTGATAGACGCGCTGGACCTGTGTCTCGCCCTCTGCCGCAAGCCCGGCGATGATCAGCGACATCGACGCGCGCAGGTCCGTCGCCATGACGGGCGCACCGGTCAGGCGCTCGACGCCGCGCACCAGCGCAGAACGTCCGGTCACGGTGATGTCCGCACCCATGCGCGCCAATTCGGGCACGTGCATGTAGCGGTTCTCGAAGATCGTCTCGGTCAGCATCGACGCGCCGTCCGCGCGGCACAGCATCGCCATGAACTGCGCCTGCATGTCGGTCGCGAAACCGGGGTAGGGCGCCGTCGACAGGGTCAATGGACCCAGATGCCCATTCGCAGAGACGGTCACGACATCGCCCTTCGGCGTTACTGTCACGCCAGCTTCGCGAAGGGCGTCGAACGTCGCGCCCATTTCCTCGACGTCCGATCCGACCAGGTCGATCGACCCGCCGGTGATCGCCGCGGCGCAGGCATAGCTGCCCGCCTCGATCCGGTCGGGCATCACGGCATAGGTCGCGCCGTGCAGCCGGTCGCGGCCCTCCACCGTCAGCGTCTCGGTACCGATGCCGTCGATCGATGCGCCCATCGCGACGAGGCAGCGGCACAGGTCGACGATTTCGGGTTCGCGCGCGGCGTTCTCGATGACGCAGGTGCCCTTGGCCAGCACGGCCGCCATCAGTGCGTTCTCGGTCGCGCCCACCGACACCACGGGAAAGCGCATCCGCCCGCCGGGCAGGCGTCCGCCAGGCGCGGTGACCTTCACATAGCCGTGTGTGGTCTCCATCTGGGCGCCGAAGGCTTCCAGCGCCTTCAGGTGCAAGTCGATCGGGCGGGTGCCGATCGCGCAGCCACCGGGCAGCGACACCGTCGCCTCGCCCATGCGCGCGAGCAGCGGCCCCAGCACCAGAATAGACGCGCGCATTTTCCGCACGATGTCATAGGGCGCCATGGTCGAGGTGACGCGCGCGGCGCGCATCGTCATCACGCGCCCGAAATCCTCGGGCCGCGCACCCTCGATGGATGTCGAAACGCCCAGCTGGTTGAGCAGATGGCCGAAGCTGTCGACATCGGCCAGGCGCGGCAGGTTGCGCAGCGTCAGCGGCTCGTCGGTCAGCAGCGCGCACGGCATCAGCGTCAGCGCGGCGTTCTTGGCTCCGGAAATGTGAATGCGGCCCGACAGCTTGTTGCCGCCGCGGATGAGAATGCGGTCCATGAACGCGGCGTAAGGCGCCGCGCTTCGCCACGCAAGCGTGGGCCGCCTTACGGCTTCGGCGTTTTCGGCAGCTTGTGCAGCAGCGCCTCATATTGCGCGGCGAGCTCGGCGTGAACCTGTGCGATTTCCTTGGTCGGCGCGGCCTTTTCAGCCTCACGTTCCTCGCGGATACGACGTTGGTAATAGTCCTCGTCTTCAGCCGACATCCATCCGTTCCCGTCTTATAATTTTGCGATCCGTTCCGACCGCGTCTGGCGGGA
This sequence comes from Sphingomonadales bacterium UBA1936, assembly GCA_002336985.1. GTDB lineage: Bacteria > Pseudomonadota > Alphaproteobacteria > Sphingomonadales > Sphingomonadaceae > Sphingomonas_O. The sequence goes on from DDFE01000013.1 coordinate 23,664, forward strand.
ATTTCGTTACGCTCAAACAACATGGATCAATTGCGGGCCGCAAATTTTGGGCCTAGCGTCGCGCAAAACCGGCGGGTCAGGCATGGAAAACAAGACGACGAATTTGACGGGGCGCTTCCTCATGGGCCGCCACCGGGAAGACATATTGCCGGCTGAATTGGACGCGCTGGAGTCGGCGATCGGGTCGGTCACGACATTCGGGGCGCGGCAGGACTTGGTCCGGCATGGCGAGGTCGTCGAGCGCTGCATGCTCCTCGTCGAGGGTTATATCTGCCGCTACATGGACGGGCTCGACGGCAGCCGGCAGCTGGTCGCGTTGCATGTCCCGGGCGATTTCGTCGACCTGCACGGCTACCCCATGCGCACGCTCGACCATGACGTCGCGACGATCACCGAATGCAAGGTGGCAACTTTCCCGCACGAGGTCATCGACCGGCTGGTCATCGAGCATCACAATCTCGGGCGGCTATTGTGGTTCAGCACCCTCCTCGATGCCGCCATGCACCGCGAATGGATTTTCCGTCTTGGCCGCCTCGGTGCCAGCGGCCGCGTCGCGCATCTGTTTTCGGAGATCGGCTGCCGCTTGCAGATGGTCGGGTTGAGCGACGGGCTGACCTACAGCCTGCCGCTGCAGCAGTCGGACATCGCGTCTGCGTGCGGGATCACCACCGTCCACACCAACCGCATCCTGCGCGAATTGCGCGAGCGCGGCGTCGTGACGTTTTCGGGCGGAGAGATCGTCGTACAAAACCGGGAAATGCTGCACGCGATCGCCGAATTCGACCCGCGCTACCTGTACCCGTCGCCGCGTACGTCGAGTTAGGCTTTTTCCAGCGTGCACTGCAGCGGGTGCTGCTGCGACCGGGCGAAATCCATCACCTGCGTCACCTTGGTCTCGGCGACTTCGTAGCTGAAGATGCCGCAGACGCCGACGCCCTTCTGGTGGACGTGCAGCATCACGCGTGTCGCGTCCTCCAGACTCATCCGGAAAAAGCGCTGCAGGCACAGCACGACGAATTCCATCGGCGTGTAATCGTCGTTGAGCATCAGCACCTTGTATGGCTGCGGCTGCTTGGTCTTGGCGCGCGTACGCGTCGCCACACCCACGCCGGTGCCGCGGTCTTCGCCCTGCCGTTCGTCTGCCATGCTGATGATCATCGTCGGCTAGAATATGGCGAAGCGATCCGGAGCGGCAAGGGCGGATGCGACAAAAAGATGGTGAAGAGGGGCGCGCGTTTCCCTCTCCCCTTGCGGGAGAGAGCAGGGAGAGGGGGCCGGGCGCGTCTGCGCCCGAAAGACTCGACACTCCGATTGATGACGAAGATTCTTTTGCGCCGCAGACGCGGCGCCCCCTCTCCCTAACCCTCTCCCGCAAGGGGAGAGGGAAAATAAGAAAAGGCCGCACCGGTTTCCCGGCACGGCCTTCTTTCTCGAGATCGAGGATCGCTTATGCGGCGACCGACGACTTAACCTTTTCGACAGCAACCGCATAACGGTTCTGGATCGGCTGGAACACTTCGCCGAGCAGCTTCAGGTAGCTCTCGGTGAACTTCGAACCTTCGGCAACGACGGCGTCCAGCGTCTGCTTGGCGACATCGCCCTGCAGCTGGAAGAATTCGGTCGGCGACTTGACTGCGGCGAACTGCTTGGCAGTCGCGTTGGCCTTTTCGATGGTCGCGCGGCCGTACTCAGCCGAATACTTCGCGATCTCTTCGGCGCCCTTGGCGGCGATGCGGCCCGAAGCGGCGACGGCTTCGAGGTTGCCCTTCGAGAACTCGACCAGCTCTTCGACGGTCTTCTGGCCCTTGGCGAACGCATCCTTGGCGCGGCCGTTGGCGTCGTTGAAGAATGCGGTCGCCTTTGCGGTCGCTTCTTCGGTGCTCTGCTTGATGGTTTCCTGAACCTTTGCGACGGTATCGTTCATCTTGATTTCCTTGTGCGGGGCCGCGGGCACGGAGGCTGCGGCAGTTTTGGTTTCAACTTTGACTTCAGCGGGCTTCACGCTCGTCTTGATCGGGGCGGACTGCACGGCTGCGGGAGCAGCAGCGACAGGTTCGACCGGCCTGGCAACGACGGGCGCGATCGTCTTGGGGGCGGCAACCGGCTTGGCCGGCGCTGCCTTGGCGACGACGGGCGCGGGCGCCTTTGCCACCGGTTTCGCTTTGACAGGGACGGCCGTCTTGGTTGCAGCAGCCGTCTTCGCAGACGCGGCAGCGGCGGGCTTGACGGCCTTGGCTTCGGGCTTCTTCGACGACGGCGTTTGGGCCACAACGGCCTCCTTACAGTTATGTTGCAGTGCACAATATACATGAACCGTCGCCGGTTTCAAGTATTTTTGTGCACTGCAACATAGCCGACCAACCCGATAGGGTTTCGGCTCGTCGTTATCGCGCCTTTACGTAGCGTCCGGGCGCGTCCTCGATGGCCTCGAGTTTTCCCTCGCCCGGCACGCGCGCACCGTCTGCGGCGACCTCGTTCGCGCCGAAGTCGCGAATCCAGGCGATCCAGTCGGTCCACCAGCTGCCCTTAACTTCGGTCGCGCTGGCGACAAAGTCGTCGAGCGACGTCATCGCGCCGTCTATCCAGTGCTGGTATTTCTGCGCGGCGGGCGGATTGACCACGCCCGCGATATGGCCGGATCCGGCGAGCACGAAACGGATCGGCCCCTTCAGGTGCTCGGTCAGTTTCCAAACGCTGGGCAACGGCGCGATATGGTCCTCGCGGCCCGCCTGTACATAGGCCGGCGTCTCGATCTTCGTCAGGTCGATCACCTCGCCCAGTGCGCTCAGCGCGCCCGGCACGACCAGCCGGTTGTCGCGATAGAGGTCGGCCAGATAGTTCTTGTGCCATTTGGCGGGCAGGTTGGTGACGTCGCCGTTCCAGTGCAGCAGATCGAACGCGGGATAATCCTTGCCCAACAGGTAATTGCTGACCACCGGCGACCAGATCAGGTCCTTGCCGCGCAACAGGTTGAACGTCGCGGCCAGGTAGCGCCCGTCGAGGAAGCCTTCGTGGCTCAGCGTCTCGATCAGCGCCAGGTTCGCGTCGTCCACGAAATTGAGCAACTCGCCCGCCTGGCTGAAATCCACCTGTGCGGTGAAGAACGTCGCGCTCTTGACCTTCTTCGCCTTGCCCTTCGCCGCCAGCACCGCAAGCGTCGCGGCGAGGGTGGTGCCCGCCACGCAATAGCCGATGGTGTGCACCGACTTCACGTCGAGCAGGTCGCGGATCGTGTCGATCGCGTCGATCTGGGCGGCGATATAATCGTCCCAGATCACATCGGCCATCGAGGCGTCGGCCGATTTCCAGCTGACCATGAACACCGTCAGCCCCTCCGCCACCGCCCAGCGGATGAAGCTTTTCTCAGGCGACAGGTCGAGGATGTAGAAACGGTTGATCCACGGCGGGAAGATGACGAGCGGCGTCTTCATCACCGTCGGCGTCGTCGGGGAATATTGGATCAGCTGGTACAGCGGCGTTTCGTGGACGACCTTGCCCGGCGTCGTCGCGATGTTGCGGCCGACCTCGAATGCATTCGGATCGGTGTGGGAAAGCTGCCCGCGCTGGAAATCGTTCAGCAGGTGCTGGAACCCGGCCGCCAGGCTCGCGCCGTTCGTCTCCAGCGCCTTGTTGAGCGCGACCGGATTGGTGAAGGGCGAATT
>DDFE01000138.1:0-11364 GCA_002336985.1 Sphingomonadales bacterium UBA1936
TAATCGGCCCGAGCACCTGCGCGCCCGATCCGACGATGACCCCGTTTTCCAGTGTCGGATGGCGCTTGCCCGGCACGCCATTGGCCGGGTTGGTGCCACCCAGCGTCACACACTGGTAGATGGTGACATCGTCGCCGATGATCGCGGTTTCGCCGATGACGGTGAAGCCATGGTCGATGAAGAAATTCCGGCCGATCTGCGCGCCCGGGTGGATGTCGATCGCAGTCAGGAACCGGCCGATGTGATTGACCAGCCGCGCAAGCCAGTAAAGCTCGCCGACGTAAAGCCAGTGCGCGAGGCGGTGGAACGCGATCGCCCATGCGCCGGGATAAAGCAGCACTTCCCAGCGCGAGCGCGCCGCGGGATCCCTGGCTTTGACGGAATCAAGATAGGCAACGAGGCCGTTCAACATCGGCGTTTCCCCATTTCGGAGGCGCGAACTGCTCCCAACCCGCCAAAATGTAAAGACGTTGCAAAACACTACTGAATAGCTGGGCTTTCGGGCGCAGCAGCCGGATTGCGCTTGCGGCCCGGTGTCCGCGCTGCGACACGACCGTCATGACACTGGACATCACGACGTTCGAAGCCCTGTTGCCATTCATCGCGGTCGGCTTTGCCGCGCAGATCGTCGACGGCGCGCTGGGCATGGCGTTCGGCGTGATTTCGAACACGCTGCTGCTCAGCCTCGGCGTTGCCCCGGCCGCTGCGTCGGCCGGCGTTCACACGGTGGAGACGTTCACGACCGCGGTTTCTGGCATCAGCCACGCGATCCACAAGAACGTGAACTGGAAATTGTTCTTTCGCATCATGATACCCGGCGTCATCGGCGGCGTGCTGGGCGCCTATGTCCTTTCGAACATCGACGCGTCGGTCGCGAAACCGTTCATTCTCGCCTATCTGGCGGCCATCGGCCTGTACCTGCTTTGGCGTAGCACTCATTATCCGCCTGCGGCGCGTTCGCCGAAGATCGTCGAGCCACTGGGTCTGGTCGGCGGCTTCCTCGACGCGGCGGGCGGTGGTGGCTGGGGGCCGGTCGTGACCAGCAATCTGCTAGTGCAGGGATCCGACCCGAGGACGACGATCGGCACCGTCAACACGTCCGAATTCTTCCTGACCGCGACGATTTCCGCGACTTTCATCACTCAGCTCGGCTGGGAAGCTTTTACGATGGCGACCGTCGGCCTGCTGATCGGCGGCATCGTCGCTGCACCCTTCGGCGCCCTGCTCGCCAAGCGCGTCGAGGCAAAACTGCTGATGCTGCTGGTCGGATGCGTGCTGACCGCGACCAGCCTCTACGGGCTTTACCGCGCGCTCGCCTGATCCCAGCGCGCGGCGGCCATATCGTCGGTCGATCGCGGTTCGACCCAGGTCTCGCGTCCGTCGGTAAAGCTCTCGCGCTTCCAGAACGGCGCGTCGGTCTTCAGCCGGTCGATCAGGAAGGCACAGGCCTCCATGGCATCGTGACGATGCGCGGACGCCGTACCGACGAATACTACCGGATCGCCCGGGACCAGCCGTCCGATGCGATGGTGGATAACGACGCCATTCAGCGCCCATCGCGCCGCCGCCTGCTCCGCGAGATCCTGCAATGCCGCTTCGGTCATCCCCGGATAATGTTCGAGGGTGAGCGCGGACAGGCCGTCGCCCCCGCGAACGACACCCACGAAGCTGCTGACGGCCCCCGTCCCTGTGCCCGACAGCGCCGCGATCTCTGCACCGGCGTCGAACGGATCGGCAGTAACGCGGACGGTGATCATCCGCCCGTCACCGGCGGGAAGAATGCGATCTCGCAGGCATCCCCAATCGGCGTATCGAACGTCGCCATCACCTGGTCGACGGCAACACGAAGGCGCTGGCGATCGGCGAAGACGGGCCAGCTTTCGGCAAGATGGCCCGCGAGATCCCCGACAGTGGCGATATTGTCTGCCAGGTCTCGCAACTCTTCCCCGGTTCCGACGGCTTCACGAACGCGGGCGAAATAGAGGATGCGAACCCGCCGCATCAGTCCATGTGCTTCAGGCCGACCCGCAGATAATCCCAGCCCGTGACCAGCGTCAGTACGGCGGCTGCCCAAAGCGACACGAGGCCGACATCCTTGATCCACGGCATCGTCGGCAACGCCCCTGCCAGGATCAGCGAACCGAGTGCGACGATCTGGAGCGTGGTCTTCCATTTGGCGAGTTGCGACACCGGGATCGAAACCGACAGCCCTGCGAGGAATTCGCGCAAGCCGGAGACCGCGATCTCGCGCAAGAGGATGACAAGCGCAGGTACGAGGTGGATGCCGGTAATCGCGGCGGGCTCGTGCCGCGTGCTGACCAGCATGAAGATGACGGCCACCACCATGATCTTGTCGGCGATGGGGTCGAGGAACACGCCGAGCTTCGACACCGTCCCCTGCGCGCGGGCAAGGTAGCCGTCGAAATAGTCGGTCACCCCCATCAGGCAGTAAAGCGCGAATCCCAGCGCGTAGCCGAGGACCCAGCCCGGATACCACAGGAGGGCAACCAGCAGCGGGACCGTAACGATCCGCGAAAGCGTGAGGATGTTGGGCAGCGAGAGCACGAAGCCTCGTTAGACGGATTGGACGCGCTCGCAAAGGCCGCTATGGCCCCGCGCAGTCAGTACAGGATTACCGGTTTCCATGCAGATGTCGCTCGCGCTGATGAAACAGCGCCGTTTCCTGCCGTTGTTCGTGACCCAGTTCCTAGGGGCCATGAACGACAATCTGTTCAAGACCGCCATGGTCCTGTTCGTGATCTACAACCTCTACAACGATCCAAAGCAGGAAGAAGTGTTCAGCGGCATCGCGTCCGCGGTGTTCATCATCCCGTTTTTCCTGTTGTCCGCCGTCGCCGGACAGCTTGCCGACGCTTACGACAAGGCGCGGATGATCCGCATCGTGAAAACCGCGGAAATCGGCATCATGGTGGTCGGCGGCCTCGGTCTGCTGATCGGCAACGTGCCGCTGATGATGATCGCCCTGTTCTCGATGGGCGTGCATTCGACCTTTTTCGGGCCGATCAAATACGCGATCCTGCCGCAGCATCTGGAACCCGACCAGGTGCTGGGCGGCACCGGGCTGGTGGAGGCAGGCACCTATATCGCGATCCTTGCGGGCACGATCCTGGCCGGTTTCATCGACCATAATGTGGCCGCCGCACTGGTGCTGGGCCTTGCGGTCGTCGGCTGGTTCGCAGGGCGCGAAGTGCCCCCCGCTCCGCCGATCGGCGACGATCATGCTATCGACTGGAACATCTTTCGCGCGTCCTATCGGCTGGTTGCCGACACACTGCACATCCGCCGCCTGTTCCTCGCCATCGTCTCGATCAGCTTCTTCTGGGCAATCGGCGCGGTATTGTTCGTGCAGTTCCCGCCGCTGGTGAAGAACGTGTTGCAGGCCGACAAGAGCGTCGCCAGCATGTTCCTGGCGATCTTTTCTATCGGCATCGCCATCGGGTCGGTCGCCATCAACCGCCTGCTGCAGGGCCATGTCAGCGCGCGATATGCGCCGGGCTCGGTGATCGCGATGGGCCTGTTCGTCCTCGCCTTCCACTTCATCGCGAAGTTCTGGGCCCCCGCGCCTGCGGGAACGCTGTACGATTTCTGGGCTTTCTTTGCGCACCCCGGCGCCCCGATCCTGCTCGCTTGCCTGCTCGCAATCGCGATTTCGGGCGGCATGTTCGTGGTGCCGCTCTACGCGTTCCTGACGACGACCGTGCCCAAGAGCCAGACCGCACGGACGGTCGGCGCGAACAACCTGGTGAACGCGGGCTGCATGGTCGTCGGCTGCGCCCTTGCACTCGGACTGAGCGCTATCGGCATTTCGGCGACCGACCAGTTCATCATGACCGCGGCGATGTGCCTGGTTTCGGCCTATCTCGCGTGGCTGCTGCACAAGGCTTGCGACTAGGATTTAGTGGCCGACCGGGGTGAGATCCGGAACAGGAGGCCCGGCCGGCCACATTTTTCGAACTAGCGGCGCCGTTCGAAACCGAAATGCCAGCGCGGCTGAAAGCCCTGCGCGCGGGTTGTGTTGACGCTGCGGCTCATCGGCTAGCGCGTGGGATCGGCAGTTGCGTTCGCCGTCGCCACCGGCGCGGCAGGCGCCATAGCCGTTGGGGCCGCCGTACCATCCTGGGCAGCGCGCCAGGCTTCGCGACGCGCAAGGCGACGGTCGATGATCACCTCCATCCGGCGGAAATCGCGTCTCCGTTCCTGACGCAGGAAGAATCGCTCCTCCGGCGTCAGTGGCCTGAAACCCGGTGCCGCGGGATTTGCCGGCGGCAAGCCCATCATTTCGCGACGCACGATTTCCCGCTGATGCAGACGCTGCCCGACGCGCTGGGCGATCACCGCTGCTGCGCGCGGATGCTCCTCGACGAATTTCGCGATCCGCTCCCGCCGTTCAGCCCGCAGCACCTGGCGCGCAGCAAAGGCAGGGGGGGGCGTCACCGTGGGCACGACCGGCGGCGGCGGCGCGACCGCAGGCACCTTGTGCGCCAGTCTGACCGGTATCGCGGGCTTCGGCTTGTGCACCGGTTCCACGCGCGGCGCGAACATGGCAGTGAGCACAGGCACGTGGATGCCGACCCTCCCCAGCAGTCCGGACGCGATTGCGGCGGCGCTCAGCATCGTGAACGCGGCTGCCCCGATCGCAATCTGGCGTCCACGCCGCCACATGCCGCGACGGTCGCGGCGCGGCGTGGGCCGTGCGGGAGCAGCCGGCATTGCAGCTGCCATGATGCGGTCGGCCAGTCCGTCGGACATGGCCGGCACGTCGAAGCGATCGAGCGCTTCTTTCAGGGGATCGCGCGCGGTCATTCGCTCGCCTCCTTCAACGGCTGCAACGCGACGCGAAGCGCGGCACGCGCACGGAGGAGCAGCGATTCGAACGCCTTGATGTTCATATCCATCGCCTCCGCCGCCATCTGGTTCGACTGGTCCTCGTAATACGTCAGCACGACCGCCGCGCGCTGCCGGTCAGGCAGTGCAGCGATCGCTGCGATCGTCGCCTTGCGCCGACGCTCTGCGTCCATCACCTCCGGAGCGAGCGGCGCTTCGTCTGCACGCTCGGGCACGTCGGCGTCGCTCGAAAAGCGGCGCCTGCGCAGCCGGTCGAGGCACAGGTTGACGGTGACCCGGTTGAGCCAGGCGCCCGTGCCCGACATTCCCGCCTGCCACCGACCCGCATCGCGCCACAGCCGCAGCAATGCCTCCTGCGCCAGATCCTCGCTCTCTGCCGCATCGCCGATCATGCGATAGGCAATGCGGTGGAGCACGGTCAGATGCCGGTCGATGAGGATCCGGAACGCAGCGGCATCACGCCGCTGCACGCGCGCCATCAGTGCGTCGTCACTCTCGACGCAATCGGTCGCCACGCTTGCCGCTTCCGTCAAAGCTCGCTTCCGCCTGTCTATCCGCGCCCCATTCCATCGCATTACGCGGGGGCACGCAAATCCCTTCGCGGGTCAGCCGAGAAAAACGGAGAATGCCAGGAATGCGGAGACGAAGGTGAGCAGGAAAAGCCCATGATCGGACAGGGGCTCACGGGCGCGCTCCCTGTCGAACACCGGCCGCGGCAGCGACTGGCGAAAGGGGTGGCGGGCGGATTCGTTGGTCAGGACTAGGTGTCTACGCATGGCGAGGAGTAAACGCATGCCGTCCCGAATTGACCATTGGAAAAATCCGCCAATTTCGGGACGTCCGATTACGGGACGCTCGCGATTTCGTTGCGCGAACGCGGCATGGCTGTATCGTTATGCGACCACTCAATTTTGGGGACAGGACATGCGATTCACAGTGTCAGCCGGTTTGATCGCGGCGATCGTCCTGCTTCAGGGCTGCTCGAAGCCGCCTGCCGACGACAATGCGGCGCTCGATGCCGTCCCTGTCTCGCAATCCGCCGATGCCAAGGCGCCGCCCGCCGACAACGTCGACACGCTCGACGGGTCGAAATTCGCGAGCTTCAAGACGGACGTTGCCGCTGGCGAGAAAGTTTTCATGGCCTGTCGCACGTGTCACTCGACGAAGCCCGGCATAAACATGACCGGCCCCTCGCTGCACGGCTTGCAGGGTCATCATTCGGGCCAGATCCCGGGCTATAAATACTCGGAAGCGAACAAGGCGAGCGGCATCACCTGGACCAACGAAAAGCTGTTCCAGTATCTTGAGAACCCGCAGCGTGTCGTGCCGGGAACGAAGATGTCATACGTAGGCGTGAAGGATCCGCAGCAGCGTGCGGACCTGGTCGCCTATCTCGATACGCTGAAATAGGTTCGGCCGCACCAGCCTTGCTATTGAGCGGTCGGCGCGGTCGTCCATCCGAGTGCGGGAATAGTGATCGATCGTCGCCCCGACAGGTCGACACGCGACACAATGATGTCGCGTTCCTCCATATAGTTCACCACACGCCGCGCGCGGCCGATCGAACTTGTGCCATACACTCGCGCCAGTTCTTCGTCGCTTGGTCCCGGCAGGTTTTCGGACGCGGCGCGCGCGATAAGCAGGAATGCTCCGAGCATCTCGTCCGGCACCCTGCTTCCCGCTTCGAGCGCCAACGCCCATTCATCGTCCAGCCCTTCGAAAATGCCGGCGCGGGCGGCGGCGAGTCGGCGCGCAAAGGCGGTCATTTCGAGCGGCGGCGTCCGAAGGCCTGACATCCGGCAGCGGACCTGGAAATCCTGGAACAACACGGCAGCCGATTTGCCCGCGGCATCGCTGTCACTCACGATCGCATGGAGTGCTGCGACCATGATCGGTTCCGGATCGATCGTTTCGGCATTTGCCTCGGCCACCGGCACTGTGGGCTGGCGCGCAAGGTCCTCGAGCAACGACGCGGCAAGTTGCGGTTTCGGCACGGGTGCAGACACCTGCGGCTGCGCCTCCTCCATGTCTGCAAGCAGGAACTGCCGCATGTCGCCCGAGGGCGCTTCGGGCAACGGCACGAGCGTCGGGCTGCTGCTTCGCGCCGAGGTTTCGACCGTACCGATCCGGACCATGACCGGGCGGCGAGCAATTGCGGGGCCGAGACCGAGGAATGTCCCGCGCGCAAGGTCGCGGATCGATTCCGCCTGCCGCCGCTCCATGCCCAGCAAGTCCGCCGCACGCGCCATGTCGATGTCGAGGAAGGTGCGCCCCATCAGGAAATTGCTCGCCTCTGCAGCGACGTTCTTCGACAGCTTGGCCAGGCGCTGGGTCGCAATGATACCCGCAAGTCCGCGCTTGCGTCCGCGTGACATGAGGTTGGTCATGGCACCCAAAGAAGCGCGGCGCACTTCTTCGCTGATCTCGGCCCCTGCGGCGGGCGCGAATATCTGCGCCTCATCGACCACGACAAGTGCCGGAAACCAGTGCTCGCGCGGCGCATCGAACAGGCCGGACAGGAACGAAGCCGCACAGCGCATCTGCCCTTCCATCTCCAGCCCCTCAAGGCTGAGCACCGCGGACGTGCGATGTTCGCGGCATCGGCGCGCGAAATGAACTATTTCAGCGGCGGAGTAATCGACGGCCTCGATCGCGACATGGCCATGAGGACCGGACAGGGTGACGAAGTCGCCCTCGGGATCGATAATGATCTGCTGGACCTGCCCCGCGCTTCGTTCGAGCAGGCGGCGCAACAGGTGGGATTTGCCCGAGCCGGAATTTCCCTGCACCAGCAGGCGGGTGGCCAGCAGTTCCTCGAGATCGACGAATGCCGGACTTCCACCGGCATCGAGTCCCATGTCTACCTTGAACGTCATCCGCTCGCCTGGTCGATCTCGCTGAGACGGAAAGACCCGAAGCATCATGACGGGTCATCGGGAAATTGGTGGAGCCTAGCGGGATCGAACCGCTGACCTCAACACTGCCAGTGTTGCGCTCTCCCAGCTGAGCTAAGGCCCCAATCCAAGGACGCGCCCCATAAGTCAGGCGGCGCGCCCTTGCAATATAAGAGTTTACTGGTCGTCGTCGCCCTGGTCGGTATCGACACCCAGGTCGTCGTCGCCACCCAGATCGACCTCGTCGTCGGGCGACTTTTCCGCGTCCTCGTCGACGACATCCAGATCGATGTCCGCGACTTCCAGATCGTCGTCCTTCACGGCATCCTTCTTGGGCTGCTCATCGAACGGCAGCGGCTGCTTCGACTTCAGGACCGGTTCGGAAACCCACTGGTTGCCGCAGTTGATGCAAACCAGGGGATCATCCTTGGTCAGATCGTAGAAACGCGTACCGCACTTCGGGCAAGTGCGCTTCGTGCCCCATTCAGGCTTTACCATCGGTCGAAATGCTCCGGAAAAATTCTGGCTGTCGTCGTGCGTGAAACACGCCGGACGACGAAGGAGCGCGCCCTTGCCACGAGACGAGGCCGCTGTCAAAGCCGCCGCGCCATGGCCGACCCCCGCTCCTTCTCCGCCTCGGGCCCCTTGCGTGGCTCGATCACCGTTCCGGGTGACAAATCTATCTCGCACCGCGCGCTCATGTTCGCGAGTCTTGCTGCTGGCGAGTCGGTGATCGAGGGATTGCTGGAGGGCGAAGACGTGCTCGCCACGGCTGCCGCCATGCGTGCGATGGGCGCGACGATCGAGAAGCGCGGTGATCGCTGGCACGTCTGGGGCGTGGGTGTCGGCGGCCTGCTGCAGCCGCAGACTGCGCTCGAGATGGGCAATTCGGGGACCTCGACACGCCTGCTGATGGGGCTCGTCGCAAGCCATCCGATCACCTGCAACTTCACGGGCGACGCGTCGCTCAGCAAGCGGCCGATGGGCCGCGTTATCGACCCGCTGTCGACGATGGGCGCGGAGTTCACCGCCAGCCCGGGCGGACGCCTGCCACTGATGGTGCGAGGCCTGTGTCCCGCCGTGCCGATCGAATACCGTTTGCCGGTCGCTTCGGCACAGGTGAAGTCCGCGGTGCTGCTTGCCGGCCTCAACACGCCCGGCATTACCCGCGTGATCGAACCAGTGCCGACCCGCGATCATAGCGAACGGATGCTGACCGGCTTCGGAGCCGAGCTAGCTGTCGAGACAGATAGCAAGGGCGTGCGAACCATATCGATCCGCGGTGAGGCGGAACTTAAGCCGCAGAACATCATCGTCCCCGGCGACCCCTCCTCCGCCGCTTTTGCAACCGTCGCCGCGTTGATCGTGCCGGGATCGTCGGTCGTCATCGGCAACGTCGGCATGAACGAGACACGGAGTGGCATCTACACCGTCCTCAAGGCGATGGGCGCAGACATCGAATTCGGGCAGCAGCGCACTGTGGGCGGCGAGCCCGTTGCCGACCTGATCGTCACCCATAGCGCGCTGACCGGCATCGAGGTGCCACCCGAGATCGCACCGACAATGATCGACGAATACCCTGCCCTGTTCGTCGCGGCCGCCCTCGCCAGCGGCCGCACGATCATGCGCGGGATCGAGGAGATGCGGGTCAAGGAATCCGACCGGATCGCGACCATGGCGACAGCTCTCACCGCGTGCGGCGCACGTGTCGAAGAATTGCCGGACGGCCTGATCGTCGAGGGCACCGGCGGCGAACCCCTGGCAGGCGGCGCAACCATTGCAACCCACCTCGACCACCGCATTGCCATGAGCATGGCGGTCGCAGGGCTCGCCAGCCGGTCGACGGTCACCATCGACGATATGGCGCCTGTCGCAACAAGCTATCCCGCGTTCGAGGCCGATATCGCCGGGCTGATGGCATCATGAATTCGCTCACCGCCGACATCATCGGGATCTGCGGCAGCGTGATCTTCATCGGGGCGTTTCTCTACGCGAACATTTCACCGGCAATGAACAAGATCCTCTTCAACGCGTTGAACCTTGTCGGCGCGGTCCTGCTGCTGATCTCGCTGTCGGTGAACTTCAACCTCGCGGCGACCTTCCTGGAGGCTGTCTGGGGATGTATCGCGCTGGTCGGCCTGATCAGCGCACTCAGATCGCGGGGCAAGGCATCATGATCATCGCCGTCGACGGACCCGCCGCCTCCGGCAAAGGCACGATCGCACGGGCGCTGGCCCAGCATTACGACCTGCCGCATCTCGATACCGGCCTGCTCTATCGCGCAACGGGATTATCGGTTCTGCGTCACGGCGGTGATCCGGCGAACGAGTCAGATGGCGTAGTCGCTACCGATTTCAGCGATGCGATGCTCCACGATCCAGACATACGGTGCGAGGCGGCGTCGCGGGCGGCATCGGTCGTGTCGGCACATCCGTCTGTCCGCCAAGCGTTGCTCGACCGCCAGCTCGCGTTCGCGAACCAGCCAGGCGGCGCTGTGCTCGACGGACGCGACATCGGCACCGTGATCGCGCCCGACGCCGATGCAAAGCTGTTCGTGACCGCAACAGCCGTCATCCGCGCCAAGCGCCGCTTTGCGCAGCTGGTCGGCGAAGGCAGCCGCGTCGATTACGAGCATGTCCTGACCGATATCCTCGACCGCGACGAACGCGATTCCGAACGCGCGACAGCGCCGTTGCGCCAAGCCGGCGATGCTCACTTGCTGGACACCAGCGACATGACCATCGCCGAAGCGATCGCCAGTGCGATACAACTCGTCGAGACACGCAAAATCGGCTAGGCTTCGGCCATGCCCGGCCTTGCTCAGAACTGGCGGCGGATAGTGGCAACTCTCGTTGCCGCCGCGAGTGTGGGCGCCGCCCCTCCCCGGGAGGACAAGCGATCGCTCCCCCCTGCACCAATGCCGCCCTTGACCGTGGCGGAACACGACAGTCAGCTCACCATCGCCGGGCAGGATCTGAATGCGCGCAAGGTCAACACCCGCATGACCGTGATCGTGCACGTCAACGACAAGGGTCCCTATCGCTTCGTGGTCGATAGCGGTGCGGATACGACAGTAGTGGGCCAGCGCATCGCACGGGCGCTCGCACTGCCATTGGGGCGGCCCGCCATCCTGAATGGCATCACGGCCACAAACCGTGTCGATCGCGTTCTCGTCGATTCCCTGACGATCGGCGACACGACCATAAACAACCTGCAACTCCCGGTACTGAACGAAGCGGACCTTGGTGGAGAGGGCATGATCGGCATCGACGGGTTGGTCGAACAACGCCTCATGCTCGATTTCGAAAAGCGCGTGATCAAGGTGGAAGACGCCCGGCGACCGGCGCCTCGTTATGAGAACGGCGACATCGTCGTCACCGCGTACCTGCGTCGCGGACAGCTGATCATGACCCAGGCGCGCGCGAATGGCCGACAGGTGAGCGCGGTCATCGACACGGGTTCCGAAATTACGATCGGCAATATCGTCTTGCGTGACCAACTCCTGCGACGCGGCGCCAAGATGACGCCGATTGAGGTAACGGGCGTCACGGGCGTCACGATCAAGCTGCAAGTCGCACGCGTGCGCGAGTTGCGCCTTGGCCCG
>DDFE01000138.1:11440-12204 GCA_002336985.1 Sphingomonadales bacterium UBA1936
GCGTGTTTACGCTGAGGCGGCATCCTCTTGTCAATTACGACCCTTTTCGCTAGGGGCGCGGCGTCCAACGAGCAACAAGCACTCGTGGAGGAAGGTGTGCGAAGCCATTCGTGCGCCCTTTTCGCATTGGCGTGATCCTCCACTTCTGCGCTGTTGTCGCGCGCTGGACACCGCATTCGGCATGGGGCCGCTGCGGTATTCTGGTCAAAGACCGGCGGATTCAACCGCCTGGCCGGAAAAAACAGACACAGGAACTCTATCTTTATGGCGACAGCCGCAATGCCAACCCGCGACGATTTCGCGGCCCTCCTCGAGGAAACCATCGGTGCCGACGGCACGTTCGAGGGTAAAGTCGTAACCGGCAAGGTTACCGCAATCGAAAACGACATGGCCGTTATCGACGTCGGACTGAAGTCCGAAGGCCGCGTCCGGTTGAGCGAATTCGCCGCTCCCGGCCAGAAAGCAGATTTGAAAGTCGGTGACGACGTCGAAGTGTTCGTCGACCGCGTCGAGAACCACTCGGGCGAAGCGATGCTGTCGCGCGACCGCGCACGCCGCGAAGCCGCCTGGGACAAGCTGGAACAGGAATTCACCAAGTCGGCCCGCGTCGAAGGCGTGATCTTCGGCCGCGTGAAGGGCGGCTTCACCGTCGACCTCGACGGCGCCGTGGCCTTCCTGCCCGGCTCGCAGGTCGACATCCGTCCGGTACGCGACGTTCAGCCGCTGATGGACATCGCCCAGCCGTTCCAGATCCTGAAGATGGA
>DDFE01000138.1:12217-16791 GCA_002336985.1 Sphingomonadales bacterium UBA1936
TCGACGGCCTGCTCCATGTCACCGACATGAGCTACAAGCGCGTCAACCACCCGTCGGAAGTCATCAACATCGGTGACACCGTCAAGGTGCAGATCGTCCGCATCAACAAGGACACGCAGCGCATCTCGCTCGGCATGAAGCAGCTCGAGAGCGATCCGTGGGAAGGCGCAGAAGCCAAGTACCCGATCGGCGCCAAGCTGACCGGCCGCGTGACGAACATCACCGAGTACGGCGCATTCGTCGAACTGGAACCGGGCATCGAAGGCCTTGTGCACGTCAGCGAAATGAGCTGGACCAAGAAGAACGTCCACCCCGGCAAGATCGTTTCGACCAGCCAGGAAGTCGACGTTATCGTCCTCGAAGTCGACAGCGAGAAGCGTCGCGTGTCGCTGGGCCTCAAGCAGGCCGTGTCGAACCCGTGGGAAGCCTTCGCAGAAGCGCACCCGGTTGGCTCGACCGTCGAAGGCGAAGTCAAGAACGCGACCGAATTCGGCCTGTTCATCGGCCTCGACGGCGACGTCGACGGCATGGTCCACATGTCGGACATCGCATGGGGCATCTCGGGCGAAGACGCGCTCAACCTGCATCGCAAGGGTGAAGTCGTGAAGGCCATCGTGCTCGCGATCGAACCCGACAAGGAGCGTATCTCGCTCGGCATGAAGCAGCTCGAAAAGGGCGCCCCGGCGCTCGGCGGCAGTTCGGCCGACGCATCGGGTGTCGCCAAGAACGCGATCGTGACCGTCACCATCCTCGAAGTCCGCGATGGCGGCCTCGAGGTGCAGGTCGGCGACGATGGTGCGACCGGCTTCATCAAGCGCAGCGACCTTGGCCGCGACCGCGACGAACAGCGTGCGGAACGCTTCCAGGTCGGCCAGAAACTCGACGCGATGGTCACCGGCTTCGATCGTTCGAAGAAGCCGACCTTCTCGATCAAGGCCATGCAGCTCAGCGAAGAAAAGGCTGCCGTTGCACAGTACGGTTCGTCCGATTCGGGTGCCTCGCTCGGCGACATCCTCGGCGAAGCGCTGAAGGCACGCGATACCAAGAAATAAGCTGCTGAATCGGTTCGCTTACGTAACAAAATGAACCATTGGCCGCACCAAGCTTGCGCTTGGTGCGGCCAGCGCTAAAATGCCTAGCGCGACGGCACCGAGTATTTGGGCTTAGAAGATGTCGTGCGCCCGTTGCTATTTTCAGCACGGGTAAGCGGGGAAGAGCCTTGATACGATCCGAACTCGTTTCCATTCTTGCCGAGGAAAATCCGGGGCTGACGCTGCGCGATGTCGAGAACATCGTCGGGTGTTTCTTCGACGAGATCGTAGAACAGCTCGCCGGCGGCGGTCGCGTCGAACTCCGCGGCTTCGGCACATTTTCGACTCGCGCCCGCGATGGCCGCACCGGCCGCAATCCGCGCACTGGCACTCCAGTTGAGATCGAGGCGAAACGCGTTCCCTATTTCAAGCCTGGCAAGGAAATGCGGGATCGTCTCAACGTCTAGCCGAGACGGCCGGACGTAAGCTAAACGGAACGAAGTGAGTGCGACTTAGGTCCGGACTCGTCGATGGCCGACCGGCCTTGCATCGCAAGGACCGACGACAACGGATTTACTCCGTTGTCGGCTCCCACATGAACAGCGCGCCGGTCACGCGAGTAAATCGCGTGACGTCGGTCGGATTGCATCCGCCGGCCGGCTCGACGCAGTCTTCTGATAAGTTGCGCTTGCTTCGCGCCGATTAACTTATCATGCGCTGCGTCT
Source organism: Sphingomonadales bacterium UBA1936 (assembly GCA_002336985.1). Taxonomy (GTDB): domain Bacteria; phylum Pseudomonadota; class Alphaproteobacteria; order Sphingomonadales; family Sphingomonadaceae; genus Sphingomonas_O. The sequence goes on from DDFE01000138.1 coordinate 13,974, forward strand.
TCGCGCGGACGTGGCGAAACCGGTAGACGCAGCGGACTTAAAATCCGCTTCCCGTAGGGAGTGTGGGTTCGAGTCCCACCGTCCGCACCAAGGCCGCCGCAGCATCAGATAGCTTGCGGTCGCCGCATGACCTTCGCATAGGGTTGGCATGCCTCGCGCACGTCTTGCCGCTGTCATGGCGCTCCTGCTGACGCTCGGCTCGTGCGGTTCGCGGCCCGACGAGGGTGAGGTCGAAGTCAGCGTGATCGGCGACCGGTTCCGCCTGCCGGATCCCGACCGGGCACCGATGACGAACGCGGACAGGCTGCTGGCNNTGGCGGAACGGCGACGACATCAACGGCGACGATGTCGCGCGTAGCCTGAACCGGTCGTTCGGACACGAAAGCCACAATCCCTACCGCCCGCTGTTCAAGGCAGTCGACGCCGTCATCGGAATGACCGGCCGCGTCGTCGAGATCCGGCTGCGCGCGCCGCGCCCGTACCTGTTGCAACTACTCGCCCAGCCCGAACTCGGGATACGGCAGGATGGCTCGGGCACCGGCGCGTTTCGTGCAACGGCCATGCGGCCCGGTCGCCTAAGGCTGGTCCCCGTCCAGAACGAGGACGACCCTGTCGCGCCCAACTACGACCCCGTCCTGTTGCGCGCGGAACGGGCGTCGCTCGCCATTGCGCGATTTGCCGAGGGGCAAAGCGATTTGGTGACCGGCGGTACCTTTGCCGAATGGCCGACGGTCAAGAGCGCCGACCTGCGCCCCGGGCGGCTGCGCTTCGACCCCGTCCAGGGCCTGTTCGGCCTCGCGTTCGTCGGCCAGGGCAGCTTCACCGCAACCAGCGACGTCCGCGCCGCGCTTGCAATGGCGATCGACCGGGACGCGCTGGCCGATGCCTTCGCCCTGCCCGGCTGGACGACGACCGACCATGTCCTGCCCGCGCAGCTCGACAGTGCGCAATCCCCCGCCCTCCCCCGCTGGGGCGTCGGCAGCATCACCCAGCGGCGCGCCGATGCGGCGCAGCGGATCGCTGCATGGCGCGTGGGGATGCGCGCTACACCGATCCTGCGCGTCGCTCTGCCCCCCGGTCCCGGCATGCGGATATTGTTCGCGCGACTGGCCCATGACTGGGCGGCAATCGGCGTGCGCGCCATCGCGGTCCCGCACGGTGATCGTGACGCCGACCTGCGGCTGATCGATGAGGTCGCGCCCAATGCGAGCGCCAACTGGTATCTGACCGCATTGTCGTGCGCGGCGGGGCTCGTCTGCGACGCGAAAGGCGACGATGCGCTGGAACAGTCGCGCATGGCAGATACGCTGGGCGAGCGGTCGGCATTCATCGCGAGCGCCGATGCGGTGCTGAACGATCGCGCCAGCTTTATCGCTCTCGGCGTCCCCCTGCGCTGGTCGCTGGTCAATCCCGCGCTCAGCCGGTGGAAGGAGAATGTCATGGGCGTCCACCCTCTCTCCGAACTCCGTCCCGCCAAGGCCCCGCAGGAATAGCCACTAACAATCGATGCAGCGCTTCCCATATCTTGTCCGAAAGGACTGCTATGGTCGACGCGCGTAACTTCGAATCGATGGCCCGCCAGATGAAGCTGGGCACCGATCCCGGATCGGTCCGCCAGCGGATCGAGGGGATGGAACGCCTGCTCGAAGGGCTGTTCACCATCCCCGGCACCAACCGGAAGGTCGGCCTCGACGTTCTGCTCGACATCATCCCTGTCGGCGGCAGCGTGATCGCGGCCGTCATGGGCAGCTATCTCGCCTGGGAAGCCCGCAACCTCGGCATGCCCAAGCATGCGATCGTCCGCATGGCGGGAAACATCGGCGTCGACGCGCTGCTGGGCGCGATCCCCTGGGTCGGTGCGATCCCCGACTTCTTCTTCCGGTCGAACACGCGTAACCTGAAGATCATCAAGAAGCACCTCGACAAGCACCACCCCGGCACGGCGATTATTGACGGATAAGCGCTCGTCATTGCGAGCGTAGCGAAGCAATCCACCTATCCGCGAGCGTGCTGGATTGCTTCGCTACGCTCGCAATGACGATGAATTTGAGCGGTTTAGCGCTCGTCGCGCCAGATCTTCACGCGTGTATTGGGCCTGACACCGCCGGCATCGGCCTTGCACGTGCGATAGCGGTAGTTGAGGTCGAGACAGAGCCAGATCTCGTCCAGCCACCCGCCGCGGTTCGTCGTCACGCGCATCATTCCCGGCGTCATTCCGCGATTGGCGCGCGCAATGGCTGATGCAAGCTGGCCCGCGGTCAGGCCCGGCCGCCGCGACAGCGCATTCATGTCGGGAAAACGAAGCTGCCCGTAGAGGCCGGTCGAACGCTGGAAATACCGATCTGCACTGGTGTTCATGCAACTCGCATGCTTGGCATACTCATGCTGCAAGAGCTGTACCGACGGTGTTGCGCACAAATTCGCACGGATCGTCGCTTCGGAAAGCAGTTCGACAGGCTTGCAATATTGCGGCCAGTCCTTCCCCGCCCCGTCCGGCCACAGGCCGTGGAGCGTGAAACCAAAGCGATTGGCGCCGCCGCACTGGAAAGGGTTACTCTCTGCGCCCTTGCAGAACTGCGGCGACCAGGTAAGCGCCAGCGTATAGCTTGCCGTTTGCAACACACGCGCGGGTGTCTTCGCATCGGGACCATCGAAACGCGGCCGCTCGATCTGTGCGGGGATCGCGCATGACAGCGCCTGCGCCGGCAGAGGCGACGCAATCGTCAGTGCGGCAAGGGCCAGAATTCGCATCAGTTACTCTCTCCAAACCAGCTGCGCGTGTCGGGCCGGAACAGCATGAATACCGCGCCCGCGTGCA
>DDFE01000138.1:16847-39841 GCA_002336985.1 Sphingomonadales bacterium UBA1936
CATAGGAAAACCACGAGGGCAGCAAAGCTGCGTTCGGTGCTGCCGCGACCTGCGCCTGCACGGTCGGCCAGTTGATCGCCGTGTTCATCAGGCCGAGCATCACACCGCCCAGATACAGGCGTTCGAACCAGACGATCGATTGTGGACGTTCCATGATAATGCTCCCCCTATGCGTTTTGAATGTCAGGAAAAAGTCTCTGCCAGGTTGTCGGGCGTGCCGTCGAACCAGCGACGGGCGCCGGGGGCAAAAAGAAAAACGAGCGCTGCAAAACTGACGGTGATTTCGATGATGAGCAGAGTGCTCCAGATGTCCCATGGCCGGCTATCGGGATTGGCTAGCTCCAGCGGCACGGCAACGATCGTGACGATCGCGAGCAGCCACCGTGCGAGCTTCGATCGGCGGCGCATGATAAACAGCCAGAGAAGGAAATCGGCGAAATACACCACGCCCACAACAATTGTACCCATAGCCCCAAGAATGGCACCATCGTCACCTTCGACGCTGGTCAATTCGCTCCAGTTCCCGGCAGTACCCGCTACGGACAAGACAATGCTCAGGATATAGAGCCGCTCGAACCACACAATGGCGCTCGGCCTTTTCGTCATGCCAGCGCGAAGTCCAGCCCGATATCGGCCGCTGGCGCACTCTGTGTGAGCCTGCCGACCGAGATATAGGTCACGCCCGTTTCCGCCTTGCTGCGCACCGTTTCCAATGTGACGCCGCCGGAGGATTCGGTGGGCACACGGCCCGCAACCACCCCCAATGCTGCGCGCAGCATCGCGGCATCCATGTTGTCGAGCAGCAGGTGCGTGGCCCCCGCGGCAATAGCATCCTCGATCTGGTCGATGCGGTCGACCTCGACGATGATCGACGCGATGCCGGCGTCGCGCGCACGGCGCGTCGCTTCACCGACCGAACCCGCGACCGCGACATGATTGTCCTTGATCATCGCCGCATCCCACAGGCCCATGCGGTGATTGGTCGCGCCGCCCATGCGTGTCGCATATTTCTCCAGCACGCGCAGGCCGGGGATCGTCTTGCGCGTGTCGAGCAGGGTGCAGCCGGTCCCCGCGATGGCATCGACATAGTCGCGCGTCATCGTCGCGATACCGCTCAAATGCTGCACCGTGTTGAGCGCCGAACGCTCCGCCGTCAGCAGCGCGCGCGCCTTGCCCGCGACGCGCAGCAAATCGGTTCCAGGCGCAGCGTGGTCGCCCTCGCCGACCAGGATTTCGATCGTCGCGTCTGGGTCGAGCGCGCGGAAGAACGCCGCAGCAATCGGCAGCCCTGCAACGGTGATCGCATCGCGGCTGTCCATCACGCCGGTAAAAACCGCATCTGCCGGTATGACCGATTCCGACGTCACATCGCGCGGCGGCGTGCCGAGATCCTCGGCGAGCGTGGACGCGACGAAGGCGTCGAGATCGAACGAGTCGAGCGAAAAACTCACGCGGCGCGGCTCCAAAGGTTAGTAAAGGTTAGCCCTGTGCGACCTGTTTTCGAAACCGGCGCGAAGCGTGTTTGAAAACAATCGCGGGAGAAGTCTGGCGCGGTCCTCATGCCGTCAGCCTAGCCACAAGCGGCGCGTGTAGGACAGCGGATTTTTGAGGGTGGTGCGCGCATTCCTTTGTGCAACAACAGTTGCGGAACGGAGACATGCGCATGGGCAAGGAAAAATCGGATGGGGGAGACGACCTGCAACTCGGGCTCGTCCAGATGCAGCTGGCCCATGCGAAGACCGGTGAGCGCACGATCATCGTGCTGGAGGGGCGCGATGCCGCCGGCAAGGACGGGACGATCAAGGCGCTGACCGAGCACCTGTCGGTCCGCTCGACCCGCGTCGTGGCGCTGCCCAAGCCCAACGACCGCGAAAAGACGCAATGGTATCTGCAGCGTTACGTCGCGCACCTGCCCGCGGCGGGCGAACTCGTGATCTTCAACCGCAGCTGGTACAATCGCGCGGGCGTGGAGGTGGTCAACGGTTTCTCGACCCCGGCCGAACAGGCGCAGTTCCTGAAGGATGTGCCGCGGTTCGAAGCGATGCTGATCGAAAGCGGCATCCGCATCGTCAAGGTCTGGCTCGACATCACGAAGGCCGAACAGAAAAAGCGCCTCGACGACCGTGCGACCGACCCGCTGGAGGCACTCAAACGCTCCCCGCTCGACCCCGTCGCGCAGGACAAGTGGGACGATTACACCAAGGCACGCGACACGATGCTGACCGAAACCTCGACCGACACAGCCCCCTGGATCTGCGTGCGCGCCGACCACAAGAAGCGGGCGCACAAGGCGGTCATCCGGCACGTCCTGCGCACGCTGGCGCCGGAGGAAGTGGCGAAGACGGTGCCTGCGCCGGATAACGAGGTGCTATTCGTGTTCGAGAAGAAGGCGCTGAAGGATGGGCGGTTGGAGGGGTGAGCATTTCAATGGAAGTCGATTTGCGACCGATCTCTTATCAAGATTTCTATGCCAAAATCGGACTATGCGTCACGGAATACCAGTCGATTGAGGACATGCTGGTCGGCGCGTTCATCGCAACGCTGGGCGGGGACCAAAAGCGAGCTAGCGCGATATTCGCGGTTATCAGCCAAAAAGGCTTAGAGCTAAAACTTTCACTTATCGCAGCGGCTGCTTTGGATCTTCCCTCAATCAGCATCGATCGTTGGCAGAAGATTTCCGCTGGCATCAGCCAAGCCGCAGAATTTCGCAATAAAATTGCACATGGGCGGAGTACCCTGTTTGGCGGCGGGATCACCGTGCAACTTGGCGATGGCGGAGAATTTATTAGCGCCAAGCGGGATTCAGAACCTCGGATGCAGATTCATAAAAGGTCCAAACGCGGCAACGAGGAGAGAATCGAAATTACCGAGATGGAGAGTTGGTACGCGAAGATGATGCAACTTGCTGAAGATCTGCGGTCTTATATCAATGATACTCGAAGAATTCGTGGGCTCTAGCTAATCCCCCGACACCTTCGGCGCCGCCCCCAGATCGCCCTGCCCGACCGTGCTCCCGGCCATCTCCAGCATACGGTCGAGGCTCTTCTTGGCCCGCAACCGCAGGCCTTCCTCGATCTCGATCCGCGGCTGCAGGTCGCGCAGCGCCACGTAAAGTTTTTCCATCGTGTTGAGCGCCATGTACGGACAGATATTGCAGTTGCAGTTCCCGTCCGCGCCCGGCGCGCCGATGAAGCGCTTTTCCGGCAGCGCCTTTTCCATCTGGTGCATGATGTGCGGTTCGGTCGCGACGATCAGCGTGTCGCCGGGGAAGGATTTCGCGAACGCCAGGATGCCGCTGGTCGACCCGACATAGTCGGCATGGTCGATGATGTGCGCGGGGCATTCGGGGTGCGCGGCGACGGGGGCGCCGGGGTGCTGCGCCTTCAGCTTCACCAGCTCGGTTTCGCTGAACGCCTCATGCACGATGCACACACCCGGCCACAGCAGCATGTCGCGCCCGGTCTTGCGCGCGAGATAACCGCCCAGGTGCTTGTCGGGACCGAAGATGATCTTCTGGTCCATCGGGATCTGCGACAGGATCTTGTCCGCCGACGAACTGGTCACGATGATGTCGCTGAGCGCCTTCACCTCGGTCGAACAGTTGATGTAGGTCAGCGCGATATGGTCCGGGTGTTCGGCGCGGAAGGCGGCGAACTTCTCCGGCGGGCATGAGTCCTCGAGGGAGCATCCCGCGTCGAGATCGGGGAGCACCACGATCTTGTCGGGCGACAGAATCTTCGCAGTGTCGGCCATGAACTTGACCCCGCAGAACGCGATGACGTCCGCATCGGTCGCGGCCGCCTTGCGCGAGAGGTCGAGGCTGTCGCCGACGAAATCCGCGAGATCCTGGATTTCGGGCTTCTGGTAGTAATGCGCGAGGATGACGGCGTTGCGCTCCTTGCGCAGCCGGTCGATCTCCGCACGCAAGTCGACGCCCTTCAGGCTGCCACCGATACCACCGCGTGCGTCCATGATGTTCGTCGTCCCTCGTTACCGAAGGATCAGATGGACGCGGGCGGCCCCGTCCGCAAGGGCGTGAAGGGCGATGGCGGGAATTCGAGCGGTGCGATCGTCGCGCCCGGCGTTCCGGCCGTGACCACGCGGTAGAGCGCGGCACCGACCGGGCTGAACGTAACCGCCTCGACCGCGACGAGCGTGGCGAGGAACGCACCGATGCCCCAGCGCCAGGCGGGGTGCACGATACCGGTACGGCGGATATCCGCGATGATGCCGATGACCGGGAACACCAGGCACGCGAGAAAGATCACTTCGAACGCATAGGGCATGAACAGCGGTGACGGGAGCGAACGACCGAGCGCCGGGCCCATCAGCATCGACATTCCGCAGAAATGCAGCCGCCGGTGCCAGTCGGTCCGTCGCCGGAGGGTCACGGCCGCAGCTGTCAGACCCGCGAAAGCGAATACCGTCATGGGATCGAAGACCAGGAACTGCAGCGGCGTGAAGAAGAACGGGACATTGCCCGACCGGACCAACGCGAGGGTTACCGTGCAGCCGAGCACCACCATCGCGACGACCCATCCTGTCGCCAGCCAGCCGAGACGTCGGTGCCAGGCGGTCATTCCGCTGGCCGCGAACACGTTCTGGAGAAGGTAGATCACCACCCACCACATGAAGACGACCGCATGGGCATGAACGTACCAGGGCCGCGCGAAGGTCGACCGCCCCATGGCGAGATGAAAGGAAAACCCTAGAAAGACGATCGCTATCATCGCGATCGCCATTTTCAGGAAGAAGCCGTCGTCGCGCCGTAACGGCACCGATTCCGCCAATGTCGCCATGGTCATCCCCCAACCAGAACGGGGTCGTAATTACCTCAGCGACACGGCCAAGTCTATGGCTTGGTGCCGTACACCTGCCCCACCGTGCGGCTCTCGTCCCAGTGCACGGGCACACCTGCGCCGACGCCTTCCCACGGATAGCGCACCACGACCTTCACCTCGCCCAGCCCGGCCTGCGCCAGCGGGGCGGAAATCAGGCCCGCTACTGCCTCGCGCGCGCTCTGACGGGCGCGGTCGAGGTGTTCGGGCTTGCGAGAGGAGACTTCGGCACGGAGCGCCGCGCGTCCCGCGACCTGAACGTTCAGCCGCTGTGCCGCGCCGCGCGTCATGAACAGGCCGCTTGTCCCGACGTAACTGGCACGCGATGCGTCGACATTCGGTTTGGCGGGCGCGACATCGGGCAGGCGCACGGTCATGGTCTTCGTGCCCGCGTCCCACAACCATGCCGTCCGGTCGAGCGCGGCGAGATCGACGAAATAATCGACGCTATAGGGGTATTTGACGGTCTGGCCCGAAGGCAACATGCCCAAATAACCCGGGTCGCTGGCGGTCGCGATGACCTCCCCCGACAGCGACGCGACCTTCAAGCTGCGTGCCTTGGCAAAGGTTTCCGAAAGGGTCCGTGCGGCCTCCAGCCCCAGCTGGCGTTCGGCCTTGTCCGCACGCGCCTTCATCCACCACAGGCCGCCCGCCACAGCGACGAGCAACAGGGCGATGAGCGCGAAGGTCAGGCGGCGATTTGCCACTGTCCCCCGCTCTCGTTCACCAATCCGCGATCGCGCAGGTCGATCAGGTGCGCCAGCACCGACCGCCCGGCGGGTGCGTAGAGCCGCTCGTCGATGCCCTTGTACATGCGCGGCACCATGTCGGTGATGACGCCGACGCCTTCTTCCACGAGCTTCATGATCTGCCGCTCGCGCTGCTTGCGGTGCCCGCCAAGGCCACGGACGAACTGCTGCGGATTGGTCACCGGCTCGCCGTGCGCAGGGTAATAGAGCGCGTCGCTGCGTTCCTGCAGCTTGGTCAGGCTTTCCATGTACGCTGCCATGTCGCCGTCCGGCGGCGAGACGACGGTGGTCGACCAGCCCATAACATGGTCGCCGGTGAACAGCGCGTTGTCCTCGACCAGGTGATAGCAGAGGTGGTTCGACGTGTGCCCGGGCGTCGCGACCGCCTCCAGCGTCCAGTCAGGGCCGGTCAGCCGATCTCCGTCGGTCAGCACGCGGTCAGGGGCATAATGATGGTCGAACGCGGCATCCGCGCGTGGCCCATCATCGATCAGGCTCAGCGGTGCGCAGCCCACGATCTCCGCCCCGGAAGCATCGGCCAGCGGACGTGCGGCCGGGCTATGGTCGCGGTGGGTGTGCGTGCAGACGATGGCGACGATCTTCTCGCCCTCCGTCGCGCGCAAAATGCCGGCGATATGGTCGGGCTCGGCAGGGCCGGGATCGATCACCGCAACCTCTCCCGTCCCGACGATATAGGTCTGGGTGCCGGTGAAGGTGAAATGCGAAGGGTTGTCGGCCAGCACGCGCCGAACGCGGGGGCTGAGCGACTGGGCGACGTCAGGTTGCTGGGCGTCCATGCCATTCATGTGGCGTCCCTGCATGACAGACGCAATCTTTGTCGAAAAATCTTACACCCACATGGGCCGGTAAGGTTTTGATAACCACCGAAGCGCTAGGAAAAGCGTCGAAGTTGGGACTTGGCACATGCTGTGCATCATGTGTCATGTCCCAACGGCGGATGTCCCCCCGCCTGAGCGGCGGGTCGGTGCAGCTCGATTTACCTGGTCTCGCACACCGACCCGCCCTCGCCCGACGCGCAGCGCGGGCCAATTTTAACGAAGTTAAATGGAACACGCGCAAGCGCGGCCGACGTGCACAGCCGCGTTCGACGACGTGGTTTTGCCATGGCGCTCGCGTGTATCGTTAAGCCGCCATCTCCAGCGCCTCACTCGCGGCCAGCCACTCGGCCTCCGCCGCTTCCAGCTTCGCTTCGGTATCGGCCCGCCGCTTCATCAGGTCGGTCATCGTCAGCTTGGCGTGTTCCGGCGCTGCCGAGGATGGGTCGAACATCGCGCGCTCGATCGCGCTGCGTTCGGCGGTGAGCTTCGCCATTACAGCCTCCGCCGTCTTCACCGCAGCCTTCAGTGCCTGGCCCTTCTCCCGCGCGGCCGCGGCCGCCTTGCGATCGTCCTTCTTGTTGATCTTCTCGCCCTTGGGCGCCTTGCCCAGGATCATGTCGGTATAATCGTCCAGCGTACCCGCATATTCCTTCGCGGTGCCGTCATCGACCAGCACCAGCCGGTCGGCGGTCAACTCCAGCATGTGCCGGTCGTGGCTGACCAGCACCACGGCGCCCTCATAGGCGTTCAGCGCCTGCACCAGCGCCTCACGCGCATCGACGTCCAGGTGGTTCGTCGGTTCGTCGAGGATCAGCATGTGCGGCGCTTCCCGTGTGATCAGCGCCAGCGCCAGACGTGCCTTTTCGCCGCCCGACAGCTTCTTCACTTCGGTCGTCGCTTTCGGTCCCGAAAAACCGAACCGGCCCAGCTGGCCGCGCACCGCACCCGGCGTCGCGCCGCGCATCATCCGCGTCATGTGTTCCAGCGGCGTGTCGGCGCCGTCGAGCTCCTCGACCTGGTACTGGGTAAAATACCCGACGCGCATCTTGCCCGCCGCATTCATCGCGCCATCCATCGGCGCGAGTTGCGCGGCCAGCAGCCGCGCCAGCGTCGTCTTGCCGTTGCCGTTGCGGCCCAAAAGGGCAACGCGATCATCGGGGTCGAGACGCAGGTTCAGGCGCTGCAGGATCGGCTTGTTCTCGGCATATCCCACCGCCGCCATGTCGAGCGTCACCAAAGGCGGTTTCAGTTCGTCGGGGCTCGGGAAGTCGAAGCTGAGCGTCGGATCGTTCGCGACCTCTGCAATCGGCTGCATCTTCGCCAGCGCCTTTTGCCGCGACTGCGCCTGTTTCGCGGTCGAGGCGCGTGCCGAGTTGCGGGCGATATAGTCCTGCAGCTTTTCGCGCTGCTTCTCCTGTGCCGCCCGCGCGCTCGCCAGCTGGGCCATGCGCTCGGCACGCTGCCGCTCGAACGCGTCATATCCGCCGACGTAGAGCGTGGTCTTGCCACCCTCCAGATGCAGGATGTGGTCGACGACGTTGTTCAGCAGGTCGCGTTCGTGACTGATCACCACCATTGTCGCACGATAATTCTTCAGGAAACTCTCGAGCCAGAGCGTCGCTTCGAGGTCGAGGTGGTTCGACGGCTCGTCGAGCAGCAGCAGGTCAGGTTCGCTAAACAGCAATGCCGCCAGCGCCACGCGCATCTTCCAGCCACCCGAATAGCTGTCGAGCGGGCGGTGCTGCATCTCTTCGTCGAAGCCGAGTCCGACAAGGATACGCGACGCCCGCGCGGGCGCGGCATGCGCGTCGATGGCGATCAGTCGCTCGTGGATCTCGGCGATCCGGTGATGGTCCTCGGTATGCGTTTCCTCGTCGAGCAGTGCAGCGCGCTCGATGTCGGCGGCCAGCACCGTTTCGAATGGCGTCGTCGTGCCCGACGGCGCTTCCTGCGCGATGTACCCGATGCGCGCCTTGCGCGGCATGTCGGTGCCACCTTCATCGGGATCATAATGCCCGGTGATGACTTTCATCAGCGTGGTCTTGCCGGCGCCATTGCGGCCGATGAGGCCGACGCGTGCGCCCGTGGGCAGCGCGGCGCTGGCGCGGTCGAGGATCGTGCGGCCGCCGAGGCGCACGGTGATGCCGTTCAGGTTGAGCATGCGCGGCCCGTTACCCGATCTGCTGCATTGCGGCAATGTGCCCGTATCAACGCTAGATGAGCGCTTCGCCCAGTTCGCCGGGTTGAGGCGGCATACGGAACGACAAGGTGACATCCGCGCGGACCTGAGCCTCTGCCGCCGCCGCCATTAGATGGCGCGGATCGCGGAAGTACTTGCGCGGGCTCATCGCCATGAAGTCGCGGAAATCCCGGTAGAAATGCGACTGGTCGTAATAGTCGTCACCGATCGATGCCCGCACGCCCGCACCCACCGCCGACCGGACGCTGCCCAGCATGTCGAGGAACCGCTGCAGGCGCATCATCCGCTTCGGTGCGAACCCGAAGGTGTGAAGGCAAAGGCGGTGCAACGTGCGGTCGGAAACGCCGATGGTTTCCGCAAACGCCACGACATCGTCCGGCCGTGTCCGCAACGCACGGTCGATCGTCAGGATTTTCTCATCGACCGGCGGGCGTTGCGCAAGCAGATCACGCACCGCGCGTTCCAGGAAATCCATCCGGCCGGCATCGTCATCGATGGCAATCAACTGTGCACGAAGCCATTCGCCATCGACACCCAATTGCATGCCCAGCGGGACTACGCGATTGGCCATCAGGCTCGCGTTGCTGCCGATCAGGCGGTTCCAGCCAATGGGCGTCAGGCCGAACCCGATGCACTTGCCGCCGCGCGTGGTGATCGCGCCGTGGCGGTCCGTGGGTCCGAAGAGCGCGGCGGTCTGGGGCGTCTCGTTCCTGAACCCCGGCATGCGCACCATCCAGTTGCCGGACAGTGCGAAGCGCACATTGCCTAGTTCGGGATAGAGAAAATCCGTCAGCGGCTTTGCGCATTCGACGACGTAGAAAAACGTGACATAGCTCTGCAAGTCGGGATGCGGACGGGCTATGGCGACCGAAACACCGCCATCGGCATCGGTCGCAATCCCAATCATCCCCGGCATGAACTACCCCCCGCCGCCTCCGAAGCCGATTATCACGCCGGAGCCAAGCGGAATCATCGTATCAGCGGGTCAAAAGAACAATCAAGACAAAGGCGTAGGCGATTTGCGCGCGCCGAACGCTTTAGACGCTGGCCGGAACGCCCTTGTCGCGCATCAGTTCGGCGAGTTCACCAGCCTCGTACATTTCCATCATGATGTCGCTACCGCCGACGAATTCGCCCTTCACATAGAGCTGCGGGATGGTCGGCCAGTCGCTGAATTCCTTGATGCCCTGACGGACACCCTGGTCCTGCAGCACGTCCACGCTGCCATATTCGACACCGAGGTGATCGAGGATCGCGACCGCGCGCGACGAAAAGCCGCACTGCGGGAACAGCGGTGTGCCCTTCATGAAGAGCAGGACGTCGTTCTTCGAAACGAGGTCGGCGATGCGGGCTTGGCTGTCGTCGGTCATGGCGTGTTCCTGAAAAGCGGTTCGCTTCAATCTGGTGTCGCGGTCGTCAGTTGCAAGGCATGGAGTTCGCCACCCATGCGTCCGCCGAGCGCCGCATAGATCGCCTTGGTCCGCGCGATGCGCGACTGGCCGACGAAACTCGCCGCCGTGACCTTCGCCGCATAATGGTCGCCGTCGCCGGCAAGGTCGGTGATCTCGACCTTCGCATCGGGAATAGCGGCCTTGATCAGAGCCTCGATCTCGACGGCCGCCATTGGCATTACTGCGATTCCATCAGCTGGCGGCGCGCCTCGACCGTCTTGTCGGCCAGCGCCTGGCGGATCGCCGCCTCGTCGATGTCGATCTGTGCGCCGGTCAGGTCGCCGATCAGCTTGCGAATGACATCGTCGTCGCCCGCTTCCTCGAAATCGGCCTGGACGACCGAGGTCGCATAAGCCGTGGTTTCCTCCGGCGTCAGGCCCATCAATCCCGCTGCCCATTGGCCGACGAGCTTGTTGCGGCGCGCGTGGATGCGGAACTGCATGTCCTCGTCGCGGGCGAATTTGGTTTCGAACGCGCGCTCGCGGTCGTCAAAGCTGGTCATGCGGCCTCCGGTTGAATCTCGAGGCCGACATAGGGTCAGCCGACGGTGACGACAACCTTGCCGATGGCATTGCGGCTGCCGAGATGCGCGATCGCGTCGCCGCCCTGTTCCAGCGGGAAGGTCTTTGTGACGCGCGGCGCGATCTTGCCCTCTGCCCACAGCCGGAACAGATGCTCGACATGGGCGGTGTTGGCCTTCGGATCCCGCGCCGCGAAAGCGCCCCAGAATACGCCGCAGATATCGCAGCTTTTGAGGAGCGTGAGGTTCAGCGGCAGTTTCGGAATGCCCGAGGGGAAACCGACGACCAGGTAGCGCCCTTCCCAGCCCGTTGCCCGCACCGCGGGTTCGGCATAGTCGCCGCCGACCGCGTCATAGACGATATCGTAGCCCTTGGGGCACGCGGCCTTGAACGCATCGGCCAGCGCCTTCGACTGGTCGCGGTCGAACGGCGCGCGCCCATAGAGGATGACATCGGATGCACCCGCCGCACGCACGGCGGCCGCCTTTTCCTCGCTCGACACTGCGCCGATCACACGCGCCCCGAATGCCACGCCTAGTTCGACGGCCGCCAGGCCGACGCCGCCCGCCGCGCCCAGCACGAGCAGCGTATCGCCCTGCTTGATCCGTCCACGGTCGACCAATGCGTGGATCGAGGTCGCGTAGGTCAGCAGCAGGGCCGCGCCCTCCTCGAAGCTGCGTTCAGCCGGCAGCTTGTAAGCCGACACTGCAGGAATCGCGACTTTTTCCACCAGCCCGCCATGGCCGGTGACCGCGATCACGCGATCGCCCGGCACAAAGCCGATGACCCCCTCGCCCACCGCCTCGACCACACCGGCGATCTCGCCACCGGGCGCGAAGGGGCGCGGCGGCTTGAACTGGTATTTATCCTCGATGATCAGCACGTCGGGATAGTTGATCGCGCATGCCTTGACCGCGACGAGCAGCTGGCCGGGACCGGCGACGGGTTCGGCGGTGTCGGTCAGGACCAGCGTTTCGGGTCCGCCGACGGCAGTGGAAAACAAGGCTTTCAAGCGACCATCTCCGGTGTCAGCCAGGGTCTTGAGCCTGCTGTTCTGGCCTCATAGTTTCCGATGGCGTCGCCGCTGGCAAGCGTCAGGCCGATTTCGTCCGTGCCGTTCAGCAGGCACGACTTGCGGAAAGGGTCGATCGCGAATTCGTAGCGGTCCTGGAAACGGGTCGTCACCGTCTGCGCCTCCAGGTCGATGTGGATCGGATCGCCCTCACCCGCGACCGTCATCAGCCGGTCGATCGCCGCTTGTGGCAGGACGACAGTCAACAGCCCGTTCTTGAACGCGTTGCCGGAGAAGATGTCGGAAAACGACGGCGCGATCACCGCCTTGATGCCCATGTCGTCGAGCGCCCATGCGGCATGCTCGCGGCTGGACCCGCAGCCGAAATTGTCACCCGCGATCAGTACGGGCGCGCCCGCAAATTCGGGGTCGTCGAACACATTACCGGGTTCAGCCTTCACCGTCTCGAACGCGCCCTTGCCCAGCCCTTCGCGCGTGATGGTCTTCAACCAGTGCGCCGGGATGATGACGTCGGTGTCCACGTTCTTTCGCCCGAACGGATAGGCCTTTCCTTCGATGGTGGAGACGGGGGTCATCGATGATTCCTTCCGGCCAGTTCGGGCAGCTTGGCAATGTCGAGCGGATCGTGCTGGATGACAACCACCGCGTGGCTGCCGGCGGCGATCGATGCGAAACGCTGCATCGATGCGCGCGCGACGGCGGCATCAGTGACGTTGCGCTCGACCTCGCCGTTCTTCATCTGCGAATTCAGGTGATAAAGATCGCCGCTGAGCAACACGGGCGCGCCGCGCGATCGCCGTATCAGCAGGCCGTAGTGGCCCGCGGTATGCCCCGGCAGCGCGATCATCCTGACGCTGCCATCTCCGTAAACGTCATGATCGCCCGCGACCCTGGTCACGACCGCGCCGTTCCCCAGCCATGGCGCGATCAAAGGTGCGCGCGCAGGGTCCGCCGCGACGGCGCGAAAATCGGCGTCACCGATCAGCAATCGCGCCGAGGGAAAGTCCGCGGCCTGACCGATGTGATCGAAATGGCCGTGGCTGACGGCGACGACCGAAACTTCTTCGGGGCGTATATGCGCGGCCTGCAAGCGATCGGCGATCGAACGGTCGAGCGAAATCGTGCGCCGGTCCGTCACTTCGGGCTTGCCGATGAATGCGCGCGCAAGCCCGGCGTCCCACAGCATGTAATCACCATCGTGGCGGATCAGGTAGCACCCCGAACTCAGCGTCGCGGGCCCCTTGCCATAAGGGTTCTTGATGTCGAACCGTCCGCAATCGAGCCGCCACACCGCGACCTCCGGTCGTGCGGAGGCTGCGGCCGGCAGCATGAATGCCGCTATGCCTGCCAGCAATGCGCGCTTCATGCGCCGGTCTGCATCAACTCACGCACATCGGTCAGGCGCCCCGTCACCGCCGCCGCCGCTGCCATAGCTGGCGACACGAGATGCGTGCGTGAGCCCGGCCCCTGGCGGCCGACGAAATTGCGGTTGCTGGTCGAGGCACAGCGTTCGCCGCTCGGCACCTTGTCGGGGTTCATGCCGAGGCACGCCGAACATCCCGGTTCGCGCCATTCGAGGCCCGCGTCGGTGAAGATGCGGTCGAGCCCTTCGGCTTCGGCCTGTGCCTTCACCAGGCCCGAACCCGGCACGACGATCGCCCATTTGACGCCGTCGGCCTTGTGGCGGCCTTTCAGCACCGCGGCGGCGGCACGCAGGTCCTCGATGCGGCTGTTGGTGCAGCTGCCGATGAAGATGTTCTGGACCGGCACGTCCTCCATCCGCATGCCGGGCGTCAGGCCCATATAGGCAAGCGACTTGGCGGCGGCCTCCTGCTTCGACGGGTCGGCGAAGCTCGACGGATCGGGCACCATGCCGGTGATCGGCACGACATCCTCTGGGCTGGTGCCCCAGGTCACGTTGGGGCCGATGTCGGCGGCGTCGAGGACGATCGTCTTGTCATACGTCGCGCCCGCGTCGGTCGGCAGCGTGCGCCAATAGGCGACCGCCGCATCCCAGTCGGCACCCTGCGGCGCCATCGGGCGGCCCTTCAGATACTCGAACGTCTTCTCGTCGGGCGCGATCAGGCCGGAACGCGCGCCGCCCTCGATCGCCATGTTGCTGACGGTCAGGCGCCCCTCGATGCTGAGATCGCGGATGACCGAACCGGTGAACTCGATGACATAGCCGGTCCCGCCAGCGGCCCCCAGCCTGCCGACGATCGCCAGCACGACATCCTTCGCGCTGACNNAGGACATGCTCGACCTCGCTCGTGCCGATTCCGAACGCCAGCGCACCCAGCGCCCCGTGCGCCGCGGTGTGGCTGTCACCGCACACCAGCGTGGTTCCCGGCAGCGTAAAGCCCTGTTCCGGCCCCACGACATGGACGATGCCCTGCTGCACCGCCGTCGCGCCGAAATACGGCACGCCGAACGCCGCGACATTGGCTTCCAGCGCCGCCAGTTGCTGCGCGCTTTCGGGATCCGCGATCGGCAGGCGATTCCCCGCCGCGTCGACACGCGCCGTTGTCGGCAAATTATGGTCGGGAACGGCAAGCGTCAGGTCGGGCCGGCGCACCTTGCGGCCCTCACGGCGAAGCCCCTCGAACGCCTGTGGACTGGTCACTTCATGGACGAGGTGACGGTCGATGTAAATCAGGCAAGTGCCGTCGGGGCGGCGTTCGACGACATGGTCGTCCCAGATCTTTTCATAAAGTGTGCGGGGTCGGCTGGCCATGCGCGCCTATTGCGCGGACCGCCACGGCTACGCAAGATAGTTAGTCTTGAGCGGCGACTAGTCTTCGGGCTGAACCGTCGCGGAGACGTTCTGCACCTTCATCGTCTTGTCGAGGCCGGCCCAGTCGCGGCGCGGCAGGTTGTAGAGCCGGTCGAGCAGTTCGAGCTGCAGCGCCACGGGGCGGCTCGACTGCGAGTTCCACAGCATGGCGATACCCGATTTCTTCTGCGGATCGAACAGCACCGTCGCGCGATAACCCATGACCGCGCCCTGATGCCCGATCAGCCGGTGGCCGAGATAGTTATAATCCCGCCAGCCGAGCGCGTACTGCGACGCGCCCATCGTCTTGTTGAAGATGCCCAGATGCCGGTCGGTGAAGATGCGCGGCGTGTGGATGGTGTCGAGCACGCGGTCTGGCACCACTTCGGGCGCCTCACCCATCTGCGCCTGCATCCAGCGCCCGAGGTCGAGGATCGACGAGTTCACGCCTCCTGCCGCCGGTACGCGATAATAATTGTCGTTGACCGCGACCGTCCGGCGGCCGACGTGCGGCTTCGCCCAGCTGCGCGATGCGACCAGGCCGGCACGGCTGACGCTGGCGTCGATCATGCCCAAGGGCGCGAACAGGCGTTGCTGCACCTCGTACTGGTACGACTTGCCGGTCATGTTCTGGACGATCTCGCTCGCCGCGTCGAACGCCACATTCTGGTAGGTGTGACAGGCGCCGGGCGCGCAGAAGACGGGAAGTGCGGCCAGTTGCGGGCGCAGCAGTTTGGGATCGACGCCCGCTTCCAGCTTGTTGTCGAGCGCATTGCGCACGATGCCCAGGCGGTGCGACAGCAGGTCGTCGACCGTCGCGCGCGTCTCTCCGCCCGCAGGCAGGCGCAGCGTCGTCGCGTAGTTGGAAACCGGCGCTTCGAGCGAGACCTTGCCGTCGTTCACCAGTTCGCCGACCATGGTAGCGGCTACGCCCTTCGACAACGAAGCCCAGCGGAACACCGTGCGTGCGCTGACGGGTTCGCCGCCGACCGCCTGCGTCGTGCCGAAGCCCTTGGCATAGGTGATGCGCCCGTTCTCGACGACGACGACGCCCAGGCCGACCATCGACGGATCGGCCATCACACCCTGAACGCGGGCATCGAAATTGTCGTAGTCGATGCGCGCGTAGCGGTTATCGACTGCGGGCGGCAGCATGACCGTCGCCGACTGCCCCCATGTCCGCCAGGCACTCGCCGCACCCGTCGAGGCATGACCCCACGCCGCGATAAGGGTGCCAACACCCGCGATCCCCGCGAGGACGCCGACACGTACGACTCGAGATTTCGTCATTTGGTTAACGTACCCGCCCATTCCTTAACCTTTAAAGAATCAGCGTTTTCAGGAACGCGCAAGCAAAATGTGACAAAGCGCGTCAGAATTGCCCACCAAATGATCCACAGGGATATGCAGGTGCGCTAAACGGCGCGGTAATCCGCGACATCGTCTCCACAGGCGGCAAGTTCCGCCTCATGCTCGGCTTCGCGCCAGCTTTCGGCGAGTGCAGCATTTTCCCATTGCTGCATGGCGGGCGACGCGATGATGTGATCGACCCACGCCTGCCCCGCCCCCACATCCAGACCATAGGTGCGCGCACGCCAAGCAACGGGCGCATAGAACGCATCAGTCGCAGAGAATTCGGACCCTGCAAGCCAGGGTCCGCCGAAGCGGCTCAATCCATCCTCGAAAATCTCGCGGATGCGCGCGACGTCGCGCTGCAATGCGGGCGACATCGGCTTGGGCCGCACGCGGACGCCGACATTCATCGTGCAGTCGTTGCGCAGCGCACCGAAGCCGCCGTGCATTTCGGCCGTGACCGCCTGCGCCCAAGCGCGCGCATCAGCATCCCTGGGCCAGACACCCTCATGCCGGTCGGCAAGATACATGGCGATGCCGAGCGAATCGTGGATCGTCCGGTCGCCGTCGATCAGCACCGGCACCGTGCCCGACGGCGAGAACTTGCGGAATGCCGCACGGTTATCCTGCGCGGCGAAGGGTTCGATCCGGTCCTCGAACTCGATCCCCAACACGCGCATCAGCAGCCAGGGCCGCAGGCTCCAGCTGGAATAATTCCGGTTCGCCGTGATCAGCGTGTACATCAGCCGACGTATTTTGCCGTCGTCTTCGCCGCGACTTCATCCGCGGTCACGCCCGGCGCCAGCTCGATCAGCCTGAACGGTGACGCGTGGTCCGGCCGCTGGAATACGGCGAGGTCAGTGACGATCATGTCGACGACGTTCTTGCCAGTCAGTGGCAAGGTGCATTCGGGGATGAACTTCGGGCTGCCGTCCTTCGAGTTGTGCTCCATCACGACGATGATGCGCTTGACGCCCGCGACCAGGTCCATCGCGCCGCCCATNNCCATGCCCTTGATCATCTTGCCCGGGATCATCCAGTTGGCGATGTCGCCGTTCTCGGCCACTTCCATCGCACCCAGTACGGTCAGGTCGATGTGCCCGCCGCGGATCATGGCGAACGACTGTTCCGACCCGAAATAGCTCGATGAGGGCAACTCGCTGATCGTCTGCTTGCCGGCATTGATCAGATCGGGATCGACCTCGTCGTCATAGGGGAACGGCCCGATGCCGAGCATGCCGTTTTCCGACTGCAGCGTGACCGTCATCCCTGCTGGAATATTGTTCGCAACCAGCGTCGGGATGCCGATGCCCAGGTTGACGTAGAAGCCGTCCTGCAGCTCCTTCGCGGCACGCGCTGCCATTTCGTCGCGGGTCCAGGCCATTATTTCTGTCCTTCGGATGGGGCCCAGCGGCTGTCGGCGGGGAAAACCTCGTCGAAAGTACCGCGGATGGAGGGGCCGTAAACGGGGTTGGGCAGCAGGAACCAGCCGCGGCCCCACAGCGAGGCTATGGGCGTCGCCGTGGCCATCGTCCGGCGCGCCTCGATGCTCAGTCCCTTGTCGTTGAACCGCTGTGAGAAATCGCCGAGCTGGTCGCCGACCATTGCGATGACGCAATATTTCGCGGCGATGGTCATGCGGCGCATGTCCTTGCTCGATCCGTCGGCATCGTCGCCCATCAGGAACAGCGTTTCACCATGCCGGAATTCGCCGAGCCCGGCGGCGCGCAATGTCGCGACGGTATATTCGGCGGTCGCCGTGCTGCGGTTGGTGTTGGCGATTACGGTTACGCCACGCGACCGCAAGGCCGCCAGTGCCTCTGTCGCGCCGGGAATCGCCATCGCCTTGCCGGCGCCCGTGCGTTCCCACTCGTCCCAGATCTTGGGATCGAAGGCGACGCCATGTTCGGCGAACCAGCGCATCGATCCCAGGTTGAAGATCAGCGTCTCGTCCGCGTCGAACACCACGGCGAACGGCTTTTTATCGCACGGCACGAACGCCGGGGCCGCAGGCGTCGCGCCCGCCGCCAGGACGACCGAATCCACTGGCCGCTTGGCGATCGCATGCTGCACATAAGCGGCGAGTTCGCCGTAGGTCTGGCGCGTCGCCACGGCCCCTTCGGCGGACGCGAACAGCCATTGCTGCCCGGCAGGGGGCAGCGGCGGCGTGGGTTTCACCGGCGAAGTCGCAGCGGGCGGCGGCGATGCGGGCGCCGCGACCGCGACAGGGGCCGGCGTCGTCGCACAGGCGGAAAGCGCCAGCGCCGTCAGGCTGGCAAGCGCGGCCTTCATGCGGCCGTACGCTCGCGCGTCGTCCGGAACTCGATCCGCTTGTCGTACGGCGCACCGCAGATCAGCCGCTTGATGTAGACACCGGGCACATGGATCGCGTCGGGATCGAGCGATCCGACAGGTACGATTTCCTCGACCTCTGCGACCGTCATCAGGCTTGCGGTCGCCATCGGCTGATTGAAGTTGCGCGCGGTCTTGCGGAAGACCAGGTTGCCGCTCTCGTCGGCCTTCCACCCCTTGATGATGGCGATGTCGCCCACGATCCCGCGTTCCAGAATATAGTCCTGACCGTCGAAATTCTTCACTTCCTTGCCCTCGGCGACCAACGTGCCGACGCCCGTCTTGGTGTAGAAGCCGGGGATCCCCGCGCCGCCCGCGCGGCAGCGCTCGGCAAGTGTTCCCTGCGGACAGAATTCGACCTCGAGCTCGCCCGCCAGGTACTGCCGCTCGAATTCCTTGTTCTCGCCGACATAGGACGAGATCATCTTTTTCACCTGTCGGCTGCGCAGCAATTTGCCCAGGCCCACGCCGTCGATGCCTGCGTTATTGCTCGCGATGGTCAGGCCCTTCACCCCCGAAGCCTCGATCGCGTCGATCAGGCGTTCGGGCATTCCGGACAGGCCGAAACCGCCGCAGCAAATCGTCATGTCGTCGCGCAGCAATCCGGCCAGAGCCGTCGTCGCATCGGGGTAGATTTTTTTCATGTAACCCTCGTCCCAACCCTGTTGTTCGGGCCATAGAAGCCGGGGCTTTCACGGGCAACCCGCGCGCGAGGATCGGCCTGCGCGCAAATCGTGCAATCGTATGTGCAGCAGTATCAATCCTGTTCTGCCACTGGAAACGCTGGCGGATTTAACTAACTCGAACGCGCCAACTCTGGAGACTGGATCATGACCGACTACGCCGCCGACCTCGCCCTGTTCGTGGATGGCAGCTGGCGCGTTGGCGAAGGGCGCGACGCCCATGATGTGGTCAATCCGGCAACCGGCGGCACGCTGGCCGAAGTGCCCCTCGCCACCGCCGCCGACCTCGACGAGGCGCTCGCCGCCGCGGACAAGGGTTTCAAATTGTGGCGCGACACACCCGTGGATGCGCGCGCCGCCATATTGCGCAAGGCCGCCGCACTGATGCGCGAGCGCGGGGATGTCATCGCCCGGACACTGACGCTCGAACAGGGCAAGCCACTGGCCGAAGCGCGCGGCGAAGTCGAAGGCGCGGCACAGATGTTCGACTGGTATGCAGAAGAAGCGAAGCGCAATTATGGACGCGTGCTCGTCCGCCCGGCAGGACAGCGTTCGATCGTCATCAAGCAGCCGGTGGGACCGGTCGCCGCGTTCAGCCCGTGGAACTTCCCCGTCTACCTGATGGCGAAAAAGCTCGCGCCCGCACTCGCCGCCGGATGCTCGGTCATCGCCAAGCCGCCGGAGGAGACGCCGGGTTGCGCCAATGCGGTGATGCGCTGCCTGGTCGATGCCGGGCTGCCCGCGGGCGTGTGCCAGATGGTGTTCGGCGTACCCGACACGATCAGCCGGCACCTGATCGCCTCACCCGTCATCCGGAAAGTCAGCTTCACCGGCTCCGTCCCGGTCGGGCGCCATTTGATGAAGCTCGCGTCGGACAGTCTCAAGCGCGTCACGATGGAACTGGGCGGCCATGCGCCGGTCCTGATCTTCGACGATTGCGACCTTGAAAAGACGCTCGATATGGTCGTGCCGCAGAAATTCCGGAATGCCGGGCAGGTCTGTGTGTCGCCGACGCGTTTCTACGTCCAGTCAGGGATTTATGATGCATTCCTCGATGGATTTGCAAAGCGTACCGCCAATGTGACGGTCGGCAGCGGTCTCGATGCCGCGACGAAAATGGGTCCGCTGGCCAATGTGCGCCGCCCGAATGCCATCGAGGCGCTGGTGGACGACGCCCGGACCAAGGGCGCGCGCGTGCTGGCGGGTGGCGAGCGTGGCGACGGCGGTTTTTTCTTCAAGCCAACCCTGCTTGCGGACGTACCGAACGAGGCCGACATCATGTCGAACGAACCGTTCGGCCCGGTCGCGGTTACTGCGCGGTTCGAGAATTTCGACGATGCGATCGAGAAAGCGAACCGCCTGCCGCTCGGCCTCGCCGCATTCGCATTCACTGAAAACGGCCGCCGCGCGAACATGCTGGGCGACGCTATCGAGAGCGGGATGGTGGGAATCAACACCTTCGCCATCTCGAGCGCCGACGCGCCGTTCGGCGGCGTCAAGGACAGCGGCTTCGGCAGCGAAGGCGGATCGGAAGGGCTGGAAAGTTATATGGCCGTGAAGGCGATCCACACGGCGTGATGGCAAATTCCCCTCCCCGTCGGGGAGGGGAAATCGCGACTTAGCGGCAGCGCTTCTTGGCGGTGATCGTACGATCGATCGCACGGCCTGCAAGCGCGCCGCCGACGGCACCGATCACCGGGCCGGCGATGCCGCCGCCGATCACCGCATCGCCGAGGACTGCGCCGCCGACACCGCCGGCGACAAGGCCGGTCGTGCCCGACGAATAGCGGCACTTCTTGTAATAGCGCTTCGACTTGCCCTTGTAGGTGCGGGTCTGCGCTTCCGCGCCCGATGTCGGGAACGTCACGGCGGCAGGAACCACGAGCGAAACGGCGGCGAAAGAAAGCAGGAATTTACGCATGACACGGCCCTTGTGTTGTGAATGGATACGATAGCGAAACGGACCAGTCGCGCTTAGGTTGCATGAACGCAAAACAACATGGATCAACCGCAGGGATGACGCGCCAGACCGCAACCGTTAGAGCTGCGCCATGACTATCTCTCCCCGCACCGGCGGCCGCATTCTCGTCGATCAGCTGCTCATCCAGGGCTGCGACCGCATCTTCCACGTCCCCGGCGAAAGCTTTCTCGCGGTGCTCGATGCGCTGCACGACACGCCGCAGATCCAGACCGTGACCTGCCGGCAAGAGGGCGGCGTCGGCTTTATGGCCTGCGCCGACGGTACGATGACCGGGCGGCCCGGCATCGCCTTTGTCACGCGCGGGCCGGGCGCAACCAATGCCAGCATCGGCGTCCATGTCGCGATGCAGGATTCGCAGCCGATGATCCTGTTCATCGGCGACGTCGACCGCAGCATGCGCGACCGCGAAGGGTTTCAGGAAGTCGATTTCGCCGCGATGTTCGCGCCCCTGTGCAAATGGGCGGCGCGGATCGACGATGCCGCGCGCATCCCCGAATATGTCGCGCGCGCCTATGCGACCGCCATGGCCGGACGCCCGGGGCCGGTGGTGCTGGCGCTTCCCGAAGACATGCTGTGCGATGTCGTCGAGGCGCGCGACCGCCCGCGCGTCGCCCCGCCCGAACAGGATCCTGATGGCGCGGCGATGGAACAGGTGATGGCCCTGTTGAAGGACGCCTGCGCGCCTGTCGCCATCGTCGGCGGCGCGGGCTGGGACGCGGGCGCCGCGCATTATTTCGCCGAGTTCGCGACGCGGATCGGCCTGCCGGTGGCAGCCGCGTTCAGGCGGCAGGACGCGGTGGATAATGCGTGCCCGGTCTATGCCGGGAACTTGGGCTATGGCCCCAACCCGAAGCTCGTCGAGCGGATCAAAAACGCCGACCTGATCCTCGCGGTCGGCGCGCGGCTGGGAGAAGCGACGACCGACGGTTACACGCTGGTCACGCCCGACCATCCCGACCAGGTGCTGATCCACGTCCATCCCGATCCGACCGAACTCAACCGCGTCTATCGCACCGACCTGCCGATCTGCGCCTATCCGCATGAATTTGCCGAGATGGCGGCATTGTGGGACGACGACATCATCCGGTTCAAGGACGGTGACGAGGCGAACGAGGAATGGCGTGCATGGTCGACGCCCGCGCCGTTCGAAACGCCGCTCGACCTCGGCCAGTGCGTCGCGGCGATGCGCGAACGGCTGCCCGCCGATACGTTCATCTGCAATGGCGCCGGGAACTTCAGCAGCTGGTGGCACCGTTACTGGCATTATTCCGGCCCCAGCTGCCAGCTTGCGCCGACGGCAGGCGCGATGGGCTATGGCCCGCCGGCGGCCGTCGCCGCCAGCCTGCGTTTTCCGCATCGGAAAGTGGTGGCGCTTGCGGGCGACGGCGATTTCCTGATGAACGGACAGGAACTGGCGACCGCGGTGCAGCATGGCTGCGACATGCTGGTGCTGGTCATCGACAATGGCGGATACGGAACCATCCGCATGCACCAGGAACGCGAATATCCGACGCGGGTGAGCGGCACCGTGCTGCACAATCCCGACTTCGCAGCACTGGGCCGCGCCTATGGCGCATGGGCCGAAACGGTTGAAGCGACGGCGGACTTCGCGCCCACTCTCGACCGCGCGCTCGCGCAGCCGGGTGTCAAACTGCTGCACCTCAAGACTGAGATCGAGCGCATTTCCGCAGGGACGACAATCACGGCTTTAAGGGCGAGATAGCCACGCCCCACAATCCGCCCCTCGAGGGGCGGCGGAGCGAAGCGGAGGGGGTGAACACGTTCGCGGTGAGCGCAGCGGCCCACGGCAACAGCGCCCACCCCCGGCTTCGCCGTCGCCCCTCGAGGGGCGAATTTCCATAAAAAAGGGCCGTCCCGGTCGCATCGGGACGGCCCTTTCGTTCGCCTGCCGGTTCGAAAACCGGCCGCTGTCTTGTCAGACCTTGTCGCCCAGCGCGCCCTTCACGGCGCCGACGCCCTTTTGCAGGTCGCCCTTGGCTTCCTGAAGGTCGCCTTCGGCACGGAGCTGTTCGTTATCGGTAGCATCGCCGATGGCGCGCTTTGCCTTGCCGATTGCTTCGTTGGTGTGGCCTTTGATCTTGTCGGTCAGTTCGCCCATCGCGAAATCCTTTTCACTCGGCACCACTCGCGGTGTCGGGCATGAAAACGGACCGTAACGGATTGAGTTCCGTGATTTAGATCAATCCGGCGAGCGGCGACG